>JBFJXW010000299.1:0-2379 GCA_041622895.1 Desulfobulbus sp. | reverse complement strand
GCCGATAGGCACCTCGTTGCGGTGGAAAATACCGGCAGCAAGGGCAGCCTCCGCCTTGGTTTGGGTGAAGACTTCGAGGAAATGCTCGGCACAGCCTGCTCCGCTGGAAGCAATGACCGGAATGGTCACCGCGGACCGCACGGCGTTGATCAGTTCGAGGTCAAAGCCCGAATTGGTGCCGTCTTTGTCAATGCAGTTGAGCAGAATTTCACCCGCACCCAACTGTTCGCAGACCGCAGCCAGCGTAATCGCATCCAACTCCCGTCCTTCGCGGCCGCCCTTGATGGTGCACTGGTACCAGCAATAGCCTTCACCGTTGGGACCGGGAAACGCCGTTTTGATCACCTTGTGCGGCACGGCATCGGGACTGGCAACATAGACCCTACGCGGATCGACAGAGATAACCACCGCCTGATTGCCGTAGACCCGGGCGATCTGCTCGATGGAGCTGAGCCCCGTGGCCTTACCTTTTTTCAGCACCTCTTCGACAATCAGCACGGCATCCGAGCCGATCGACACCTTGTCGGCTCCGGAGCGGAAATACTCCGAGGCGACGTCCAGGGCACTGGAAAAATGACCGTCCCGATCAGTGAAATCGCGAATGCCGCCGCCGATGGTCAGGGGGACAAAAACATTCTTCGAAGTCTGCTGCAAGACCTGCAGCATCGGCATGTCCTCGAGCGGAAAATCGCGGAAGCCGGTGATGTTGAGAAAGGTGATCTCATCGGCCCCCTGTTCGTAATAGTCTCTGGCCAGCTCCACTGGTTTGCCCAGGTTGCGGACCGTGCCTTCCTGGCGGACATCGTACTGGTCACCCTTGGTCACCACCAGATCGCCCTGTTCGTTGGAACGCACATCCAGGCAGGCGATGACCCGTTTGGCCAGGACCGTGGTCTGCGGACAGGACGCAGGACGGATGGCTTCGCGGTTGCCGGCCAGGAAATTTTCCAGCACCTGTAAACCGGCGCGACCGCTCTTTTCCGGATGGAACTGCGTGGCCACCATGGTCCCTTTCTGGATGGCACTGACGAATTCGTAGCCGTAATCGGTGGTGGTCAGGATGGCCTCTTTGGTTGCCGGCGCCACGTGATAGGAGTGGACAAAATAGAATTTTTCGTTGCCCTGCAGGCCATGGAACAACGGCGACGGCTGGTGCATTTTCAATCCGTTCCATCCTATATGGGGAATGGCGAGATCGGTGGTGAAGCGCTGCACCCGGCCGGGAAGAATGCCCAGGCCCGGCTCATCCGGGGCCTCTTCGCTTGATTCGAACAGTGCCTGCAGTGCCACGCAGATGCCGAAAAAAGGTTTGCCGGATTGCAGATAGCGAATCAGCGGCTCGCGCAGTTGTTTCTGCCGCAGGGTATGCATGAGGGCACCGAAGTTGCCCACTCCCGGGAACACCAGGCGTTCGGCACGGTCGATATCTGCACCGCTGTTGACGAGAACCACGGTTTCACCGAGGCGTTCGATAGCATTGATAACCGAGCGGACATTACCGGCGCCGTAATCAAGAAGAGTAATCATGGTTTTTTCTGTTCAGATGCTTGCAAGGAGAGAAGAGAAACAGTACAAGGTCAGGCGTGTGTCGGTGGTACAGGGTTCCTACCCGTTAGAACCCCGTGCGCGCCCGTATTTAATGATTTTTTATCAATCGGCCGGGAACATGATTTGTAGAGCAGTTTCCGGTTCAAGTCAAGATCAATTCCATTTTCACTGATATGCAGGCCATTCTCCTTGCCGCCGGGTACGGTACCCGTTTGCGGCCCTATAGCACTATCCGGCCTAAGCCATTGTTTCCGGTCGTGAACCGTCCCTTATTGCATCTGTTGCTTGAGCAACTGCACACCTGTGACTGCTCGCCTATCCTGGTCAACTGTCACCACCTGGCTGCGCAGATACAGGCAGCGCTCGCTCCCTGGCCCGAAGTGCTGGTTCAGTATGAGCCGGAAATCCTCGGCACGGGCGGCAGCCTGCGCAAGGCGTTGAAGCAATTGCATAACGAGCCGGTGTTGGTGATGAACGGCGACCTGTTTCACCGTATGGATCTGAAAAAAATATACCAGCAGCATCTGCTTTCCACCGAAGATGTCACCCTGGCAATGCACGATTATCCCCGATTCAATACCGTTGGCGTGCAGGGTGACCGAATCCAGACCTTTGGTGCAACAGAATGCCAACGGCTTGCCTTTGCCGGCATCCATGTGGTTGCGCCGGAAGTGATCGAGATGATTCCCGAACATCGATTTCATCACATCATCGATCTCTACCAGGAACTGGCTGGCAAAGGCAGGGTAGGGTATGTGCGGGTGGACGGTTCCCTCTGGCGCGATATCGGCACCCCGGAGGATTATCTCCAGCTCCACAGCGAATTGCTGG
>JBFJXW010000298.1:0-2634 GCA_041622895.1 Desulfobulbus sp. | reverse complement strand
TCGCCGGTTGGATTGCAGAGGGTGCTGTGATCTTCCGAAGTGGATCCACAGTTCTGGCATGTGTAGGTCATGGTAATTCTCCTCTTGATCGAGCTCTCACTCGGACTCGTTGTATCATGTGGTGCGTTTAGGCCAGTATCCAGATACGCATTGAAATTAGATGTGCCTAAACCATAGTACTACTATAAATCCGATCAGGTGGGTGTCAATTCTGGGAAAGAGACGGATACTCTTCGTGATGGTATTTTTTTCTGTAAAATCAGTATATTTGAAGCATGGTGCATGCTTTATTTGGTTATGCAGTACATCTATGCGGCAGCAGATTGAGGAGAACTGAGGCGAACGCAGGTGGTGAGGCCGGTGCCGTTTGCTTATCCACAAGGTTCCCCAATAGGGCGCAACACACACAGGATAGAGTGTATGCAAGGATATAGTGTCACATTTTTTACGCAGCAGAACCGTGGGCGGAATTCTCCGTGGCCGACATGATCCCGGCCCTGATACTGGTCATGCCCCTGTCCTGGCTCTGGGCTACCTATCTGCCCTGATGGCCGCAAGGCATGCACGAAGTCAAGATGGATTGGAATTATAGATGAGTACTAGGCGGGGCGTATGTAACCTTTTCTCCGCTAATTTTCACGTAGCCCTTTTTGACCAGTGACTTAAAAACGGCTTCGATCTCTGTCATTGGCTTTTCCTTACCGCACGAATTCTGAATGGTGTTCAAAAGGGTCTGTTTAGTACGCGGTTTCGAGTTTTTTCTTTTTATGAGGTCATTCAATGCAACCTTGGTCAATTCATCGAGTAGGGATTTAGCGGAATTACCTTTTGGCTTCGTCGTAACCTTAACTTCATTTGACACGTTTTCGATCTTGGCTGCTGGAACTGGCAAGAAACAAGGCATCTCCTCTATTGACGCCGACCGTTTGGAGAATATTTTTTTCTTTTCTTTCAGGTGATTGATCAAAGGATCGAAACCGGTATCTTTCGATATAATATGAAAAAAAGCCGTGGGATCTGTTGTTGCAAGCGCTCCGATATAGAAGGCAATATGAAAATCAAGCGCGTTGGATCCTGAAGTTTCCATCAAAATGTAATCCGCTCGATCGCCAAGCTCTTTCATGGCGAGAACAAAATCCGTCGATAATTTTGAGTTCTTTGGTCCCAAAAATACTTTCACGTGAAATTGCTCTTCCATCAAAAGGGAGAGAGATTTCACCTGTACGTTTTCATAATCAATCAAAACGTAGTTTGTTCTCACTTCGAGTCCTCCAAGTCGATATTAAAGACGTCAGCTTGTTATAGGTTTTCCATCCTGTCACCTGATTCCAGGGCAAACCGCACAGGCGAGATTTCGCCCAATGAATTTTTCCAAAACCAAAACGGAAACGCTGGCCATCATGGAACTTGATAATCCGGAGTATACCATGACCAAGTCCCGAATTCGGTCCGGGAACAATGAGGATGAGCAACTGGAGCGCTAAGCTTCAATCAGCAGCAATCCTTCAAATTCCTTGCATGTATAAACCACCAACCTACCCAAAAAACAAAGGTAAAATCCTGATAAAACAGCCTTGATCGTAGGCAAAAAACCTGAAGCGACTGCAACGCTTTAGCTTTCAGGTCGTCTCTTTTTTCAATGCAGATCAGGATCTATAAAGGTAAATTTCCGATCATCGAAAATATCCCCCTCACCCCGGCTGCGAATACCTCTTCATACCTGAATAGGGAGTGGGGCCTGTCCCATTCAAAACTCGGCAAGGAGCCAGGTAAAAGGGAAGTGCTCAATGCCCACCAACGGCAACGATCAGGCGCCGGGCATACGCCTCTTCCTGGCTCGATACTGCCCTCGGTCTCCTTTTTATGCACTTTGCAATTCCCTAACTCTCCACTGCTGTATAAAGTGAGTCGGTTGGGCAGCACCGTTTACCGATATCCATCGAGGTGTCTGCTGGTACCAGCGCAAGATCGCTCGCCTTTTCTCTGTTTCGTTAGAGAAGCGCGTTGGTGTACGTAGGGTCGAAAATATTTTAAGAGGAATGGCCCAATGGAGTCTTGCCGGAATAACAGGAATCAAGAATGACAACGTTCTCTTTATCCAGGAAATCAAGGTTTCGATTCTGGCTGCTGGGCGTGGGATTTTTTGTTGTGCTGCTGTCGGTTATGCTGCTGTCGATTGTACTGCTGACAACAGAGCACGTGCTTTCGTCCGCAACGGTCAAAGAAACCGTACAGCAAATGCTCGTTGCCCGAACAGGTATCGCAATCGGCTATGAGAAGATCGGGATTGATTATTTTCCTTCGCCCACGCTTGCCTTGCATCAGCTTACGTTTTCCCTTCCTGACAGGCTCCAGGGCAAGGCTGACACCATCCGGATCACTCCGAACATTACGGACCTGCTGACAGGAAAACTGAACGTGGGTATGGTTGCGTTGGAGCGACCCGATATCAGCCTTAACCTGCCGGATCCCCTGCCGTTCAGCCATCCGCCTGGCTCAAAGGAGCTGGATATTTCCTTTGCATCCGTGCTTCATGTTCTGCCGGTGCTGAATGTGCACATTAGCGACGGTCGTTTTTCACTGGCCTCCGGCACCCGAAAGGTAGTCGGAGAACATCTGGATCTCACCCTGAAG
>JBFJXW010000297.1:0-2907 GCA_041622895.1 Desulfobulbus sp. | reverse complement strand
TCGTGTCTTCTTGATACGGATTGACAAAAAAGTCTATAATATCAAATAAAAAAAGCTTAAAAAGACTACCAGGCAATACCGGATGCAGCAAGAAGCAAAACAATCGCTTGCCTGATTTCTACTACTATTTCAATGGAGCAGAGGTACCTGAAGGATCTTCAAGATATTTCTCCCTGGACGCGGAACCGTTGAAGGTTCCGGAACGCACGATCAGGGAGTCGTAACACCATGCTGGGCATACGTGGCGACCAGCGTCTTGACCATACTGCGGAGGCCGTACTGATCAGCAATGGCTCGATGCTGTACCGACATGCGTTCCGGGTCCCTGAGCGACAGTGCGGCAAGTTCAGAAAGCCCCTTACAGGCACCGGCCACGTCATCATATTCAACAAGCCGGTAATCTGTTATCAGGTTCAGCGGTTCCATGGTCGAGGGAATGCGGCAGGCTAGGATCGGCAATCCGTTCAACAACCCCTGCGTCAAGGACTGAGACACCCCTTCGGCTTCATAGGACGAGAAAAACGTAAGGTCAAAAGCGCTGAAAAATGTTTCAGGCTGCTCCTGGTGACCGGCAAAAATTATCCGATCTTCAACACCTAACTCGCGAGCTAAGGCTTGCAGATTAGGAAGGTCATCACCATCGCCGACAAGCATGAACCGGAAATTTTTCGGCATTGCCGCAGCCGTTTTAATAATAAAGGGATGCCCTTTGTAATTGCGAAGAAACCCCACATTGCCAACCAGGATGTCTTCTTTGCCTATCCCGTATGCCGATCGCACTTTTTGCCGGTTTTCCGGAGAAAACTCGAAGCGAGTTTCGTCGACACCGGTTGGCAGAACCACGATCTTTTCGGGCCGTACGCCCTGGGAGATGAGCTGATCGGCGATAGCTGCACTACAGGTGAAAACAACATGCGGAAAAAGATTGTAGCTGACAACCGATGAAACCGGCGCTGAAACATGGCGAGTGCGGATAATCAACGGCACTCTGCAGAGACGGGCAACACAGCCGGCGGTCCAGGAATCTTCGGATGAATGGGTATTGACCACCGCCGGCCTGGTTCGCGTGATGAGTTGAAACAATTGCCGCCAGGTACGCCAATCAAATTTGGAAGAGAAGGAAACCGGATAAACGGTAAACCCTTCAGCGCCGCACCTCCGTGCCAGTTCAGAATCGGCAGGCACGACCAACGCCACCCTGAACCCTAACCTGCGCATCTCCCTGAGTTCGGTAAGCACTCTGATTTCCTGTCCGCCCCAGGCCCGACTCCAGTCGGTATGCATCACAAGAGGTGTAGATTCTTTATTTTTTTCACGCAAATTACTATACCGTTGCTGGCTGAATTTTTTCCCTTCGAAACACCTCTTCTCCGGTCTGAACCTGTTTGCAGGCGAGACACACGAACATTCAGCATTTTGAGAGGGATTTCAGGCAAGAGGCCACAAAAAATCACTGGAGCGTGGTGAAAGCAGGGATATGCCCCGAAGCGGCGTTGCACCAAAGGGTAGATTTGTTGTACTAACCTATTGGGTCCAATTGTGCAAAGCCGTTATTTGCACGCTGATTGCACTTCCCCTCCTCGCTTCGGTCGCATAATATAATTGTTTCATCACCGGGGCAAGAGTCAATTTACGTCTTGAAATCCACGATACTGCTGCACCGAGGGCTATGCTGTCCTGTATCTCTCCATCAGGAACTCCGTGAAGCGCCCCCGCTTTACATTGTTCCTGCGTGAACCTATCTTATGCAGATAAGGATGCCCTAACCAGATAGGACCCGGATGCCCGCTTCTTTGTCTATTTTTTCGACATTTCGTTGCCTGACGATTCTTCCTGAACAGCAGCAAACCGGAACCAATATGAAACAGACACGTTGTACGCAACAGGAGGAGTAACCACCATGCCGGTGCTTCGGATTCTTTTCCCCGTGTTCTTTTTTTCCCTGCTGGTTCTTGATGCCCATCACCCCCTCTGGGCCGATAAAGGAAAGACCCAGGAGCGTCTCGAAGCCCTCGTTGTCCTGGCTATGAAGGATAACCCTGAGGTGCTGGCTTCTGAGGAGCGCTGGCGAATGCGTGTAGAGCGGGTCCGCCAGGATGGCACCCTTGATGATCCGATGATGATGGTGGGTATCCAGAACGCCCTGATACGGGACCCATTCGATCTCAGTCGTGAGAACATGACTTCCAAGGTGCTCGGCGTCAGCCAGAAACTCCCCTTTTACGGTAAGCGTGATCTCATGCGGGAAGCGGCAGGGTTGGAGGCCGAAGCGGAACGCTGGGTGGTGGAAGAGCGGCGGATCGAATTGCGCCGTATGGTCAAAGAGACCTGGTACCGGATCTATTTCATCGATCGCTCCCTGGAGACTGTCGCCGACACTATCAGACTGCTGGATTCTCTCACCCGTTTGGCGGAATCCATGTACGGGGTTGGCAAGACGGAGCAGCAAGATGTTTTTCAGGCACAGTTGGAACGATCGAAGATGGAGGAAATGCGCATCGGCCTGCAACAGCAGCGACGTTCTCTTGCCGCCACTCTCAACGCCCTGGCCTACCGCCCGGCGGATACCGCTATCCCGCCCATTGCCGAGGTGGCCATGACTCCGCTCATGCTTTCGGCTGGTGAGATTGAACAACTGGCTCTGGAGAGCCGTCCCGCAATCAAGAGTCTGCAAGCACAGATTGACAAGGCCGCAGTCGGCTCCAGACTGGCGGAAAAGGAGTTTTTTCCCGATGTCACCGTCTCCCTCGAATACATGCAGCGCGAGGCCACCATGAATACTCCCGGCGATGATATGTACACAGCGGCCCTGTCCTTCAACCTGCCGATTCAGCGGGACCGCCGTCATGGCAAGGTTGCCGAGACCCAGGCAGAGAAACGAATGGCCATCCATCAGTTGGCGGCACT
>JBFJXW010000296.1:0-2919 GCA_041622895.1 Desulfobulbus sp. | reverse complement strand
TAATGAGTATCGTTTGATACAACGATCTTTTGACAGAATCCTTTCTTGCAGCTGGTGCATCGCATGGTCAGCCGGGGTGAGCCACGGGAAGGTCTCCCTCTGCAAGGGCATGCAGGTGCATGATGTCCCCGGTTGCCAGTTGCATCACAGATCGAAGAGATGAGGAAGAGGTTATGACCACGGAATATCTCAGTGCCGACAATTTTCCTGTTGCCGCTTCGGTGGAGCCTCTGGCAACGGAACTGAACGCCCTCCTCGATAACGATTACACGGGTGATATGTATGGTCTGCTGGCCGAGTATCAGCGGATACTGGCCGACAACGGGCAGCGCCGTCAGTGGGCTGCGGTGCACGACAGACTGGAAACCCTGTTCAAATGCGGAAAATATTCCGTTGTCGATGGCCCGATGATCGGTATCCCCCTGTCGATCCGGGACAGCAATTATTTCCGGGAGACGGTGCGCCATTTCGGCAAACAGCGGTCTATCATTGCCAGTATTGAATGGATGGCCGCCGGCTGGAATCTGGCCTTTGCCGATACCGGCCTGTGGATGGGCAAAACCTTTGAGCCGGTGAGCCGCGAAGTCGTGGCGGACAAGACCGCCAATGATGCCGCCATGCTGGCTTGTTACGATGCGGCAACCTTTCGCCTCGGACGTAACTATTTCCGAAATCCTCCCCACCCTGATTGTATTCAGGGCCTTGGCCTGTCAGCCTTGACGACGATGTGGAATTTGAAGCCTCGCCCGAATACCATCTCGGAGCAGCTGTTCGACGGAGAACTGCTGGCGGACAATCTGGCCCGGGAAAAAAACATTCCCTACAGCATGACCGGCGGTGTTTTTCTGGCGGCACCCGGCCAGTCCGTGGTCCCGGAAACGTACGGCAAGCAGGTCTATCAGCTCAATTACCGGTGGTCCAACCTTGAGCCTGCATACCCCATGACCCGCCTCATCGATGAAGTGGTCCAGATTGCCGACGGCATCTATCTGGGGCAGCTGGTTTTTGCCAGCAAGCATTACAGCCTGGGCAGTCTGCGCCTGCTGTCCAGTGCCGATCTGCCGGTCATTCCGCTGGGGGAAGCGTATGGAGGACACGACAATCCCTTTGATTATCTCTACACGCTCTTTGCCGGTGAGCAGATCGTGGATTACGGGTATCGGAAAAACGGGTATTTCCTGATGCTGGATCCGGCCTATGCCCGGGAGGTGTATGCCGATACCGCTTTTCCCCAGTTACGACCGCGAGCCGGCGAGAGCGGATACCTGGAGTTGGGGTATGACAAGAGTGCACCGGTGCGGAAAGCGGGGCGATCTGCCGGCACCTCGGTGCAATGGGCCAACGTCACCGACTGGGCCACCGACTGGCGACGTCATGAGGCGCTCCACCGGAAATTCACCACCTTTATTGTCGAGCAATCTCCCAAGCAATCCGACAGTGAAGCTGTAGACGAGATGTTGCGTGAAGATGAATCGATCCTGCAGATGCTGCAGCGTATCAGTTGGGACATTTCCGCCCGGACCCTCGAGGAGGACCATCAGCGCCATTTTGAAAAGCTCCATCGGCTCTTTCGCCGCGGCGTTGCCCCGCGGGTGGTGAACGGCCTGTTTCAGGGGCATGGCAATAAAGGGTATAACTGCCGCATCGAGGGCAGGGAAAAAAGGGACTGGTACGGGCACGAGTCTGTGGCGCATGGGTTTGACTATTACCATGGGGTTGCCCTGAATCCGTACAGGGGTTTTCGTGATACCCTTCGACTGGAAATCGACAAACACTTCGGCGACTGTCAGCTGTTTCCCAGCACCCTGGCCAGTCTGCTTGCCGACGATGTCCTGCAGGACCCCCATATCCTCGATATGGTCTGGCACAGCATCGGCAAGTATATCTTCCCGTGGACCGGCAAATCCTTTGAAAAAATCAGCGGCCGCAAGCTGAGCATGTTGCTTGACGAAAGCAGCGATCTTGCCAGACGGTACACTGATCGGGTTAGGGAGTTGAAAATCCATCTGGCCAGTGCCCCCCATTATGGGTTGGTGAAGAAGGCCAGCCGGCATTACTGGAAACAACCCGGCGTCTATGCGCGGTATCTGCAGCACGGCCCCTGGGATAAGGGGATGAGCGAGCAGGATAAGGCTTTCTGGCGACAGGAGGCGGCCAAGCATTGGGTTGAAGGCAGCAATATGCAGGGGGAACGCATCAGGGCGGCCGATCCTTTGCTGCGCATGATCGATATGAATTACCGGGTGCCGGATCCTGTGCTGCAGTCGGTCTCCCAGGCCGGCCCTTCTCCCTTCGCCCGTCAGGGGTATCTCTTTCTCGGGGTTGCCGATCAGGAATCCATCCTGCCGATGAATAATGCGGCAACCAAAAAGAAAAAGGTGTTTCAGCTGCACTACCGCTATCCGATGGTCGGCGGCCCTGCACCTGTCGGATTGTGTCTTGATGAACTGGTGGAGATAGCGGACGGCCTCTTTCTCGGGCAGCTGATTTATGCCACGGCTCTGGATGTACCGTTTCACTCATCTGTTGATCCCGTGGAGTACCACTATCAGCTGTTTGGCTATTTTCTGCTCCTGGATGATGCCTGGGAACATCACCGCAAAGCCATCAACCTCGATGTCTGGCAGGGGTGAGGGCAAAACAGGCAGCGGCTTTTGTTCATAAAGTACATCAGGTGTTGCGAGTATATGCCCGAATAATTGTTCCTGAAGTGAGAAGGTCATGAGCTAGCCCCCGGATGATAGCGGTCTGCAAGGCTTCTCGCTTGCCCACCCTGTGCGCAACGATTCGGCGATTGCGCGGGTTTCGGGAGGGGCAGGGCCTGTTTTCGGGGAAGGTGCTGATCCGGGAAATTTTCAGTCTGAAAATATGCGATAGGGCGGACTCGGTTTGCCGGTACCGGTCAGATGGGCAATCTTG
>JBFJXW010000295.1:0-2998 GCA_041622895.1 Desulfobulbus sp. | reverse complement strand
GGTGTGGCACTCATCGCAGGAATTATTCTGATAGCGATACCCTTTGTCGGCCAACTCTTTTTTCTGCGCCTCGGATTTGATCCCCATGTTATGGCAGCCGCCGCATCCCCTTCCCCCTTCGATCAATTCATCGGGGGCCATGTGTGTTGCCGGTATCGCATTCAGGCTGGTCCAGCCAAAATTGTGTTTGCCATGGGCGAATTGATCAAACTGTTGTTCATGGCACTCTGCGCAGACTTTTTCATCCGGAAGGACCGCTTTCTTGTAATCCTCGGCAGTTTTATGCTCCTCGCCATGACAGGTTGAGCACGAGATGTCATTTTTAGCATGCTCGCTGACCTCCCAATCTTTGACCTGACCAGGTGAAATTTTCTGGTGACACTCTATACAGGCATCGCCGGCATGAACCGCACCGGACAACAGCAGGAAGGAAAACACTCCCCCCAACAACCCCATCGTCCTTTTCTTCATCTGCATCCTCCTTTTTTAATATGAATAAAAAAGTTCCCTTATTTTTACTGACACCATTACAAAAAAAATGTCGAGCATTGAAACACAACAATTTTTGTTGCAGAATATTGCGCAAAAACCCACATTGTGGCATTTTAAATAAAAAAGTCGTAACAGTATTGGTCAGTAAAGAAAAATTGCATCAGGAAGATACAGTCACGCATTGTCCCGCACTAGCGACCCTGCTTGCCGGCACGCACTCAGTATGCAGTAATAGCAACGAACAATCGCCAGAAGTCCTTATTCGTTATAGAGTTATCGGTTCCAACGGGACTACATTTTTACGGTGTAGTGTATATACGAGAGACGTATTTTACGATGAAGCGAATCATGCCACCCTCTACCTCAACAGGGCGCGCAGCAATAATGCCGAGCACCAGACCAGCCCGCCACGCTTGCCCGCCAAACAGGATAACGCCGATAGGGTACAAGCAAACCGGCACGCTTTTGAGCAGGTACGATGGGCAACGGTGATATGCACCGATCCTTACCGATTGCACATAATCGCCAGCACCTCAGACAAAGGAATACAGTGTGAACGAAAAAACCGAAGGCCTCGTCTATGCCCACCGTATAGGCAGCGGAAGACAGGAAGATATGCTCACCTGGACCGATGTGGATGCGTGGCAGCCAACGCAAGGGCTGTTGTGGATCCACCTGGACGCCGTCAACGCGACCGCTCTGGATTGGCTGGAGCACAAGAGTGGACTGAGTCCACTGATACGGGAGGCCCTGCTCGAACTGGGGACACGCCCTCGCAGCGTGGTTGCCGAAGCAGGGACCCTGGTGATCCTCAGGGGTGTCAACTGCAACCCCAACGCTGACCCTGAAGACATGGTGGCAATACGCATGTTCATCAGCGATCACCGGATCATCACCATGCGCAGAAATCGCGTCATGGCCGTTCAAGACGTCCACGACTCGATCCAATCAGGAAACGGCCCCACCACAGCGGGAGAATTCTTCATTGCCGTGGTGGACCGAATATCGGACCGTATCGGCGGCGTAGTAGCGGACATTGAGGATCGGATTGCCGAGGTGGAAGACGCCGTGGTGAGCGCTAAAAGCGGGGAGCTGCGACCTCGGCTGGCTGAATTGCGCCGTGAAAGCATCAGCCTGCGGCGTTATGTGGCACCCCAGCGGGATATGCTGGGCCGCCTGACCCACGAACGTATTGCCTGGCTGAGCGATACCGATAAAACGTTCCTGCGGGAGATTGCAGAGCGAACAGCACGTCATGTGGAAGACATCGATGCGGCCCGGGAACGGGCGTTGATCTGTCAGGAGGAGCTCAACAGCCGCCTGTCGGAACAGATGAACCGCGCCATGTACACGCTTTCCATTGTGGCCGCCATCTTCCTGCCGCTGGGACTGCTCACCGGTCTTCTGGGAATCAACGTCGGAGGCATCCCGGGAACAGAGAGCCCGCGGGCCTTCCTGATCGTCACCGCCCTGCTCGTGTTGTGCGCCATCCTGTTGATAGCATGGTTTAAAAAGATAAAATGGCTGTAAACTGAACGGCGCACCGCTCGAGGCTTTGCAACATATCCTGTGCAGCGGCCGACCTCTGCAAGATACGCTGGCACGATGGATGAAGCAGCCTTCTCTAAAAAAATCTCGCGCACCTTCAGAAGTGAAAGAAGATCGAAAAAACGAAACAAGGGTTGAGAGACATTCTCTCAATCCTTGTTCGTACAGGTGCCGAAAAGAACCGAAGTCACTGTTCCTTCCTTAACGATGCGGACTGCGATGTTCAAGGAACACCCGCTGCAGTTGCTTTTTGCACGTTTCCCAAGACGGATCAGTTGTCCAATCCGAGAAGAACCCGCGCATTTTTATACATTATCTTTTCACGCACTTCGTCGGAGAATGGCAGATCTTTGTAAATGGCCAGGGCCTTTTCCTGCATAACAAACGGATGGGCACTGGCGAAGATAAACTGATCCGGAATAATGGTCTTTGCCGCCTGAATGTAGGCATCTGCCTGCGGGCTCAGTTCGAATTCAGAAACTTCCAGATACACATTAGCATTCCGCTGCGTTACAAAAATTGCCTCATTCACCCACGGATATCCGCCATGACTGATAACGATTTTTAATTCCGGAAAGTCGCGGGCTACAAAGTCGATATAACGAGGTGCAACGTGGTCCATAACCGCACCTTGCACCAGCGTTGCCGGACCGGTTGTAAAAATAATGGGTACGGCCAGCTCACAACATTTTGCATAGATAGGGTAATATTTGGCATCGTTGGGATAAATTTGGGCAAGATACGGGTCGATGGCCGCGCCCTTCATCCCCAGTTCTTTTACCGCGTGCTCGAGTTCGCGAACCGCCGCCATCCCTTTATGGGGGTCCAGCCCATAAAAGCCGATGAACTTATTCGGGTAGGCCGCACAGAATTCCAAGACACTTTTATTGTTGGCGGGGACACCGTAGGTTTTCTCGCAGTCACGTCCGGTGACGACCGCAATCTCAACGTTTCGCTC
>JBFJXW010000294.1:0-3129 GCA_041622895.1 Desulfobulbus sp. | reverse complement strand
TGGGCTTGTTTTTTCTCTTCGCGGGTCTCTTGCCGCTATCACAACAATGTTGAGCCTCTTTATCGGTGTTCTCGTGTACGGGATTCATCTCGGGTTGGATATTGATTGCGGTTGTTTCGGCCCCGAAGACCCGGGGCAGGCCTTTAAGGGGCTGAAAACTGCTTTAGCCAGGGACATGGTGATGATGACCGGGGTGATATTTTTATATTGGAGTCGCGGTCGATCTCGGTTGAAGATCAATCGCTTGGATCGATAACTGTCTAGTACTATTGAGGAGAAAAACGTTATGCAGAAAAAAGGGATCTTCCAAGGGGTACTCTTAGCCTCTGTATTCATTCTGGGACTGAGTACTTCAGCATTTGGTTTTGGAACGAACAAATTTGAGCAAGAGGTAACCAAGGAGCAAGAAGCGGTCAAGCTGACACGGGAAGTGCAGCAAGGCGGTTATGGCGTTATAACCGCCGAGGAATTGAAGGGGATGATTGCTGCCGGCAAGGATATGTTGATCGTTGACACCATGCCCTACGAAGATTCATACAAAAAAAACCACATTCCCGGCGCCAAACAGTTTCTCTTTCCCATTCCGGAGATGAAGGAATGGGACACCAAGGAAACCGGTGGAAAAAGTGTTGAGGAGCTCAAGACACTGCTTGGCCCTGACAAGAACAGAACGATTGTGTTCTATTGCGGCTTTGTCAAATGCTCCCGAAGTCACAACGGTGCGGTCTGGGCAAAGAAACTCGGATACACCAATGTACTCCGTCAACCCGGCGGGGTTTTCGCCTGGAAAGGTGCAGGATACCCGCTCGACTCGGTTCAATAATCGTCGACTCTGTCGCTGGGGAAAGTGTTCTTTCCTCAGCGGCGGCTCTTTGCAACCGCCTCAGCCCTGGTTTATCCGGCCTTTCCGCTGCCAAGCTCTTCCTACCCTCTGCTCCCCTGCCCCGCTCAAAGTGGGATTGGAATAATTCTCTATTCGCTGCCATGGCACAGGAATCGATACCGTTGGAGTCCTGAATTGGAAAAACATGCCCCTGTTCCCCGGGAGGGGGAAGTATCACCACTGGAATGTGCACTCCAGACTATGCGGGATCACTGCACCGATTGTGGCGCCTGCATGGGGAATTGTAATTTTTTATCGCGGCATGGCACCCCCAGGTCCATTGCAACAGGATTCAATCGTACCTCTCCACTGCACCAAAAAATTGCTTACGAATGCAGCCTCTGTGGACTGTGCACGGCAGTTTGTCCAGAAAAGCTCGATCCATGCCGGTTGTTTATTGAGATGCGGCGTCGACACGTAGAAGACGGACACTTTGACAGAACACCCTACCGCACCATAATCGGCTATGAAACACGCGGCCGTTCTTCCTTGTTTTCGTGGTACGGACTGCCGCAGGGATGTGACACGATTTTCTTTCCGGGATGTACGCTTCCCGGTACCCGGCCTGCGGTCACCTTGCAGATGTACCGACAACTCCGTCGAATCATACCATCGCTCGGGCTTGTGCTGGACTGCTGCACGAAGCCCTCCCATGATCTCGGCCGAACAGCGTATTTTCAAAGTGTTTTTGGCGAGATGCTCGACTGGCTCACCGGCCACGGCGTCCGATCCGTGCTGACCGCCTGCCCGAACTGCACCAAAATCTTTCGCCAATACGGCCTGGGGCTTACCGTTCAAACCGTCTACGAGGTCTTTCATAACCATGGGATTGGGAAAACCCTTGCTCACACTATCAGCAGCGAGGTCAGCGTCCATGATCCCTGCCCGTTGCGTGATGATCTGCACGTGCAGGCAGCAGTCCGAGGACTTCTATCCGACTTGGGAAATACCGTCGTGGAAATGAAGCATCATAAAAAAACAACGCTTTGTTGCGGGGAAGGAGGGGCGGTGGGCTTTGTCGATCCGCAATTGAGCCACGAGTGGCGCACTCGTCATCAGCAGGAGGCGGAACCCCGTAAACTCGTTACCTATTGCGCCGGTTGCACCAGCTTTTTACATCGTATTACCCCAACCGTTCATATCGTAGATCTCTTATTTCGGCCAGCGGCCGCATTCAGCAGTAATCTTATTGTTGCCAAGGCGCCGTTTAGCTATGTACATCGTATATTATTGAAGCGGAAAATGAAGAAAATCGTCCAAGCCAAAATACAACGTACTCGTCCGACCAACTGGAGAGGTAAAAAGGTGGTATAATAATTTTTGACGCAATGCTCGGGTGTATATGCAAAACCATCAAACACCTTTCACCTATCTTCACAATCCAGCTCAATCCAAAT
The DNA here is from genome assembly GCA_041622895.1 of Desulfobulbus sp. GTDB lineage: Bacteria > Desulfobacterota > Desulfobulbia > Desulfobulbales > Desulfobulbaceae > Desulfobulbus. The sequence continues at coordinate 849 of JBFJXW010000294.1, read as the reverse complement.
CAGATCAACGTCACGATTTCTTTGAAATATTTTACAGTTACCGACCGCTGAATTGCATAACCTTGCCCGGATGCAAGTTACGTATACTCAAAAATAGTCTTAACCTGTGAAGTGTGTTCATCCATTGAATATTTCCAAGGAAAAGCTAACCTTTGAGCTCTGCGGACCTGCCCGCAGAAACGTTTTGCTGGAAAGGGGTGCAGGCTCGCGAAGTCATCTCCCAAAGCCGACGCCTTTGTTCGGTTCCTCACACCAATCTGTGCATGAGCGGTATAGCCGGTAAGTTGCCCATGCAGTGATAGAGGTTGCAGATATAAGTATCGGCAGTTCGAAACCCGTAGGCCGTATGGCTAACGATCTTGGCTTTGTTATTGAGGCCCTCGACGGCGCCGTTACTGATGGGTATCTGGAACCATGTAAGGATGTTTTCTGGACCAGGGTTTTGTTTTATAGGACCGGAGATCTCTGAAGCGTTCTTTGGGGAGGTAGGCCCTGTTGATCATATGAGTAATGCCATTGAGGCCACGGTGTAGCATGCCATACCTGACCACGCTTTTGACTGCTGTGGCAACCGTACCCCAGGCACAGCTGCACAGTGTGGCGACCGAGTGCCAGGGCAACAACTCGGCCCATTTGGCCAGAAAGCAGCAATAGGCACGGGGCAACCGCTGTTTGCCGGTCACCCTGGGAAGTAGCTCCGTGCGAACACCACCGCAGTTGGAACAGTACACCCGAAGGGGTTGATATCGAAACCACACCGGAATATGCCACAAAGGTCCATGACGGAAAAAACGGACAGCACGCATGTCCCGGCAGACGGCAGGATGCCCGCATGCTCCGCATCGTATT
>JBFJXW010000293.1:0-3164 GCA_041622895.1 Desulfobulbus sp. | reverse complement strand
TCCGGCAGGGTGCCGAAAAAATAGGCGTGCAGGTCACCAAAGAGGCTGTGCAGCAAAAAATTCAAGGCATGGAAGCTTTCAATACCAATGGTCGCTTTGATCTGTCGAATTACAAAGCCATACTCGAGCGCAATCGACTGTCACCGACTTCCTTTGAAAATCAAATTCAAAGCGATTTACTTCTCGATCGTGTTGTTGATGCTGTCGGGTCCTTTGCTGGTATTTCGGAAACAGAATTCCAGAACTGGACCGACTATATCGATCAGGAATTGAAGCTTTCCTATGTGGTATTTAGGAGTGATGACCATATTGCGAAGGTAAAGGTCAGTGAAGATGCATTGCAGGCCTGGTATGCAACCAGCAAGCAGAATTATAAACTGCAGCCTCAAAACAAGCTGGAATACTTGGTCTATCCGTATGACGACGATCTGAAGCAGGTGGCTGTCAATGATGAGATGGTACAGAAATATTATCAGGAAAATATAGAAAAATATCAAACCCCTGAACAGCGACAGGCTCGACATATTCTATTTCGGGTAACACCTGATAATAAAGAAGCGGAGCGAAAGGCTAAGAAGGCATTAGCGGAAAAAGTGTTGGCTCAGGTGAAAAACGGAGCTGATTTTGCCCTCTTGGCTCGTCAGTTTTCGGAGGACTCTTCGAAAAACGATGGCGGCGATCTGGGGTATTTCAGCAGGGGCAAGATGGTGCAACCTTTTGACGACGCTGTTTTTTCTCTTAAAAAAGGAGAGGTTAGCGGAGTGGTCGAAACATCTTTTGGCTATCATATTATTAAACTTGAAGATATTCTCCCTGAAAAAATCCAATCTCTTGAAACGGTTAAAGATGTGATTGGTAAAAAATTGGAACAACAGGGCGTCAAAGCTATCACCTTTAAAAAGGTGTCAACCGCCTACGAAGATATCATCCGAGCAGGAAGTCTTGCTAAATACAGTACGCAAAGTGGTGCCACTGTCAAGCAAACTGATTTTTTTGCACAAAACACCCCCCCTCAAGATACGGTGGTGCGGGATCCCGCTTTCCTGCAAGCCGCTTTTAGTTTACGGAAGGGTGAATTGAGTTCCATTGTCGAAACCGCCAACGGGTATGCAATAATTTTTGTCAAAGATGTTAAAGCCGCCGTGGTGCCGGAACTTGCTGCTGTCCGCGAACAGGCCGTTGCTGATTTTAAAAAGATCCAGAGTGTTGATTTGGCACGTACCGCTGCGGAAGAAATATTGAAATCAGCACGAGAGCAAAAGAGTTGGCCTAATGATGTCGGGCCTAAAGAATCCGGATACATGAAACGAATGGAGCCATCGGGTGCTATCCCCGATCAGGTTCGCCAAGACGCCTTTTCCCGCGTCGGTAAGGAAGTTTTTCCCGAGAAAGTCGTTGCCGTGGATACCAGTTTTTATGTCTATCGAATTGAGGATGTGCGTCAGAGCGAAGAAGGGCTTGATGCAGCAAAGCGAAATATGCTTGAACAGCAGTTGCTTGCGACCCAGAAAAATAGGCTATTGGAGGATTGGCTGGGGCAGATGAGAAAACAAGCAAAAATTTCGACGAATATGCAGCTGTTACAGTAATTGTAATGGAGTAGTTGTTGATATTCCTATGTGACCGGGGTGGTTGCTGATCGGTTTTTTAATCCGATTCGTTGGACTCAGCGTTATCGTTATGCTAACGCGAGCACCCTGCACAGTAGCATTCACTGAATTTTTCCTGTCTGTTTCCTAGGGTAACAGGCGTAACGTACAGGACAATCATATTATTTTGAAAGAATCTTCAGAAAAGGATTCACTGGAACTTTCCGGAAACAATTCCCGGAACACTGGTGATCTGCTGGATGTCTCCACCCTTTCCGCAGTTGAACAACTCCTGCTGCAGCTGATTTCCATCATCTACGAACCAGTTTCCGCTAGTTTTCTTACGCGATGTCTGACTTCCTTGGATCCCACCCTGTTTGGTGATCGACGACCCAGTGGCGATGAAATTACCGCAATGATTTCCCGCCTTCGGCGCAAAGGATTTTTAAACAATAAAAATCAATGTCCTCCTGTCCTGGCTGAATTGTTGACCCGCCAGGCGATTTCGCTTGATCGGTTTGTTCCTTTTGCGTCACTGATCGAAAAAGCAGCGCCCGTTGATTACATGCATGGAAAATGGCCAACAAGATGCTGGCGTGCGTTGCGGCAATTTCGTATTGGAGTGTACAGTCAGGATTTTGATAAGCTTGATGAGGCGTTAGTCTTTCTCGAAGGAGAATGCCATCGTTATCTTGATGTCGACCCCCCAGCGGTTCTGGTTGCCGGTCATGCCTTCGATCCGGTCTGGTTTGGTGCGTTGCCTGGTTCGTTTCAGTTTTTTCTCCTCGACCATGTGGTGCGCTACTCTATGGAGCGACTGCAGCATTTTCCTGCCATATTGGCCTATCTTGCTGACGACCAGGCTCTGACCATCCCTCCTGATGAACGGGTACCTTTTCATCGTCTCCTTGCCAGTTGTTATTTGTTACAAGGGCGTTTGGATGATTTGCGACTGCTCCTGGAAAACCATAGCGACTCTTTCTTGGGATCGGGGTTTGCAGGCTCTGTGGCTTTTCTCGGTGGGGACACCGACCAGGCGTTGCATCTGTTTGATGACGACTTAAAACAGTTGCAACAATACGCGGGCACCGAACCTTGCTTTTTCCTTGGCATAACCGGATTGTTTTGCGTTTTCGCCCTTCTCGCCAGGGATAAAGAAGGGGATAGAGATAATGTGCGCCAGGCCGTGGCCACCGTTTTGAAACGGTGTAACGGCTGTCCCGAAGAAATACCTTTTCGGTTCTTGGATGCTGTGATCTGCTCGCCAGATGATATTATGCCGGATATGCTGTCGCTTACCGAGGACTTGGTCGCGGAAGAGCGGAGTTTAACGTCTTTGGTGGCAATCCTAGCTCTCTACTGGATAGGAGTCGAAATTCCGCCCAATTTTCAGGCTATTTTGAAGCGGCTTTATAAACAGGCGCTCGATAACGAGTATCTTTGGGTCGCCATGGAATCCGCTGAGTTATTGGCAACGCTTGACGAAAGCCAACAGGCAATGAAGGCGTCGGCACAGAGTCTGGCCGCTCGCCTACAGTGCCGTTACCTGACCCACATTATTGCCCCGCATGCATC
>JBFJXW010000292.1:0-3294 GCA_041622895.1 Desulfobulbus sp. | reverse complement strand
TGCACCTGATGCAAAGCCTCTTTGACGCCATGAAGGAATTCCAACGGGGCGTCTGGCGGGCCGTCTATATGACCGGCGAAGACCACAAACTTTTATTCAACCATCACGCCGCTATCGTGGCGGCAATTCGCAACAAGGATGCCGAAGCCGCCCGCGAGGCCATGATGGGCCATCTCACCTTTGCCGAAAAACGCAGCATTTCCTACGTTGCCCGTAACCTCTCCTGAGCGCCGCAGACGCGCCACCCTTTTCTTTTCTCGCCTCTTCACAATTTACCCGCCTCTACAGTCCCTGCCGATAACCGGTTGACAGGAAAGGCATGCCTTTGCCTTTCCCGACCGGTGGCTGCTCCCTCCGCATGTTTCCGACCCTGCACCCAGAGCAATCGCCCCCCTAGAAGGTGCGGATCAGCACGCAAACAAAAGCACTTGGCAGGTAAAATTTATTTGACAGATAAATTTTAACATGATAATTGGTATGACAACATCACCGCAGCGAGCAGGCACGACAGCGCACAGGCAGGCTGCACCATAACTGAATTTGACAGGAAATCGCCCCGGAGGAAAACAGTATGCTTGAGAAAACCATCATCGAACAACTCGAGGCCTTGGCTGGAAAAGAAAACGTCTTGACCGGCAAGGTCGACCTCGTTGCCTACAGCTACGATGCCACTGCCGATCTCCCCCGCCAGTCACCGGATGTCGTCGTCCTGCCAACCAGTGCGGAGATGGTGCAGCAGATCGTCAATCTGGCCCGCGACAACAACATCGCTATCTATCCCCGCGGAGCCGGAACCAACCTCAGCGGCGGAACCGTACCGCTGAAAAAAGGGATTGTCCTGTCGTTTCAGAAAATGAACCAGATCCTCGATGTCGATGCCGCCAACCTCACCGCAGTGGTTCAGCCGGGCGTGGTTATTGCGGCCCTTAACAGTGCTGTGGCGCCCCATGGCCTGATCTACCCTCCCGACCCTGGAACGGTGGCCACCGCCACCATGGGTGGATCCGCGGCAGAAAATTCAGGGGGCCTGCGTGGCCTGAAATACGGGGTCACCAAAAACTACATCATGGGTATGGAAGTTGTGCTGGCCAACGGCGAGAAAGTACGCTTCGGCGGCAAAACCGTGAAGAACGTGACCGCCTACGACTTTTCCAATCTTTTTGTCGGTTCCGAAGGGACCCTGGGCATAATCACGGAACTGACCGCCAAACTGATACCGGCCCCCAAATACCGCCGCACCATGATGGGCGTGTTCAAATCCCTTGCCGATGCTGGCAATGCAGTCGCCGGTATCATTGCCGCCCAGGTAATTCCCGCAACTCTCGAAATCATGGACCAGATGACCATCCGCACGGTCGAAGACTTTGCCCATATCGGTCTTCCCATCGATGCTGAAGCCCTGCTGCTCATCGAAGTCGACGGCATGTCCGAGGACGTGGTCAATGCCGAGGCGGAAGCCGTCATGCAGGTCGTCACCACCAACAACGGCGATCTCAAGTCCGCCAACACCGACCAGGAACGTGATCAGCTGTGGACCGCCCGCCGTAATGCCCTGCCGGCCCTGGCATCGCTCAACAACACCGTTGTCCTTGAAGATGCCACTGTTCCCAGAAGCTCTATTACCGACATGCTCATTGCCTGTCAGGAGATCGGCAAAAAATACAACCTGACCCTGGGCACCTTCGGCCATGCCGGCGATGGCAATCTCCACCCCACCATCCTCTGCGACAAGTACAACAAGGAGGAAATCAGCCGGGTCCACAAGGCGGTCGATGAGATATTTGAAGCAGCTTTAGGTTTCGGCGGCACCCTGTCCGGCGAGCACGGCATCGGTGTGGCCAAAATGAAATACCTGGGTGATGAACTCGGCCAGAGCGGCCTGAATCTGATGCGCACTATCAAGCAGTCCCTTGACCCCGAATGTGTCCTCAATCCGGGCAAGATGGTTCCCCTGCAGGAGGTTTAATCAATGACAACTGCACACAAAACCCCACCGGGACATCCCGGCAAGACCTACCACGACGAACTCGAGATTATTCGCGAGGAACTCGACAAATGCATGAAATGCGGTAACTGCATGTCTGTTTGTCCGGTATACGGCACGGAAAAAGTAGAGACTGCGGTAACCCGCTCAAAAATCGCAGTGGCTGAGGCCGTTCTGGAAGGAGAACTGGAACTCGACGATCCGCAGCTCTATGAGATGGCGTTCAATTGCCTGGTCTGCAAATCCTGTATGACCAACTGTCCGACCAAGGTTAATTTTGACCGGATCATGCTGGCTTTGCGGGCGGCATTGGTGCGCAAAAACGGCCTGCCCTGGCTGAAGAAGATGATTTTCTCCACCATCAAGCACCCCAAACTCTTCGATGCCGGTCTGCGCATGGGTGCCGCCATGCAATCCCTTGCTTTTAAAGGCGACAAAGGCGGCAAGGGTATCTCCCCTCGCTCTCCCTTTGCCAAAATTGGCGGCAGTATCGGCTTTGATGCCGAGCGGCAGTTGCCTGGTTTGAATGTCAAGCCCCTGCGCGAGCGAGTCCCGGCGGTGGTCAGGCCTGCGGCACCAAAGATGAAGGTCGCCTTTTTCACCGGCGACTCACTGAACTATTTCTATCCGGATGCGGGCATGGACCTGATCGAGGTGCTGACCGCCAACAACATCGAGGTCCATATCCCCAAGGCGCAGAGCTGCTGCGGTGTACCGGTACTGGTCCATGGCGATATCGAAACAGTCCGATCCCTGGCACGCAACAACCTCGACACCTTTGACAAGACCGGCTGCGAATATCTGATCACCGGTTGCGGTTCCTGCGGCGGTGCCTGGCAGCACGACTATACCGAGATCATGGCGGCAGATCCGGTCTATGGCCCCAAGGCGGAATACTGGGCCAAGCGGACCTACGATATCTCGACCTTTCTCACCAAGGTGATCGAACTCCGTCAGCCGAAGGGTGTGGTTGAGCGCGTGGTGACCTATCACGATTCCTGCCATTTGAAGAAGTCAATGAAGGTTTTTGCCGAGCCCCGTGAGATCCTCAGGGCCATACCCGGCGTCACGTTTAAAGAGATGTCGGCAGCGGATACCTGCTGCGGCAGCGGCGGTTCTTATGTACTTTCGCACTACGAAACCTCGTCCAACATCGGCCGCAAAAAAGCAGAAGACATCAGCCGGACACAAGCGGACACCGTCTCCACCGGTTGTCCCGCCTGCATGATGCAGCTGCTCGACAATGTCCACCGCTTCAACGGCGAGCAGGATGTGGTCCACTATATCTCCCTGCTGGCAGAATCCTACCG
>JBFJXW010000291.1:0-3352 GCA_041622895.1 Desulfobulbus sp. | reverse complement strand
GAGATCGATGCCTACTTCGAGGCATTGCTGTCGGCGGAAGAGGCCGGGCACATGGTTGGTGCCGAGCGAGCGATGCCCGAACCATTCCGTTCCGCGCATCGCTGGTGGAATAAGAGAAAAATCCAGCGCTGGTGCAGTCGCACGACCGGCGAGGTCATCGCGGAACTCATCAGCAACCCGAAGCTCGCCTCCGTGTTGTCGGCACAATGGGGCACCTATGGCGGCAAACCAAAAGAAGCAAGTTTCGCTATTCACGCCACCATCATGGGCCACTATCTCGAAGGTGCCGCCTATCCCGTGGGCGGTGCCGCTGTCATCGCAAGGGGTCTCATTCCGGTGATCGAAGCGGCGGGCGGCAGCGCCCGGGCCGCGACGCCTGTCAGTGAGATATTAGTCGAAGGCGGAAAAGCCGTGGGCGTACGCACCCGTTCCGGCGAAGAAATCAAGGCGCCCTTCATCGTCTCGGCGATTGGAGCCGGTGAGACCGTCAAGCACCTGCTGCCTGAGGCAATTCGCGAACAGCACTGGGCTTGCGAGATCGCCACTTTCAAGCCGTCGCTCTGCCACTTCCAGGTCTTTCTCGGTTTCGAGGGAGACATCGCCCGACTCGGAGCGACGCGCTCAAACTACTGGTTTTACGAAAGCTGGGACACCAATGACGCCATATGGGCAGCGGCAGACGGCGGGCCCATTCCGATGATGTTCGTCTCGTTTCCGTCTCTCAAAGACCCCGCTCATGATCAGGGTCCGTCGAGCAAGCACACCGGTGAAATACTGGTTTTTGCCGATTGGTCGTCGGTGGCAGATTTTGCGGTTGGAGGTGCAGCAGCACGTGCCGACGAGTGGGCGGTATTCAAGCAGGGTATCGAATCCAAGATGATGGAGTTCTTTACAAAGAAGTTCCCGGCATTGGCACCGCTTGTCGTCCATCGCGAACTCGGTACGCCACTCGCAACCGTCTCATTCACCGGCCACGAGAAAGGCGGCATCTATGGCGTCGAGACGACCCCGCGTCGCATGTTATCAGACGCACTCAATGCCCGTACGCCTGTTCCCGGTCTATTCTTGGCGGGCCAGGACGTAATGAGCCCTGGAATCGCCGGGGCGCTTATGGGTGGAGTGTTAGGCGCTGCAGCGATCGATCCGCGCGTTTTTCAGAAACTCAGATAATGCATAGGAATACAATCGCGTCGCAGTGAATGGGATGCCGACGAGGAGTTCTGACCCAGCAACAATCTCGCGACAGCATAAGTGGTTCCAACCGATCCGTTCGGGCCAATACCGGCCGGAAAGTCACTGAACAATGTTCATTTTTTCAATACATTAAGAGGGGCATTATCTATGTCGGAAATTATCTGCTACTGCTTTGGATATACCGTTGAAGACATTAAAAAAGATTACACGGAAAATGGTCGCTCAACGATATTGGAGCGTATTATAGAGGAAAAAAAGAAAGGAAATTGTCGATGTGAACAAACAAACCCCAAAAAAAGATGATGTTTTAACGATATTCGCCAGGTGGTGAGTACGATATCAGGAGTAATGGAATTAAATCTGTACTGATTTGGTCAGTTCCTGTGGCAGCGGTTGGGCTGGCTTTTTTTTTATCTCTCTCACTGATGGTATGGAAACGAGTCCCTTTCCTGGGACGGTCTGGTTGAACTCAGCCCCCCTGTATCAACCTCCCATCAGTCGTACATATCTGATCTGGGACTAAACCTTTTTTCAGCGTTTCTTGACAGGAGACCTCCCCGGTCGCAGGTGGTTTACTCTCCGCCTCCCTTGCTGGCAAGTTCCCGGCCAGTTGTCTGTAAAGCTCCCCTGCCTTCTCAGCCTGACGCACCATTTTGTCGTCCTTCCCTTTACTGCTTAATTTTTCACGAAAATATGCACATGCTTCAGGATTGGTTCCCTCAAGGGAATAGTTCAGGCAAAAATCATAATACTAGCGAAACCACTTCAGGTAACAGGCATGTTGTTTACGGTCTATGTCGGATGTATTCAACTGTTCCTGGTAGGCACGGAGTGGCTTTGCCGGTAAAGGTCTTATAGGGATAAACAGAAACGGTATAACAGACGAAATGTGTCTGTTATCGAGCAGGTAGAGGGTTAAAGATTGACACGGAAACGGGTAAGGTGTTGTATTTGGAATGGTAAAAAAACGCCTGATTATGCTTGGTTATAGGTCGACATAAATCATAGCCCCTTGCTGGCCGAGTACCCTGCTGACATGGGGACTTAGCTGAACTTCTGTACAAGATTGGGTTTGTTATCGAGAAAACTCTATAATCACTTGTTAACTTTAAGGAAAATACATGAGCATCTTCCAAAACGCTATTGATTCAATTCAAGTCGGAATTGAGGATTATAATAACAGTGACGATAGAAGGAGCGTCTCGGCAGTAAGATATATTAGCGCAGGAATATTATTGCTCTATAAAGAAAAATTGTGCCAACTTTCACCTGAAGGCAACAAAGAATTATTGATAAAGCAAAATATCCGCCCAGTACAAAATGATTCTGGCGATATTTGCTTCGAAGGAAAGGGGCGCAAAACCGTAGATGTGCAATCTATTAAAGAAAGATTCAATAGCTTAAATGTCACTGTTGACTGGGGTCGCTTTGATGAAATAAACAAACTAAGAAATGACCTTGAACATTATTACACTGTCAAATCACCTGATGCGGTGAGAGAAATTGTGGCTAAATCTTTTTTACTAATAAGAGATTTTCTTCACGACACTCTTAAATTAGATCCACATGAAACACTTGGTGAGGAGGCCTGGTCCACCTTATTAGAATTAAGTGAAGTATATTCAGCCGAAGAAAAAGCATGTAAGATCTCTCTTGATGCCCTAGATTGGAAATATGATTCAGTAGCAGCATCGCTCAAGCACCTAAGGTGCAACAATTGCCATTCATCATTAATTCAGGCCCATTACCCTGATGACATTTATCCAACAATAAATTTAAAATGCAAATCATGTGGTGATGAATTCTGCTTTGATGATGTCGTAGAGCAATGCATTGATGATTTGTTGGCAGGTGAGGCCATTGTCGCAGTTATGGATGGTGGAGAATCGCCATACGATACTTGCTATGAATGCAATAGAGGTACCTACATACATAGTGAAGAATGCTGTGTAGCCTGTGGTTACGAAATGGAATACACCAACTGTATTAGGTGCGAAGCACCTTTGGGCATTGAAGATCAATTCAATGAAGGAATGTGTAGTTACTGTCAGCATCTTTGGGAAAAAATGGAAAAAGAATAGGGAGTGTTCAGAGTTCTGTGTCAGGGTTGATTCTCGATCTACAGTCCAAGCGAGCGGAAGCGGAAGCCAGCTCTGAG
>JBFJXW010000290.1:0-3364 GCA_041622895.1 Desulfobulbus sp. | reverse complement strand
CCGCCGCTACCGCAAAGAAAACACCACCTTTGACGATTTTCCCAACCAGGTGGCGGTGCAGCTCAACGATACCCACCCTGCCATCGCCATCCCGGAGCTGATGCGCATTTTTCTCGATATCGAAGGCTTGAACTGGGGGCAGTCCTGGGATATATGCGTCAGAACCTTTGCCTACACCAACCACACCCTGATGCCCGAGGCCCTGGAAACCTGGCCGGTGGATATGCTGGGCCGTGTGCTGCCGCGGCATCTGGAAATCATCTATGAAATCAACCGCCGGTTTCTTGAAGAGGTCGCCAGGCGATACCCGGGCAACACCCGTAAAATCCAGGAAATGTCCCTTATTGATGAAGGACCGATCCGCCGGGTACGCATGTCCAACCTCGCCATCATCGGCAGCCACTCGGTCAACGGCGTCGCCGCCCTCCATTCCGAACTGCTGAAGACCTACCTGTTCCGGAACTTCCATGAAATGTATCCGGACAAGATCAACTCCAAGACCAACGGCATCACCCCCCGCCGCTGGCTGCTCCGATGCAACCAGGGCCTTTCCCAGCTCATCGGCGAGAAAATCGGCTATGACTGGGTGGTCGACCTCGACAAGCTCCGCGGCCTCGAGCCCTTCAGCGAGGACCCGGAATTTCATCGGCGCTGGCAGGAAGTGAAGCTGGACAATAAAAAACAGCTGGCCGAAATGATTGCCTCGACCTGCGGCATTACCGTTGACCCGACCTCCCTGTTCGATATCCAGGTCAAACGCATGCACGAATACAAACGACAGCTGCTCAATGTCCTGCATGTCATCAACCTCTACCAGCGGCTGATCACCCGGCCCGATGAACCGGTGACGCCGCGCACCATCATTTTCGCGGGCAAGGCCGCCCCCTCCTATCGCCGGGCCAAGCTCATCATCAAGCTGATCAACTCGGTGGCCGAAGTCATCAACCGAGATCCGCGGATTGGCGATCGCCTCAAGGTGGTCTTTATTCCCAACTACTGCGTTTCGCTGGCGGAACGGATCATCCCGGCCGCCGATCTTTCCGAACAGATCTCTACCGCCGGCACCGAGGCGTCTGGCACCGGCAACATGAAATTCGCCCTCAACGGTGCACTGACCATCGGCACCCTGGACGGTGCCAATATCGAAATCCGCGAAGAGGTGGGCGAAGAGAATATCTTTATTTTTGGCATGAATGCGGCTGAAGCGGAATACGAGAAGAAATGCAAATCGCGCAAGCCGTATCAGATCTACGACAACAATCAGCAGGTGCGTGATATCATCGATGCCATTGCCAGCGGTGCCTTCAGCAACGGCGACCCGGAACTCTTCCGGCCGCTGATCATCGAACTGCTCAGTGAAAACGACCCCTATCTGCTGCTGCTCGATCTTGAAGCCTACCTGGAGTGTCAGCAATTGGTCGGTCAGGTATACAGGGACCAGGCCACCTGGACCAAGCGTTCGATCCTCAATGTAGCGCGTATGGGGAAATTCTCCAGCGACCGGACGATCAAGGAGTATGCGGAAGAAATATGGGGGTTGAAGATCGGAAAATAGAACCGGCGTGTCACACCTGCCGCCGCACAACATAGGGCGGGAGCCACCTGCAGGCGGCTCCCGCCCGTTTATTTTTTCTTGATGAAGAAATCGCCGTAGTGCTTGAGCTCAGCGATTGATTCTCTGATATCGTCGTACGCCAGGTGCCGGCTGGACTTACTGAAATTGGCCAGGTCAGGGGCCCAACGCTGCGCCAGCTCCTTGATGGTGCTGACGTCAATATTGCGATAGTGAAAGTAATGCTCCAACTCCGGCATGAACCGGGCGAGAAAACGGCGGTCGTGCCAGACCGAATTGCCGCACATCGGAGAAACCCGATGCTCGACCCACTGGCGGATAAAGTCCAGCGTTTCGATCTCAGCCTGTCGACAGGTGTAGGTGCTCTTGCGGGACCGTTCGATCAGCCCGGATTGTCGATGCTGCTGCGCATTCCAGAGATCCATTGCCGCCAGCACCTTTTCCGGCTGATGAATGGCGATGACCGGGCCTTCGGCAAGGATATCCAGCTGGGAATTGGTGATGATCGTCGCCACCTCCAGAATCCTGTCTGTAAAGGGATTCAACCCGGTCATTTCCAGATCGATCCACACCAGATTGCCGTTATCTTTCATAAAAACCCGATCCTTTCAGAGAACGTAAAAAGCCCTGCGCATTCGCCTGGCCTCTTTCTCCCGTTCCCGAATCACTTGCGAACGGTGCGTCGATTCGCCCTACATGCAACTGGAACATAGCTTTTTCCTCAGGGCAACCTTTTTCCCCATCTTTTCACAATACAAACCAAGGGGCAACGCCACTGTTGCCAAACGCTGCCCCGATCACGGTCAGCCGCTATTTCGCGCGACCGGCGCTGCCCAGAACCGTGCTGTTTTTATGGACCACCATGGCAATCAGTTCCTCGCGGGCCGGGCCGAGGTATTTCCGAGGGTCGAATTCACCGGGTTTTTCGCCAAAGATTTTGCGGATAATGGCGGTCATGGCCAGGCGGCCGTCGCTGTCGATATTGACCTTGCACACCGCTGAGGCAGCGGCCCGTCGCAGTTGCTCTTCCGGGATGCCTGCGGTGTTGTCCATCCGGCCTCCGTACTGGTTGATCATCTCCACATGGGAAGGGGTGACCGATGAGGCGCCATGGAGAACGATGGGGAAGCCGGGCACCCGTCGTTCGATTTCCTCCAGGATATCAAAACGCAGCGGCGGCGGTTCCTGGCCGGGCTGCAGTTTGAATTTGAAGGCCCCGTGCGAGGTACCGATGGAAATGGCCAGACTGTCGACCCCGGTCTCCTCGAGAAACCGTTCGACCTCTTCGGGGCGGGTGTAGGAGGATTTTTCCGCAACCACCTCATCCTCGATGCCGGCAAGCACCCCCAGTTCGGCCTCAACCGTTACCCGGTGGTCATGGGCGTATTCCACCACTTGTTTCGTCAGGGCGACATTTTCGGCAAACGAGTGATGGGAGGCATCGATCATCACCGAAGAAAAGCCGGAGTCGATGCATTCCCTGGCCAATTCGAAATTGGAACCGTGATCAAGATGCAGGGCAATAGGTATGGCCGCTCCGTGCTCCCTGGCAAGATCGACGGCGGCGGCGGCCATGTGGGGCAGGAAGGCGGTGCCGATGTAACTGCGGGCACTGCCGGAAACCTGCAGGATTACCGGCGATGCGGACTGGGCGCAGCCGATGATGATGGCCTGCAGCTGCTCCATGTTATTGAAATTGTACGCCGGCACGGCAAACTGCTCCTCCATTGCCTGTTGAAACATGGCCTTGGTGTTGACCAGCCCGAGTTCGGAATAATGCTGTTTTTTCAT
>JBFJXW010000289.1:0-3364 GCA_041622895.1 Desulfobulbus sp. | reverse complement strand
CCCAGACCAGCGTCATTATCCTCACTGGATATGGTGATATGCGCTCCGCCATTGATGCCCTGCGTCTTGGAGCCGATGATTTCACCCTCAAACCCTGCGAGATCGAGGAGCTGGTCTTCCGAATCAGACGATGTCTGGAAAAACGAAGTTTGCTGCAGGAATTGTCCTCACAGAATCGTCGGCTGGAAGAGGAAATCAAACGTCGTCAGTTGGTCGAGGCGCAGTTGGTTGAAAGTGAAAATCGGTTCCGCATGGCTCTGGATGCCGCATCCAACGGTGTGTGGGATCGGAATTTGGTCACCGGTGAAATCTATTTCGGTGAAAATTGGGCACGTACCCTGGGATATGCGGATACAAGCGAGTTCAGCGTCGCGCAATCCTTTGAAGATCTAATACACCCCGATGACCGTAATAAAATGTTAGGCCTTCGCGAGGCGCATCTGCAGGGAAAAACGCAGCGCTACGAGGCGGAATACCGTATGCGCAACAAGGCCGGCAAATGGCAGTGGATACTGTCCAGGGGGCAGGCGATTGCCCGGGATGAGCAGGGAAAAGCTTTGCGGGTCATCGGCACCTTCACTGATATTACCCGGCTTAAAGAAGTGGAAGCCGAACTCAAACGGTCTCGAAACGAATTGGAGCAGCGGGTACAGGAACGTACGGCCGAACTGTATGAATCCAATGTTGCTCTGAAAGTGTTGCTGAAAAAACGGGAAGAAGACAGGGCCACCCTGGCTGAGCAGGTGCTCTCGAATACCGCGAAACTGGTGGATCCGTTTCTGGATCGGCTCAAGGAAAGCGGCTTGAACGAGCAGCAACAGGTACTGGTCGGTATTCTCCGCGCTAATATCGATGAGTTGACGTCGCCTTTTGCCAATAATTTCTCCACCAAGCTGACTCGATTGACGCCGGCAGAAATTCAGGTCGCCAATTTGGTTAAGCTGGGCAAGAGAACCAAGGAAATAGCCGCTATCATGCACCTTTCTCCGGGAACGATCAGCATCCACCGGAAGAACATCAGAAAGAAACTTGACCTGACCCACAGAAAAACCAACCTGCAAACCATGCTCTCTATCAATTCCTGAGCCTTTGTTCAGGAATTGATACTAGATATTTTTCCTATCCCTTTATTATTCAAAATACCTTCATTGTAATTTGTCGCTTCTATCGTCAATATAAGAGAACGATGTCGAAGAAGCTTCTCTGGGTACGCAACGCAGATATTGCTCGGCTGCCGCCATCGTGGCGACGGTACCCCATGGCTGACTGCAAGGAGGAAACATGACTTTACAGTACTCTTTTACCAAAGCTGGGAACGAACTGCTTCCGGGATTCAGGAAAAAGATGATGGAAGCCGAATCCACTGAAGACGTGAAAAAATTCTTTAACTATGCCATTGCGGAACTGTTTCGTAAGGCATCTGAAGGCCAGGTGGAACTGGATTTTACGGATATCAGTTTGCAGCCGGAAGAGGAGCCGCCTTTTCTCATCAGTGAAACGGCTCAGGCCAGCGAGGAATTCGCGTCGGTCTGGAACGCATCTGACCTGCTCCAGATTGTTTCTCGTTTTGCGGAGATCGCTGTGAAGCATTACAAGCATCTTGCGAAAAATCCGCAGAAAACAGAATCGAAAATCAGGATGTAAAAAGCTGCAGCTGCTATTGTCGGCCGGATGGATGCAAGGCCGTTCAGCGGCTGTTTGGCTGGTGAATGGCGCCAGAGGTTTTCATGGAGCAATGGCCAACGATACATCCGGTAGATTCTTGGAAAGGAGGGCGCCATGCATGAGGCGTTATTTTATGAGCAGACAGGAGAGGGGAAGGTCGTCTGCGGTCTCTGCAATCATCGTTGTCATATATCGGTGGGCAAGCGAGGGCGTTGCGGGGTCCGTGAAAACCAGGATGGAAAACTAGTCAGCCTGGTATACGGCCGGCTGGTTTCGCACAATATCGATCCCATCGAAAAAAAACCGATGTTTCATTTTCTTCCCGGCAGCCGTTCGCTGTCGATTGCAACGGTAGGGTGTAATTTCCAGTGTCTGCATTGCCAGAATTATCAGATCTCCCAGTATCCCAGCCTGCATAATGGTCAGATAGAAGGGGTTGGCCACAGTCCGCGCTCAGTGGTGGACGAGGCGGTTCGATCCGATTGCGCCAGTATCAGCTACACCTATGTCGAGCCCACTATTTTTTATGAATTTGCCTACGATTGTGCAGGGCTGGCCCGGGAACAGGGCATTAAAAACGTATTTGTCAGCAACGGTTATATGACACCAGAGGTCACCCGGCACCTCGCGCCCTTGCTTGACGGCATCAACATCGACCTCAAATCCTTCAGCGGCAGCTTCTATCAGAAAATCTGCAAGGCCCGACTTGAACCGGTCTTGGAGAATATCCGTCTTTTTCATGAGCTTGGTGTTTGGGTTGAAGTGACCACCTTGATTATTCCAGGGCTTAACGACAGTGAGGACGAACTTCGCTCCATCGCTCGATTCCTGCGAAGCGTTTCGGCGCATATCCCCTGGCATGTGACCGGCTTTTATCCGACTTACAAAATGATGGATCGACCGGCAACCTCGACCGCCACGTTACAAAAGGCTCGAGCAATCGGTCGGGCCGAAGGGTTATCTTTTGTTTACGAGGGGAACGTCGCCGGTTCGGGCGGTGAGGATACCCACTGCCCTGGCTGCGACACCTTGGTTATTCATCGTGCCGGTTTCAGCAGCCGGCAGGTCGCCATGGAGGATGGTCATTGCGCTGCCTGCAAACTGCCGATTGCCGGTGTGTGGCGTTGATGTACTGTAATTGTACGATAGGTGCCTGGTTGGTGCGATGGGAGGGATAGCTTTGCTATCCATTTTCGTATTTCTTTTGCCTCATTGCTTGTATGGATAATCAAGAGGTGGGCGGCCCATCTTTTTTTGCTCTACCATATGTTCTGCGTACAAAGAGTGAAAAATTGCCGGGCTGCATGCTGTCGATCAGCAGCGAAGCCTCCAGGCTTCGTTCCAAATCCGGGGGCTACTGCCATGGTGGCGAAAAAAATTCTCCTTGTTGATGATGAACCGTTGATTCGGGAAACTCTCTCCAGAGAACTGACAACTGAACAACTCAGGATAACGTTGGCTGCAGGTGGAAAAGAGGCGGTTGATAAAATTAATGCAGGACGTTTTGATCTGGTGGTCAGTGATCTGCAGATGCCGGAGATCAATGGCTTTCAGGTGTTGGAAGCGGCAAAACGGCGAGATCCCCTGATTAAATTTATTTTGCTGAGCGGTTACGGCAATGGAGATACCGCTATTGACGCCATGCGGCTCGGAGCCGATGATTTTCTGGAAAAGCCCTGTGATACGGATGAATTGCAGT
>JBFJXW010000288.1:0-3384 GCA_041622895.1 Desulfobulbus sp. | reverse complement strand
GCTCCGTCCTTTTCGTAAAACTTGTTGAAGACTTCGGAACGGTCGCCTTTACCGTTGGTGAAACAATCCAGAATGGTAAAATTCTGGCTTTCGGCAAGCGGCCCGAGAAAAGCAACGACGTTTTTCGGAGATCGATCAAAACTCACATAGATGGTCGGTTTTTTCTGCGCCAGCGATTCACGTATAAAATGGACGCAGAAAGCCGAGGTAAAGCTGCCTGCATCCTCATACCACAAGACGTTGTCACCGATGTAGAGGTCCCCCAGCAACCCGTCCAATTGTCGAATGCCAGACGAAACCCGTTTCTTTTTTCCTGTGTCCATGAGTCAGATCCTTACCGCCATCATTCAGTAGCGTGGGCCATCAGATGCATATATTGATCGTGCCGATCCATACGGTCGTCAACAAAGGTATTTTTGGCAAAACCGCAGGTGTTTTCCCGGCAGTAGGCGCCGTTGGTTGCATAATTGAGCACCATTGCCGGCACATCGTAATGATGCACGGTAACATATTTTTTCACGGTGCCGTCTTCGATAATCAGGATACGGTTCATATGAAGATTATCCGCTCTGTTGTTCAGATAGCGAAGTTTTCGATAAGATGTACGGCCGTACTGGGAGGGGGGAAGATGATCACTGACCAGAATAATCAAACTTTTTGCATCAACTTCGAGCAACCGGCTGACATATGTTGCGACCGCTTCAGAACGATAAAAAAACTGATTGGCCGCTCTTTCCAGCTGAGGATCTTTAAAGGAAGACTTCAATTTCAAGATCCGGGGCCGTTTCTTTTCATTGATGATGTGCGGTGTGTGACCGTAAATGGTCAGCATATAGTTAAACAGAGGCGGAGCACTCTTATCCTTGATAAGGGGGGCAATGAACGCCAGATTCTGATTGAACATCTCTCCATCGAACAGATAGTGCATTTCACCGCTGGTATCGCCCAGTCGCAGATAACTTTCATCTCCGGAGAATTCACGGGGAAAATACATGGCGCCGAATCCCATTCCCTCATAGGCCTTGGGGGTATTAAAAAAATTCGGCTTATAGGCATTGGTGGCCATGGTCCGGTAGCCGGCAAGCTGCAGGGTTCCAGGCAAGCAATAGGCAGGAGCTCCGCTGAAATTGTTAAATTCGACCCCCGCTAATTCCTCGAAGGCAGGCACTCCGCACAACAGTTCGAATTCGGCCTGCGAGGTCTTGCCGCCAAACACCGGCGAGACGGAAAACCCCATTGTCGTACCAAAAAGTTTTTTAAAGCTCGGATGGACCGGACTTGCGGTATAGCTGGCACCATGGAACAGCATCGGGTCGACGAAACTTTCCATAACCACAAGATGCACATTACGCTTGTTACCGTTGGCACGGATCCATCCGGCCTGCTGCCGCGCCTGTTGTTCATATCGGGGACGATCACGAAAGGCCTCGGTTTTGCCCACGGCAACCTTTCGTTCCGCTTCCCGATACAGCAGCATCATAAAACGGCCGTTATTTTCCACGCTGACCGCATCAGACCAGAATACAATCTCCTGTCCCACTTTATTGAAAAGAGCAGTGTACTGGAGCGGGAAGCATTCAGCGGCGCCGATGAGGAGGGCCAGGGGCAGGCTGCCGGCAACAAGGGGCTTCCATTTTCGATAATTGATCGACCAGAAAAAGAGTCCTAGAGGAACAGCCACGGTGACGAATAAAACAAGCAGAATCTCGAAAGAGGCGACCGTCAGCAGTTCGGGAATCTCGGTGAGTTCGGCACCCCTGAACACACTACTGTACATCAAATAATAGATATCCTGCCCGAGATAGGCAAACAGGATCGGTACGGCGGCCAATAGGCCCTGCCAACGTACAGGCCGCAGAATCATATTGAAATAGCAGTACAAATAAAAAAGCAGGGTCAGCTCGAAGTACTCTTTTTTTACAGCAACGTCACCACTGCTCGTCAGGGTGACCACCCCGCCCATGCCGCCCAGGAGTTTGACAATCAGGGCATAAGCAAACACGCCAAAAATAAAAGCCGTATAGCGATTGACAAGCAGATAGCTTATCCTGCTGCCAGCAAGACGCGCATTCAGCGCAACTGCTGCAGAAAAATTATTCGTCGTCATGGATATGTTCGAACCCGGTTACGGCAAGGAATTCGTGAGAGGAAAGAGGGTACAACAAAAAAAAATAAGATTAACACACCGCTAACAATGGCAAATATTATTGTAACACAAAGAGCATCCGTCAATACAAATCTTCCCTGCTCCAGGTGTTCCTGGCCCCAGGCACCGTTTGAAAAACACGCAGCTATCTGCAGGCAGAAACAGCTGACGTCAAAAATCCATTGCACTCCGGCAACGGGCACAAGCAGCACCACACTGTGGCCATTTTTTTATCTTTCCCCTTCGAACGTGTTTGACAAGCAACCTTCGGTTCAGTAATGGTGTGCTCCTGTTCTCATCCCGTATTATTTCCAATCAAAGGAACTGATCATGACCGTTTCACTTATTCAACGTACCACTTCAGCGTACACCTATCCTCTGTTAATCAAAAACCTGCTCAGCGCTCCAGTCGTCGATAATCCGGATCAAGAAATCGTCTATCGCGATCAGCTTCGCTATACGTATCGGGATCTGCGGCAACGGGTGCGTCGTCTCGCAAATGCCTTGACCGCGCTGGGCGTGAAACCGGGTGACACGGTGGCGGTGATGGACTGGGACAGCCATCGCTATCTCGAATGCTTTTTTGCCATCCCCATGCTCGGGGCTATCCTTCACACCATCAATGTCCGACTTTCAGCCGAACAGATTCTGTACACCATCGACCATGCCGAAGATGACTTTCTGCTGGTAAACGACGAATTTCTCCCGATCATCGAGCAGATTAAAGGGCGCATCGATACGATCAAGAAATATGTATTGCTAAGTGACCTGGACGATCCGCCCCAGACCACCATCCCCCTGTCCGGGGAATACGAAACCCTGCTCGCCGCAGCCGAACCGACCTTCGATTTTGCCGACTTTGACGAAAATTCGAGGGCAACAACCTTCTACACCACCGGCACCACAGGCATGCCCAAAGGGGTCTATTTCAGCCATCGCCAATTGGTGCTGCATACGTTGGCGGTCCTGGCCTCTCTTGCCACCCCCACCACTCAAGGCCGGTTTCATCAGCAGGATGTCTACATGCCGCTAACCCCGATGTTCCATGTTCACGCTTGGGGCCTACCGTATATTGCCACCTCGCTGGGCGTTAAACAGGTTTATCCGGGTAAATATGCACCTGGTCCGGTGCTGCAATTAATCGCACGGGAAGGTGTCACCTTTTCCCATTGCGTGCCTACGATCATGCACATGCTGATCAGCCACCCGAGTTTCAGTGAACTGGACCTCTCCCGCTG
>JBFJXW010000287.1:0-3403 GCA_041622895.1 Desulfobulbus sp. | reverse complement strand
GAACGGTCTGTTGCGGGTGGAACAGATTTCACTGATGTCTTGGTACCACTTGAGCAGCTGCACACGAAAGAGAAAAATAATGCGGACAGTGTTTCTTTGTTTCCCGGCAATGCCGGTAGGCCTGCGGAGCAGGTTCCTTTGCTTGAAGTTCTGACTTGCGGTGCGGACAGTCTGTTGTCGAAAAATACCGAGTAGATAAAATGAAAGCAGGCCCAACGCTGCAGATATCGGTCAAATATCTTGCCGCTGGACCTGTTCAGTAGCGGTATGCCCCCGCTGTGTATTTCTTTAGAAGTTAAAATCCTTTGCCTTCGAGGTTTTTTCGCAATTGCGCTATTTCAAGCCCAAGCGCAACGCACTGTTTCCCTTCTACGCACTTGTCCGCATCCTGCATGTCCAGAAAATGATCCAGAGCGTGCGATCCCTTTTTCAGATGAATAACCCAGGTTTTCTCGGTCTCGTTAAACGTGACATTGACATCAATGCCGCACTCACCTATTTCAGGGTAGAGAGAGGTAATCTTTTTACACAATTGATTTTCGCTGTACATAGTCCCGCCTCCTGGTCAAGAGATTTTTGAATGCAACTCAGCAATAGGGTTCCATGAAGTAGTGCTTGCCATCCATGCTGATAAAGTGAACACCTTCCTGCTTGGGTAATCCGGCTATCTTCCATGCTTTTTCAGGGTTCATGAATTGCTCGGTCACGCATTCCTTTGGCTGGTGGGCGATTCGGCAGACATTATTGAGGATGGGAAATACCTTGTATTTCAGGAAGTATTCCCTCATAAACCGAATAATGTCCAGCTGCTCGGTTGATAGGGAGTCGAAGCCTTCCTGCTCGGCCAGTGCCAAGGCCACTTCTTCATTCCATTCATTGTGGTTACGCAGAAACCCGTTCTCGTCCACTTCAATTTTTTTGTCGTTATATTTGATAGTTGCCATGTCCGTTCTCCATTAATACCGGTAAATCCGCTGGTGCTGGATTTGATCCTTGAATTGCTCCCCTTTTATTTTTCTGACTGAAGATGAAAATCGTCACTGAGTGAGCCGGGAAGAACACTTCCCCTTGCTGACCAATCGCGTCAATTGTCAGCTACCTTTGTATAAATGATAATCATTTCCATGTATATTGCCAGGAAAGCGGGCGGCGCCTCGGTGACCCTTCGGTGCTCTGGCGTGTTGTTGGTTATCCTGTCGAGCGAGAGCCTGAATGGGGGGAGAGAGGGGGGACTGAGCGTAGGGTGCCCTGCATTCTGTCGACATGACTGCCGGACCAGTAGATTTTATCGCAGTGCGGGCACAGGCTGAACACATCAAAATAGCGGATGGTAAGTGGTTCGAGTCGGTGGAGTATATCCTGTTTTTTTGCGGGTTGCAGCGGCGCGTTGCAATCCAGGCAACGGCTGAATGGCTGTTTTTGTCCTGTAAGGTTATACAGATGCAGCACCTCCCGCAACTGATCAGCCGGGGCTGTCGCTCTGATGCAGCGGCCATAGACAATCTGCTTTCTTTTCAGCAGATCCAGATTGCGGGTCAGAAGAATGCGTGGATCGTTTTCCAGGGAGAGCAGGATTTCCCTGTCGGTCCAGCAGGGATCATACAGCGTATCGAACCCGGCCATTCGCAGGTAACGGGCCAATCTGCCAACGTTGACATCAACGATAAAACGGACCTCATGGAGCCATGCGGGCCGCAGCAGGGTGGGCTGTGCGATGTCCCAGGGGGCAGTGATCGGGTAAATGGCGAATCGGTCATTCGCCTCCACCCGTTTGGAGAAATCAATCATGCTTCCGTTGCAGCTTAGGCTGCCGATTTCGGTATGCGGCAGGCCAAAGGCTTCGATGGCGTCCTTGATGGACGTGGAACGGGTGACCGGGAGGACGATCGGATTGCGGGCCCGCCAGCGTTGCCGGAGCAGATGGGAAAGATCTCCATGTATATGGTAGGTGGCAGTCATGTCAATGATAACGGTTTTGTTGCGTAGTTGAATCTCTCGGTAACCCTTTGCGCTTCATTTCACGTTGCCGATCGATACAGCTCTTTTCTGTGCAGGCCTCTCGATTGGCGCACAGGGCGATCCTCGTATATTTTTGATGTATTGATTGTATCTCGCAACGTACCACTGCGTCGATGATTGTTCAAAAGAGTATTGCGCCTCTTCGTAAAAGGATTTTTGTCCGCAAATGTATTTTTTCGTTCGTTAAAATTTCAAAATTGAATAGTTTTATTGTGTTCGGGAGGGGGTTTTTGGGGAAAAAATATTAAATCAAGTAATTATGCTTCGTTGAAATAGTTGGCTATTCTTTTGCAAAAGCTAAGAAAATGCAGGTCAGATGTCCAGGCGGAGGGATGCAGTCGAGCGGTCTGCATGGTAGCAGAGGCAATGCGAAGTCAGGTCAGCCGCGTTCTGTTGCAGGATCGGATGGAGATTGAATACCTGCCGTTCGCGCCATGGTCCCGACGTGACGGCTGAAAAAATGCCCCCTATTTGTTGGGAATGAATACTTTTCGTGGATAATTATGTTTTTTCGGAATACTATCGCCGACATGGAGGAATGCATATGATAGAAACCTTTAAGACCTACGACCCCGGTGATTTCTACGACGAATTAATCAATGCCGACGGTACGCCCCGGCCCGGTGTGCAACTGCTGGTCGACAAAATCGAATCGTTGCCGGTGGGCGATCTGGCTATGCGGCAGAAGGCTGCCGAGGCCCTGCTTCTGAAGATGGGCATTACCTTTAATGTCTATGGTCGTGATGAAGGCACGGAAAAGATTTTTCCGTTTGACATCATCCCCCGCATCGTGCCCGCCGACGACTGGCAGCAGATCGAAAACGGCCTTAAACAGCGGATTTTTGCGCTTAACGAATTTCTCCAGGACATTTACAACGATAAAAAGATCCTCAAAGATAAGGTGGTTCCAGAGGATCTGGTCCTCAGCAGCCGTACCTACCGCAAGGAATGCGAGGGCTTCACCCCGCCACGGCGGATCTGGTGCCATGTGACCGGAACCGATCTGGTGCGCGACCGCGACGGCAGTTTTTATGTGCTGGAAGATAACCTGCGCTGCCCGTCCGGTGTTTCCTATGTGCTGGAAAACCGCCAGGTTCTCAAACGCACCTTTCCCCAGGTCTTCGAGGCCTCGCATGTTCGGCCGGTGGACGATTACCCCAATAAGCTGCTGGCGATGCTGGAATTTTTGGCCCCGGACCATTGTCAGAATCCGACCATCGGCGTACTGACCCCCGGCATCTACAACAGCGCCTATTTTGAGCACTCCTTCCTGTCCCAGCAGATGGGCGTGGAACTGGTGGAAGGGCAGGATCTGGTGGTCGCCGACGGCTATGTGCATATGCTCACCACCAAGGGGCTGAAACGGGTGGATGTACTGTATCGG
>JBFJXW010000286.1:0-3545 GCA_041622895.1 Desulfobulbus sp. | reverse complement strand
CAGGAAATGACAACGTTTTCGGTCGTATCTTGGGCTATACAACCCAAGGATACGATATCTACCGTCAAGCTGCGTACAATTCGTGATGGCCGAACATCAGGACAGCGGTTTTTCCCAAAGAGTGGCTGCTGTCCTGCTGCTGATGATGTCCTATCCGGTAAGCTTGCGCAGAGCGATACAACGGGCGTGAGGCATTTTTCCTTCTTTTTTCGCCCCTAGCAACCGGCCGATTGGCTCCGGTGGCGGGGATCCTGGGTGTCGTCATCACAGACCAGCCTTTGCATGATCAATCGGGGAGAGGAGGAGTCTTTTTCGGCGGCGAGAGCCGTTAAGCTTGCCAGCGTTAGATTGGAACAACTCAAACGATGTGGACAGTTGGGGACCCATCGAACAGGGGACACTTCTGGCTATACCTCTACAGATGTCCTTATCTAAAGTACAGAAAATACGCGTCTTTTTCCATTCGTTCTTGAGCTGATGGACAAATCAGGACATCAACGCCACGTGGGGTGTCCAACGTTGGGATCTTGCAAAAGCACCAGGTTCCGCAGCGCTGTTCACTGCAGTTAAAGAGCAGCGAACTCCGGGATATACAGCTTCAGACAGCACCAATCCCGGTTGCGGTTAAAAAAACGGCAGGGAACGCCCTGAACCTGCTCAGAGTGTTGGGGAAATGATCGCTTGGGGGTGGATCAGTTGGGCGATGGTCACCAGGGTATCGGCAAAGGTGGTGGGCGAAGGGCTGCACACCAGATCCGGATTAATCACATGAACGCGGTTGTTGTGGACCGCTTTGATAGTGGAAAAAGTGTGCCAATGCGTTTTTGCCGTAGCGCCGATCCCGTGTTCGGTGCCCATAAGCGCAATAATGATCACATCCGGATTGAGTGCAAGAACCTGTTCGGTTCGCATGGCGCCCAAGAGCTGATCGCCAGCGATATTCGCGGCACCGCTGAGTTCGATGAAATCGTTAGTAAAAGAATTTTTTACCGAAGAGAATAATGGGTGCGCTCCCACCTGAAGAAAGACCTTCTGGCGAGGAAATCCGCTGACGGCCCGTTGCAAGGCGCTGACTTTCCTTTGTGCTTGATCGACAATTGTTGCGGCGCGTTGTTCCAGTCCCAAAATTCGACCCAAACGAAGAAACTGTTCGCAGATTTCCGCAAATGAAGCGGGTTGCGTAAAGGTTTCCACCTGGAGGCCGAGCTGCCTGAGTTGTTCAATCTGTTTAGACGGGGTCAGGTTGATGGCCACGATCAAATCCGGCTGCAGGCTGACGATTTTCTCTATGCTCAGTTCCTGCACCGACCCCACTTTTGCCTTGTGCCGGGCTGCTTCCGGCTTTTGGCAGTACACGGTATCGCCGACCAGGGCATCTCCGGCTCCAAGGAGAAAAATATTTTCAGTAATCAGCGGGCCAAGCGAAACGATGCGCTGGTATGAAGGGCGTGAATGGTCTCCGGCATCGGCCATTGCCAAGGGACCCAGAAGAAAGACAGCGGCCAGCAACATAAAAAAGCGAGCGTGGTCCGAGACTGAGTTTCTTGCCTTGCAGTCTTTCAGTCGGCACCGATGCCATCTGTCTGCCGACGCTGCCCAACATGTCGGAGGAGGAGACAAGAGATTATCTGCCGCTAAACGGTAGGTGACGGTATCGCCCGTGACATGATTGTCCTGATTGCAGCCTGGTCGGCCGTTCCTGCTTGTGTCCACTTCTAGGTGCAGTCAAGGCAAGAAAACTACAATCAGGGTATCGAGTAGGTGGCAGCCGAGGAGGCCATGGAAAATGCGGGAATGAATCATCCTCTCAGATGATGTCATCCTCGTCTTCTTCCATATCATCCTCATCTTCATCTTCATCGTCACTGTCATCTGAAAACTCATCGTCTTCGTCTATCTCGTCGTCATCATCGGGTGAGATTTCCGGGGTTGAGCTGTCATCTGAGGGGCGAATCGCTTTTGGAATTTTAGATTCCGGAAGAACGAATTCGCGTATTTTTTCCACTTCATCAGAGAGGAGGAGGTCGGCCTGACAGGCGCGGCATCCTTTGACGTGTTGATCGACGAACTGCATCATGCGGGCAGGAGCCATTGTTTCCTGTTTAACCCGGGTATACCAGTCCTTGATAAGACGTATTAGTTGCTCACATTCCATTGAATACGTAGGGAGGTGGTTTTTTTCCTGTGTGCCTAAAAGGAGGTTTAAACAGGAGTCAAGATAATAAAGTTGTTTTTTGGGCCAATAACTATTAGATTTCTTTCCACTACGGAAGTGGAAAGGGCTCTGGTGGCTCTCCCGGACTTCAAATCCGGTGTGTCGGGTGAATAGCCCGGCAGGTGGGTTCGATTCCCATGCACTTCCGCCAGTTTCCTAATGGTATCAACACCTATCGCCGCGCTTATTCTATCCTGAATCTTTCTGCACTGTCAATCTTCTTTTCCGCAACTTTCCGCAACAAAAAAATAGAGTGCGATTACTGCTGCAACGCTATTTTACAATGAACAACCAGGGGAAAAGCGGTATGCGTTCGGGAGATTTTTTAATAAAAATTCAAGCGCTACGGCCTTTTTTTCAGGGAACGTTCTCTTCGGATTGTACCTTCAATCACTGTTTCTCATTTCCGGATGAATTTCAGGTTAGTAAAAGCAAAAGGACGGTTGCTATGCATTGTTTCCGTATCACGATTCCCTGAAGAGCCTGACAAGGTGGGCCCTGGGTTTGGGCAGTCTTGGTTGAGCCGACCAGGCTGTTGGTAGCGATGTGCAAAAGACCTGGCACAGAACGCACCTGTACAGGATGGGTGATTTGAGACTGTCGACAAGGCGGCCTTTACCGAAACTAACAACGGGGGAAAAAAGGGAGCAACGCCTGACAGAGACTGTGGTTTTCACGCCTCCTGGGGGGCAACGTATTGGTCTTGTTGGGGATCTCTTCGGTACGTTGAGAATGCTGCAGCGGCATGCAGGTTTTTGATACAAACGGCCGGTAAAACGTTGTTGAATTTTACCTTTCTATCGGGTAGCCTTGGCAAAATTTTTCAACTTTGCCTTCTACTTAGAGGTGTTTTTGTGGCAGAACCAACGAAACGATTCAAAAAATCCGGGCTTCGGGAAAACATTGAAGCCATTGTTATTGCTGTTCTGCTCGCTCTTTTTATCCGAACCTTCATCGTTCAGGCATTCAAGATCCCTTCCGGTTCGATGCTGCCAACGCTCCAAATCGGTGACCATATTCTGGTCAGTAAATTTATTTACGGTGTGAAGATGCCTTTCACCGGGAAGACGCTGATTCCTGTTTCTGATCCCAAGCCCAACGATATCCTTGTTTTTCAGTTCCCGAAAAATCCTGAGTTGGATTATATTAAAAGAGTTATCGCCGTTGCTGGAGATACTGTTGAGATTCGCGACAAAAAAATATTTATCAACGGCAAACCCTTTGTCGATGAGCACGGAGTGTTCAAAGATCCGCTTATTCTTCCAGCCGAAGTTGCTCCGCGTGATAATTTCGGGCCGGCTACCGTTCCTGCTGATAAAATTTTTGCTAT
>JBFJXW010000285.1:0-3571 GCA_041622895.1 Desulfobulbus sp. | reverse complement strand
GGATACTGGCCTAAACGCACCACATGATACAACGAGTCCGAGTGAGAGCTCGATCAAGAGGAGAATTACCATGACCTACACATGCCAGAACTGTGGATCCACTTCGGAAGATCACAGCACCCTCTGCAATCCAACCGGCGAAGCATTCGAAAATACATTTTGCCAGACCTCTACAGAAGAGGTGTGCGATGAAAAACTACCGGAAATGAAATTCACCTGTGATGAGTGCGGCGGCATGTCGCCGGATGCCGAACACCTTTGCACGCCGCGACCAATTAAATAGGTGCAACCACCACGGGCCGTTTACAAACGGTTCTTTCATTACAAAAGGAGCAACATCTCTCCCGTCGCCGTAGAATTTCTGCAAATAGACGGAAATACCGGTAAAAACAATGCCTTTCCCCCTGTCGGGGCAAAGGCATTGTTTTTTGCGTGGTGAACACGGCGGGTGCAGCGGGTTGCCAGAGCCACACCTGAATGCCCTAACCGTCCAACCACAGTATATCGATTCAGGACGGAAGATCGATAAGAACCATGCTCCTTATTGGCCCAGGCGGAACGCAGCCGCTCCAACTCCGGCCCATGCGAGGCAGCCGAGCGTTACCACCACGCAGAGTATGGCAAGCAAATGATGCCATTTCGCTTCACGTCTCTTCTCATGATAGCCCAACAGCAAACCCAGCAACATGCCGCTGATAATCCCGCCACCGTGGCCCCAGTTGTTGATACCCGGCACGATAAACCCGAACAGGAAGAGAGTGATCACCCACCCGCCGACCTCACGATAGACCATCGTGCCATAGGTCCCGCCCCTGCTCTTTCCAAAGTAGAGAAGAGCGCCAATCAGCGCGCATATCGCCGCGGAGGCACCTATCGTTAGAGGTACACCAGCCAGGTAGGAGAGCACAAATCCTCCGACACCGCCCAAGGTGTAGATGATGAACATTCTACTGTTTCCGTATTCCTGGCTTACCAATGGAGCAACCTGACGGAGTGCCAACAGGTTGAAGACGATGTGCAAAATGCCACCGTGCAGGTAATTTGCGTTGATCAGTGACCACCAGCGTCCGTACTCATCGATGGGTATGGTTCCTGTCGCTCCAAGGAGAAACAGACTGGTCTGGCCGGGGGCGAGAAAGCCGAACGGACTGAAGTTCAGCGAATGGTGCTCTGTCAATATCAGTGAGAAAATAAAAAAAACTATGTTGACGGTGACGATAGCTGGCATCGCCCCACCCTCGCCTACTAAGCCCCGAGCCCAGGCCATGATTCTCCACAAGGGGTTCCCACGGGATGCCCCGCACCAGGAACAGACGGTTTCGTTACTGCCGATAAGGTGTCTGCAGCGTGGACAAAGTATTGGCTTATTCGCCATTGCTTGTACTCCTCTTCAGAAAAGCTTGCATTCGTGAACGTAATCGGCCCCGTCACCAAAAACAGGATTGCCAGGGCGTGCATGGAGACTGTCTACAACGACTGGACTCCCGACAACCAGTTTTTTATCAAACCTTGTTGCCGAGATGCGGTGTACCAGATAACAGTTTGTCTATCCAAGAAAATATACCATTTCTTGCGACTCTGCCAGGCAACTGCTCCTTGGCCCTGAGTCAACAGATTGAAGCACCATGAACAGCATGGCCCCCGCTTTATAAAACCTTCCCTTTTATTGGACCACTCGAACAGCGGCACGTGCAGCACCGGACCAAGGAACATCGTGGTTTGCATTCGTCCGCAAGGCTTCTGTTCCTGCCGCCATTCCTCCCCGATTGCCGCTTTTGCGGGGCATCGGCACCGCCCCTTAAGGGTTGACAGGCGGCTTTTCGAACAGTAGATGTTCCTTCCTACCGTCAAGGCCGTATCAGGCCACCGTTTTCCCTGATAATCCGTGTGATAGATTGTCGAAAACAATGATCGCTGTCCGATCGGTCTGCACGGCCGGTACCCATGCATGAAGATGACCATGCATACCATAAAAAAACCACATATAAGGAGGGAACTAAGGATGCTTGCAAGAATTACAATCTTGGTCGTAATGCTGTTCTTCGGGGCCTCAGCGGCTCATGCCGAAAAGGTGCTCCGCCTGACACTGCAGCTGCCGGGGACGCATCATCTGGGCATTAATGTCCAAGCCTTTGCCGATGAAGTAGCCGCCAAAACAAATGGTGCCATCAAAGTGGAAGTGTATCCGGCAGCCCAGCTCTATAAAGACAGCGAGGTTCCCCAGGCCGTATCTTCCGGTGCGGTGGAGATGGGGGTTGCCTCACTGAGCCAGTTCGCCGGTACCATCCCGGCGGTGGATTTGTTCTACGTCCCGTTCCTGTTCGCCAATCAGGAAGCGCTGAACAAGGCAGTTGCCAAGGGCAGCCCTGTGCGTCAACCCCTGGATGACGCCATCCTCGCCACCGGTGCACGGGTACTGTGGTGGCAGGCCTACGGCGGATCGGTCATTTTGAGCAAGGGCACTCCGATTGTCACCCCGGCCGATATGAAAGGAAAAAAAGTACGCGTATTCTCCAAAACCCTGGGCGAGCTGGTCAAGGCCGCCGGTGGTGCCCCGACCTCCATATCCGGATCGGAGCAGTTTTTAGCCTACCAGCGGGGTACGGTTGACGCCGGCCTCACCGGGGTCACTGCGGCCAAGAGCAGAAAGCTCTACCAGGTTATGGACAATATGACCGCCACCAGATCCCTGGTCGATATCGAGTTCATTGTGCTGGTCAACGAGAAAACCTGGCAGAGCCTGACCGAAGAGCAGCGCACCATCCTCACAACCGCTGCAGCGCATGCCGAGAAAGATCTGCGCGACAAGATGAGCAAGATGGAAGAAGAATGCTTCATCTTTCTGAAGGATAAAATCAATACCGTGGAGTTGACCCCGGCCCAGTTGACCGAATGGCAGCAATTGTCCACCCCGGTGGTCAATGCCTTTATCAAAGATGCCGGCCCCTTGGGACAGCAGGTGGTCGATGCGGCCAAAGCCATACACTAACATTTACCAGGAGGACGCGGCCGGTCCCGTACCGGCCGCGTCCAGGCGCGATGTTCCCATTCATATCCCGTATTAGCCTCTTCTGCGGCAAACTCTCCTCCTGGCTCTTTTTCGCCATAGGCTGCATCATTTTTTTCGAGGTGGTTGCCCGGTACGTCTTTGTCAAACCAACTAGTTGGGTCGAAGAAATGTCCCGGTTCCTGCAGATCTGGGCCACCTACCTGGCGGCCGCCTATGTGTTGAAGACGCGGCATTTGATCGCCATTCATGTGGTGCGTGACCACCTGCCGGAAAGCGTTGCCCTCCTCTGTCGCCTGCTCGCCTTGATCATCATGGCTGTTTTTTCCATGGTGGCCATCTGGTACGGCACTGATTTGGCGCTTGATTCCATCCGGGTAGGGCGGGCTTCCTCTACCATGCTCGGCTTGCCGATGTGGATGAGTGAGATTGCCATACCCATCGGTTTTCTGCTCCTGTTGCTGCAGGTTGTTGCCGAAGCCGGTGAACTGCTGTTTGCCAAAAAGTCCGTTTCGGGCGAACCAAGAGGTGGCCAATGACTGCCTTCGTTATCCTTGCCGTACT
>JBFJXW010000284.1:0-3601 GCA_041622895.1 Desulfobulbus sp. | reverse complement strand
TTGCGACTCATACAGTGCAATCAGATTTAGCCAGACTTTTTCAAGTGGATGGCATTAAAAATCAAAATGTGAAGATTGCAGTGAGTGTCGAGGATGAAGCGTTGCTCTGTGCGCTTTATTATATAGAATCGACCTATTTACCTGAGGATACCTACAAAAAAGGCGTACCGGTAAAAATGAAATCTTTTGAAAGAGAAAACCCGGAAATAAAACAACTGACCAATGCGATGCAGGCGCTACGAAAGCAACTGCAGCTTGATAGTGTGTATGAATAT
Source organism: Desulfobulbus sp. (assembly GCA_041622895.1). Classification (GTDB taxonomy): domain Bacteria; phylum Desulfobacterota; class Desulfobulbia; order Desulfobulbales; family Desulfobulbaceae; genus Desulfobulbus. The sequence continues at coordinate 3,326 of JBFJXW010000284.1, read as the reverse complement.
CTGTTAGTCGATCAAGAAGGCCTCATTTTAGAAGGTACCAAAACCAATGTGTTCTTCGTGCAGGGGGAGCACATAATCACTGCTGATACTCAGAGGGTCTTAGGCGGCATCACGAGGCATCATGTTGCTCAATTAGCAAGAGCGCACTATTCGCTCGAGGAGTCATCGTTTGCAAAAGCTCATTTAAATCAGCTGGATGCTCTTTTTTTAACGGGGACATCAATTGGTGTCTTGCCTGTGTGTGCAGTGGACGATATCAGATTTGATTCTGCAAACAACCCTGTCGTTGTGTCGCTGATGCACGCGTATGCAACATGTGAAGAAGAATACATTGCCTGCCATCAATTATCTGACGATGAACACAGCGATTGAGGCCTGAGGAACAGCAACATCTCTGTTTATGGCATGGGCCACCAAAAATCGTTTTCCCGCTTGCATTCCATGTGAACATCTTCTTTGAGCAAACGGAATGCTCGTCACGCTGTGTTCGCTTTTTTTGACCAGGTCAGTCTTGCCAAGCCCACCTGCCGGTCATACATTCTTTTTACAGCCAAAGACATTCTGACCAGGATGCCCGACGATAGTTCGGATCACGCAAGTGAAGTCATCCAGAGACATCGGAGTGGCCAGGCTGAAAAAGTCGAGTCTCCTGACCCGCTCGCCGGTTAAGGTTTTTTTCCTGCGAGGGTGGACACAGCTAAGGGAGCTATCCGCCGCGCCAGACTGACTCGACTTCAAAAAGGTTCGCCACCTTGGTACATTCCGAGGCTATTGGCGGGCCTTTCTTTTTTTACCCACCTCGTTCTCCACGTCGCCCTGGCCTGGATCTGGTTACGGCCTCAGTTCAGCTTTCCCTTCCCCGTGCAGTTGGCACCCCACGATGCATCGCTGCTGTACGCAATGATGTTACCGATTTGTTTTTCTGGAGACACGTTCATCGTACGTTGCTGAGTGGTACCGTTCCTCTTCGGCATAATAGGCAGGAAAGCCGACAACCTCTTTGAGGTGTTCAAAGGTCGTCAGCCCGGCAGGTGGTTCACCGCGACCCAAGGCCGCCAGGGCCTGCTCAATGGCCGGCAGCACCGCCAGCAGCAGGGTCAGCGGATAGGCCGCGATCTGAAAACCAATCTCGGCCAGCCGTGCCGGCGACAGAATAGGCGTTCTGCCGTTTTCCAACATATTAGCCATTTTCGGTCCATCGGTGCAGGCGCAGAAAGCCTGCATCTCTTCCTCTGATTCCGGTGCTTCCAGAAAAAGGATATCCGCCCCGATTGCACGAAATGCCTTGATTCGCCGTATCGCTTTTTCCAATCCGTGGGTGGCCCGGGCATCAGTCCGGGCCATGATCAGGATATCGGCACCTTCATTCCGTGCATCCACCGCCGCTTCAAGCCGCAGGCAGGCCTCATCGAACTCGACCACCTCTTTACCCAGGGTATGGCCACACCGCTTGGGGGCCACCTGATCCTCGATCATAATGCAAGCCAGCCCGGCCGCCGCATATTCGCGCACCGTTCGCTTGACATTCATGGCATTGCCGTAGCCGGTGTCGCCGTCACCGATTACCGGAATGGAGACAGCCGCAGTGATGGTCCGTGCCTGGTCGAGCATCTCGCCGAAACTGATCAAACCGGTATCCGGCAGGGCCAGGCGAGCAGCGGACACGGAAAAACCGCTCATAAAGGTCAGGGGGAATCCGGCGCGTTCAATCATGATCGCCGATAAGGCGTCATAGCAGCAGGGCATGGTGATGATACCGGGTGCGGCGAGGAGGTCGCGCAGTTTCTGAGCATTGGAAATCATGGCAATTCTACAATTTGAAAGGAATATACAATACGATATCGGGTAGCAGATAAATGGCGATGGCCGTCCCGAAAAGCATGAGGATAAAGGGCCAGACGCCGTGCACCACTTCACCCAAACTCGCCTTGCCCACGGCCTGAATAACAAAGAGATTCATGCCCACCGGCGGGGTGATCAGCGCGCACTCGATCATGACGACAAACATGATGCCGAACCAGATGGGATCGATTCCCATCGCTCCCAGGGCGGGATAGAGCACCGGGACCATGATCATCAACATGGAGATGGACTCGAGAAAGAAGCCGATGAGCAACAGCACCAGGCAGACCACGAGAATGAAAATCCCGCTGTCGCCGATATTGGTGGTTATAGCGAGGGAAAGATCCTGGGGGATGCGGTAGAGGGTGATGGCTTTGCCGAAGATTTTTGCCCCGGCAATAATGAGAAAAATGGTGATGGTGGTCGCCATGGACTCGACCACAGCTGTTTTCAGCATGGCCCAGGTCATGGTTCGGAGCACCAGAACGATGATCAGAGAGGCAACAAAGCCTACCGCTGCGGACTCGGTGGGGGTAAAAACCCCTAGATAGATGCCGCCGATAACGACAACAGCCAGAATCAGGGTGGGTAGAGCGCGGACCGAGGTTCGGCGGCGCTCCTGCCAGCTGGCTTTCTGGGAAGGCCGGTAGCCGCTGCCGAACCGGGCATACACCATGCTGAAAAGAATAAAGAGTCCCATGAGCAGCAGCCCCGGACCGACACCCGCCATGAACAGGTCAACAATGGATTCCTCGGTGATCACCCCGTAGAGAATCAGCGGAATCGACGGCGGAATAAGGATACCGAGGGTGCCGCCGGCGGCAACCAGGCCGAGCACAAAGGGCCGGCTGTAGCCGCGTTCGATCATTTCCGGAATGGCCACGGTGGCGATGGTGGCGGCGGTGGCCATGGACGAGCCGGAAATGGCACTGAAAATGCCGCAACTGAGGATGGTCGCAATCCCGAGGCCGCCAGGCCAATGGCCTACCCAGCTTTGCACCGCGCTGAACATATCACGGCCGACCCCGCCCTTGAGCAGGATATTGGACATCAGGAGAAACAGAGGGACCGCCAGCAAGATAAAGCTGTCCGCCGTTGAGTAGAGGCCCTGAGGGACCATGACCACGGAAATATCGGCCAGCCACAGCAGGGCAAGGCCAAGGCCGCCCAAGGCAAAGGCCACGGGCACGCCGACAAACAGCAGCGCCAGGAGTACGGCAAGGATAACGAAGGCAGTCATTGGCCACCTCTTGGTTTGCCCGAAATGGACTTTTTGGCAAACAGCAGTTCACCGGCTTCGGCAACAACCTGCAGCAACAGGAGCAGGAAACCGATGGGTATGGCAATCTCACTCATCCACATCGGCAAGCCGAGCATGGTAGAGGACGCCCGCCCCACCCGGATGGAATCAAGCGCCAAATCAGTGCCGTACCAGATGGCCACCATGGAAAAAACAGCCATGATGATCAAGGCGAGCAGGCGAC
>JBFJXW010000283.1:0-3611 GCA_041622895.1 Desulfobulbus sp. | reverse complement strand
CCTGGTGCTTTTCGGCACTGCTTCAATCCTGCTGGCCCTGGCCCCCGGCCCGGACAATATCTTTGTGCTCACCCAATCGGCCGTAAAAGGCAGACGAGTGGGGATTGTGGTCACGCTCGGGCTCTGTACAGGCCTGATCGTCCATACCAGTGCCGTGGCCTTCGGCGTTGCCGCCATTTTCCAGGCTTCGGCACTGGCCTTCAATCTGCTGAAATTCGCGGGTGCCGCCTATCTCCTCTACCTTGCCTACGGCGCCTTTCGGGCCGGAACCAGCACCACCCTCGCCACTGAGGCAAGCCACGAAATCCGCCTGTCGCAATTTTACCTGCGCGGCATCATTATGAACGTGACCAATCCCAAGGTCTCGATCTTTTTCCTCGCGTTCCTCCCCCAGTTCACCAATCCGGCCCACGGCGCCCTGCCCCTGCAGCTCATCGCCCTTGGCGGAATCTTCATTATCGCCACCCTGGTGGTATTCGGAACGATCAGCCTGCTGGCCGCTATTATCGGCCAATGGTTCCGTCGTTCCGAACGCGCACAGAAGATCCTCAACAAGACTGCCGCCGCCATCTTTGCCGGTCTGGCTCTGAAGCTGGCCACGGCCGGCAGATAAAGATATACCAGGAGTTACCGACGGTTATCTTTATTATAGAGAGTTTCCCGTTTGGCAGCGATGGTTTCGTCGGCCAGATAATCGTCGAACTGCATCATCCGATCAATCACGTCGTTATGGCCGATCTCGATGATACGGTTGGCCACGGTGGCCACGCACTCGTGGTCATGTGAGGCGAACAACAGCACCTCGGGATAGGCAATCAAACCGTTGTTGAGCGAGGTGATGGATTCCAGATCCAGGTGGTTGGTCGGCTCATCCAGGATCAGGACATTGGCGCCGGTCAGCATCATCCGCGCCAGCATGCAGCGGACTTTTTCTCCACCGGAAAGCACACTGGTCTTTTTCAGCACGTCCTCGCCGGAAAAAAGCATCCGACCAAGGAAACCACGGGAATAGCTCTCGCTCTCAGTGGGCGGAATAAACTCGGCAAACCACTCCAGCAGCGTAAGGTTATTGGCAAAAAAAGCGCTGTTTTCCTTGGGGAAATAGGCCGTAGTGATGGTCTGTCCCCAGCGGAAACTGCCCGCATCCGGTTCCATCTCTCCCATCAATATTTGAAAGAGAGTCGTTTTGGCCAGGCTGTTGATGCCGGTAAAGGCGATTTTTTCCCCTTTGTTGACCGAAAAGCTCAGATCCTTGAGCACCTCAACACCATCGATGGTTTTGCACAGGCCATCGACTTCGAGAATGACATTGCCGCAGGACCGTTCCGGCTTAAAGGAAATAAAGGGGTATTTGCGTGAAGAAACCGGCATATCCTCGATAGTGATCTTTTCCAGCAGTTTCTTGCGCGAGGTGGCCTGCTTGGCCTTGGAGGCGTTGGACGAAAAGCGCTGAATGAACTCTTTGAGCTCCGCCACCTTGGCCGAGGCCTTTTTGTTCTCGTTCTGCTTCTGCTGCAGGGTCAGCTGGCTGGCCTGATACCAGAAATCGTAGTTGCCGACAAAGACCCGGATCTGGCCGAAATCGATATCCGCCATGTGGGTGCAGACCTGGTTGAGAAAATGACGGTCATGGGAGACGATGATAACCGTATTGGGAAAGCGGATAAGAAATTCTTCCAACCAGGCAATGGATTTGACATCCAGGTTATTGGTCGGCTCGTCCAGGAGCAAAATATCCGGATTGCCGAATAGGGCCTGGGCCAGCAGCACCCGTACCTTGTCGCCGCCTTCCAGCTCCTTCATCTTCATCTGGCCCATTTCTTCGGAAATGCCCAGCCCACTGAGCAGCACGTAGGCCTCGGATTCCGCCTCATAGCCGTTCATCTCACCGAATTCAATCTCGAGATCGCCGCAGCGCATGCCTTCTTCTTCGGTCAGGTTGGCTTTTGCGTACAATGCCTCCCGCTCCATCTTGACATCGTAGAGCCGTTTGTGTCCGCGAATCACGGTGTCGAGCACGGTGTGTTCATCATAAGCGAACTGATCCTGCTGAAGTACGGCGATCCGCTCTTTGGGATCGATGGACACCTCGCCTTTATCCGGATCTTTCTGACCGGCGAGGATCTTGAGAAAGGTCGTTTTTCCCGCGCCGTTGGCCCCGATGAGACCATAGCAATTGCCGTGGGTGAACTTAATATTGACGTCTTTGAAAATGACGCGCTTGCCATAGGAAAGCGCGATGTTGGTCGCTTGGAGCATGAATATCACTTCCTGTAAAAAAAAGATGGTCGCGAAAACCACTCGCAACCGGATCGGAATACACGGGGAAACCGCCGGCGGAAAAAAGCGCGGCAGAGGAAAAACCTTAAGATTACCCTGAAACCGGTAATAAATGAAGTAAAAAATGCAAAAACAAGACTTTCATGCACACTTTCTGTCCGGAGGTTGCCCTCTCCGTTCCACTCTTGCTATTCGGAGAACAGAGGCAAACGTACAGTGGCAGGACGATCACGGACACGAGCAGAGAGTAGCCCTCCTGAAACGGGGCAGAGGAACAAGCGACAGAACCGTAGCATTCCATGCAATGACCAACTCCGGGCAACTGTTTCACGAAGGAATTAAAGTGCGTTGCAGTGATGGGAACCAACGCGTCAAAGAGACGGGTCCTTGTTGGGTCTTTGTTTCGAGGTTGCAAAATCAGTCGAATTGATCATACTGCTTTGCAGCGTTGCAACAAGCTGACGTCAGGGTACAGCTTTCCTGGAGAAGACAAGGCAAGAGCAGGCAACGAGGAAACAATCGGATTCAGGATGGAAGCATTCTAAACATTCTTGAATCGCTACAACCCCGCACTATTCCTGCCTGCTGCCCTGAAATATCATACCTGCAGCAACACGTTCTCACGATTTGCCTGGCAAGTCCGACAGCCGCCAAAGCTGTCGGACATTGGCACCGCAGCCCCTGTGTTTGCTCGATTAACCGGAGGTGGCTCATGACTGACCCCGCTTGCTCTCTCTTTCATTCCAAGCCTTCCCGATGAGCGCGCCGACGCAAGATTCGCGGGTGGAAGTACCGCCCGGAGCGAAAAAGGAGCTGCGCAAGGAGGTGGCCGAACACATTACCGGCCAGCCGACCCGTAAACTGTTCGGCACTTTTTCCGGCGTCTTTACCCCAACCCTGCTGACCATTCTCGGCGTCATCATGTACCTGCGTGAGGGCTGGGTAGTCGGCAACGCCGGCCTGCTGGGAGCATGGTTGATCATCCTTATCTCCTACGTCATCACGACCACCACCGCGCTGTCCATGGCCTCCATCACCACCAACATGCGCATCGGTGCCGGTGGCGCCTTTTCCATCATTTCTCAATCGCTTGGCCTGGAAGTGGGGGGCAGTATCGGCATCCCGCTCTATCTGTCACAGGCGCTTGCCGTGGCAATGTATCTTTTCGGTTTTCGCAGTGGGTGGCTGTGGATTTTTCCGGAGCACTCCCCCTTGCTCATCGATCTGGGAGCCTTTGTTCTGTTGTTTGTCATTGCCTACATCAGCGCCGACCTTGCTTTCAAGGTGCAGTATCTGATCATGGCCATCATACTGGTATCGATTGGGGCGGT
>JBFJXW010000282.1:0-3616 GCA_041622895.1 Desulfobulbus sp. | reverse complement strand
GGCGGTATAATCTTGCGGCATGATCTGCAGTGCTGAAGCAAACTGCTGCTGCGCTGTCTGGTAGTTCTTTTTTGCCATGGCGGTGCTGCCGTTCTGCAGCGCCGTGATGGCGGGCTTGACGCTGCGCAGGGCGGCTGTGGTATCCTTGTAGCGTTCCTCCATCAGCGGATTGGTCAAATATCTCCGGTAGGTCGTGGTTGCCTCCCGTTGGGCGGTGGCCAGCCGTTCGTCGCTCATCGGGTGCGTGGCAAACATCACTTGGACCGCGCTGGGATTGTTTTTTTTGTTGCGCTGCAGCACGTTCATGAGACCGACCATGCCCTGCGGACTGTAACCGGCTTTGGTCATGTATTCCATGCCCAGCGCATCGGCCTCTCGTTCATTGTCCCGGCTGTAGTGGGCAAGCAGGGCACCGGCTCCGATTCCACCCAGATTCTGGACCAGATTGGCTGCGCCGCCGAATCCCACCGCACTGGTGGCAATGGCGGCCCCTGTCACGAAGATATTGGTGAGCATGCCTTTGCTGGACTGTTCGGCGGTATGGCGGGCGCAGACATGGCCAATTTCATGGCCGAGCAGGGCGGCAAGCTCGGTCTCGTTTTCCAGTTCGACCAAAATGCCTCTGGTGGTCGCGATCGAGCCGCCGGGAAAGGCATAGGCATTGATCGAGGGGGTATTGACTCCGCGAAAGGAAAAGGGCATCTGGGGACGGTGGGAGCGGGCAGCGAGTTTACGGCCTACTTCGTTGATATAACGGTTCAGGTTGGTATCCTGGAGCACCCCGTAATCCGAGGAAAACTGATAGGGGGCTCGCTGCCGATCCAAAGCGATTTCCTCGCTTTCCGACATCATCATAAATTGTCGGCGGCCGGTCACCGGATCAACCGCGCAAGCACTCAGAAGCTGACCAGAAACCAGGACTCCGGTGCCGATTCCCAGCAGTCTGATCAATTCACGCCGATTGAGCGAGCGTTGTCTGGCATCTCCTTGCTTCATGCGCTTTTTCCTCCATGATTCCAGAATTTCACTGTTCTTCAGGCTTCCAGGTTAGGTTGAAATTTTGGTTACCGGAACCTGTCTCTCGCAGCGTACTCTATTTATGGGCGAATGTGCACGTGGCGTGATGCGGAGCGAAGGAAGAATCAGAAAACTGCAAAAGTAGCTACGGAGGACCGGCCATTGGTGCTTAATCCGGGCGACGAGGTCCGGGGCGCGGGACCCCAGGGGGTAAACTGCTTGCATGCATGCAGGGGTTTTTTTCGCCGTACACAGGGCGTTGGCGTACGGGGTCGCTGCAGTGGCTTGGCTCAATTGTCCTCACCGTCTGGTTGACCCCGTTGTTAGGCGTGCATCAACTTCTTCTTTACCGGAGTACTCTGGCTTCAAAGCCATATTGTTTGAGTATATTTTGTCCCTCGGGCGATACAATATACAGAGCCAGCCGCCATGCCGCTGGAGAGGCTCCATTCCTGACGACAAGGCCGTAGTTGGCTCCTACAGCGAGTGCTTCCGGAATTTTGATTATTTGAAGAGCCGGGACTTCTTTTTGAGCCAATACGGCGTTGGTGCAATACGTGAGGAAAACGTCTGCGCGCTTCTCGCTCATAACCCAACCGTACTGATTACGTCCTTTGGGCGCTTGAGCACTGCCTGGCCCGCCAGTCAGTTGGAGCGCTTTCCCGGAAAGCGTGGCAAAGCTTCCTTCCTGTACGTTGTCTGCTTTTTTGAAAAGTTCCCAGGCATAATCTCCACTTGGATCGGCTTTTGGTGTCGACGTTCCCACTCTTGTTTTTTCATCCAGCAGGGTATTCAAAAAATTGTCGGTAGTGATCGCTACATCCGGCTGCGCCACTCCGCAAAGCTCATTGCGGGCAAACAGCACCACCGGACTCCCCCATCCCTTGGAAGCCAGTGTTTCGGGGTGCGCCATATTGGCAGAAGCGAAAACATCGGGGGCTTCGCCACCTTCAATGGCCGTTCTTAAAAGGCCGCTGGGGCCGAATTTTGTGGTGACTTTTATCTGATAGCTTTTTTCATAGGAAGCCGCCACGTCGCCAAGGGCCGCCTTCAGGCTTCCTGCAGCATAGAGCGTTACGGTTTCGGCCCATGCGGAAAAAGGCATCGAAAGGGCAGCAAAAGTAAAAAAGACCGCATAAATTTTGTAATTTTTCATGTACATCTCCTTTTTTTGACACGTGTAGTGAACCTGAACCAGGTATTGTCGTTTGTTGTGTGATAACAAGGAGTAGCAGGGCGAGCAAGCATCTTTTTACGTACTCGCCCGTTTCCTGGATCACCTGAGGCTTATCCGGGGTATTTGCTTGTTGGAGGTTATGGAGCAGTGGTAACGCGAAGCGGTTGGGCTGAGGTTCCCACGCAGAGCGTGTGAATCAGAGAAAAAGCGTGGGAACCAATAAACGAGAAGAACTGTCCTTGAAGGCCCCGCCATTGCCACTGAGCCTGGCGACGAGGTCCGGGGCCGGATCAAGGGACCAACTATTTGAGCGCAGCGAGTTTTTGCACCGCCGGGCTCGGGGCGTGCCGCACGGCTCAGTGGTAATGGCCTTCAACTTCCCCGGATACGCCTTGTCATGTACAAGGCGTTCGCGGTGGGAAGTGTCGCATTCCTTTTGATGAGAGCTCTCTTTTTGGTGTTATAACCCATACTTCTTAGAATACCCCCGCGGCGTAATCATCTTATCCCGCCAGACAAAGGTCTGCGAATTGCCGATGATCACCGTGGACTGCATGCCGATTTCCTCGTCGAGCATGTGGGCAAGGGTGGTCAAACGCACGGTCTCGTGTTCCCGTGTGGCGCCGCTGACAATGCCGACCGGGGTGTCCGGAGAACGGTGTTCCAGCATGATCTCACGGGTACGGACAATCTGATCGGTTCGCTTTTTGGATTTGGGATTATAGATCACTACCACAAAATCCGCCGGTGCTACTGCCGCAACGCGGCGTTCGATCACCTCCCAGGGGGTCATCAGGTCCGACAGACTGATGGCTGCAAAATCGTGCATCAGTGGGGCGCCGAGAATGGCGGCGCAGGAGTTGAGGGCGGCAATACCGGGTATGATGTCGATCGGGACCGTTGATTCGACGGACTGTGCCAGTTCAAAGACCAGCCCGGCCATGGCGTAGATGCCGGGATCGCCGCCACAGACCAGAACCACCTTGCGACCAGTCGCCGCCAGTTCCAGAGCCTTGCGGCAGCGATCGATCTCCTGCATCATTGACGAGGAGATAATTTCGCTGGCAGGATTGAGACAGTCACGAACCAGATCCAGGTAGGTGCGGTAGCCGACCACGATCTCCGCCTGCTCCAGGGCCTTTCGGGCCCGAGGTGCCATGAGATCGATTGCGCCGGGGCCGATGCCCACCACCACTAGAGATCCGCTGGTGCTGTCCTGTGTTGTCGTCATTGTTCTCTTCGTCCTTTTTCGTGGTGATTGTTAAGGGTGTAGTTCACAATAAAAAAAAATCGGTGGCAAGGAGGCTCCGACGTTGACGTCATGAACGTCGTTCTCCCTTGAAGATGGCACCCTGAAGGCCTAGCCGGCTTCTTTTGCCAACGGATCAGCGATCTCCGCCACGGCGGTGGTCACATCCGTCC
>JBFJXW010000281.1:0-3639 GCA_041622895.1 Desulfobulbus sp. | reverse complement strand
TGAGCGGTAAAAGATTAGCCATTCTTCGGTGGACATAGCTGCCACGGTTTGTTGCAGGGCTTTGCGTGCCCGGGGCTGATACATCCAGATGTACATGAGATCCAATGCATTGACGATGAACACCTTTTTCAGATCCTGGGCCTCCTGATGGATGGCGGCGATCAGCTTCTTGGGTGATTGCAGCAGGTCGAGGACATCCTCTTCCGGAAACAACACGTCAAGCCGGGCAAAAACGGCAAACAGCTGGGAGACTTTATCCCGGTAATCGACGAGTCGAATGCGAATATTGTTCTGTCGGTCGGCGAGACCTTCAATAACCGCGGCCACACAGTCAGAGGCCAGTTTGGATATCACTGCCGCCCATTTCTGCAACCCCTGCTCCACCTCCGGGACCATGGCCATATGCAACGCGGAACCAATGGCCGCATTAAAGAGGATGGCCAGGGGAATCGAGAGGATGGAGCGGAAAAAGTTGCCGACAACGGCACTCCTTGGCAGGCCACGAAGGATGTTGTGGGTTGAGATATACATCCCATTGGCCAGTGCCATCACTGAATACAACAGGATCGGATTGGTTGAGGTGGTAATGCCCAGGTGCTGTTGCAGCAGCAAGGTCTTCACCAGATAATCAAGCAGGGGGACGGAAAATCCGGTGAAAAAGAGAGAGTCGGCAATGCGACTCCAGCTGACCAGCGAGTTCCAGGGCAGCAGGGGGGAGCGCTTGAGGCCGCCGCCTCCAAGAATCGATTGGATAATATTACGCACTCCGGTAATGCCGAACCAGATAAAGGCGCCGAAATAGGCCAAGACCCACCAGTCCTTGGTGAGGCTGAAGGTCAGAAAAGCGGGAATAAAGCCAATCACCATCTTGAGGGTGTTGCGCACGTGGGTGTTGAGATATTGAAAGGGGCGTTCGATCTTTTCACTCTTCTTTTTCATCGAAGGATGTATTTCGACCCTGGGGGTGCGACGAATGCCGCCCAGGGTGGCGATGTTGCCATCCATGCCGGGGTGAATCTCAAAACGGTTCAAGCTCCAGTCATTCCAGCGGATTGCCTGCCCGTTCCGTAACCCGGGGATACGGTTGCACAGCCGTTTTATCGGTGAGGAAGTCGGCGTGGGGCCGCCGCCGACATGCTGATGCCGTATCATGCGCGCTGTCACGGGAATGAGTCTGCGCTGCTCTCCATTCTGGGTTCGCATCACCGCTCTGCAGGCCCGGTTCGGCAAGGTATCGAGCACCACCAGGCCCATGCCGTATTGGAATTGTGATTGACCGGTGGAGCCGGAACCGATGCGCGAACCAAGGTACCGTTTATTGTAGTAGCTGTGAAACAATTCAATGTTCAGCAGAATGTCGAGCAAGACGGCTTTGCGTTCATTCATCGCCTCCAATTCGGCCTTGATAAGGGCCTTGGTTTCCTTGTCGATGGTTGTGGTTCCGCTCTCTTCAACTTTTTTTTCAACAATTACCCGGTTTCGTTCGAAATCCCATATAATCGAGCGGATCGAGCGTTTCAGGGTGATGACGTTATCCTCGTTCAGAGCCTTTTGCAGAATATTCATCAGCTGGTAATTGCGGGCCGGACTGGTGATGTCCACAGCCTCACCGGAAAAACCGCTTCCCTTGACCGCTGCGTGCGAGGTCATGCCGTAAGCCGAATCCTTGAGGTTGTAGGATTCGATATGGGTAATTCTCCCTTTGCAGAAATAGAGCAGTTCCAGGGTGTCCTGGATGGAGAGATTGCTCAGGTTAAGGGTGAAGCGGGAACTGGAATGCATGGATGCCAATCTGCTGAGCAATTCATGTGGTGCCAGGGTCATAAGCGGCGGCATCCCCTCATCATGGGGAACCGTGGGATCGTGAAGGCCGGGATTGCGGCAGGGCTGAAGGAACCGGTTGATAAGAGTTTCCAGGGCGAGCCCTTTCATTTTTCGGGAGCAGTGCAGCAGCAGTTCTTCCCGTTTTGCACTGTCGTTCGGATAGGCTTCGTGAATGCGGCCCACCTCTTCATCAAGCAGTCCATGGTAGGTGTTCTGGATGTATTTGGCAAGGTGGAGCAGGGAAGGCTGGCCGGCACCGACAAAGTGGAGAAATTTTTCCTCGTCCAGTGGCCGGCTCTCCAGGGCCAGTTCGCTGTCCAGGGTCAACCGGTGGTTATCGTTATACTCCTTGAGCACTTCAAGTACATATTTCTGCTGGTAACGAGAAACCTGACGCCCCTGTTCCATCATCTCCAGCACTCTGTTTTCCTGGAGAAACTGCAGCAGATTGTTGCTGTCGAAAAAGCCTTCGAGTTCCCAGATGAAGCGGACGAATTTGTTGCGGAATGGGGAAGAGAACTCGATGCCGATGCGGACATGAATGTCGAGAATGGCGGCAGCCTCAAGCAGTTCCTCAACCACCTCCTGTTCCACATGATTATAATAGACAACGGTCAGCTTACGGATCCCTTTGATCCAGGCATCCATCAGCAGGTGGGTGGGGGATTTCCTGCCCTTGGTGTTGGCATCATGCACATGGTCGTCAAAAGCGTACTGATTCCATTCTTCCGGCATTTCCAAAAGGTGGTACTTCGCCAGTTCACTTCGTATCATTCGGGGTTTGCCGGTATAGGCGATGCGGAAATCGTGGGCCAGTTTCAGCTGCCTGAGTTGGTTGCCCTGGCTGCGGACCAGCTCTTTCATGATCTGCATCAGCACTCGTGCCGTGTTCTTGTGATACAAGGTGGTGGATGAACTGAATACTTCGTCACGAAGACAACGCAAAGCCACGATCCGGTCATTAGCCTTGCCGGCTTCCAGGGAGCCCAGGAGGCTGACAATGGCATAGGCGATCCGCAGGCCGCTTGGAGCGGCCATTTCCTTGATGCCGTGCGGATGCATATACGAGGCCAGTAACGAACTCAGGGATTGCGGGCGTGTGCTTCGTTTGAGGACGTCGTTGACAATGCTGAGCAGTTTGTAATCGTTGCTGTCGAAAAACAGTCGTGAAGGCCTTTTTTTCATGCCGGGTCACTCCTTGAGCCGGGGTTTGTTCTCTCTCTCGGGTGCGCAGCACAACCGCATGGCGATTTTTTGCCAGAGGCGCCAGGCGCCCCTTTCTCGTTGCAGCCGCGTTACCCGCGAATTTGCAGAGGGCCATTATATTCGTTGGGAGAAAAAACGAAAGGGACTTAAGCTGCTGCTTCGAAATGAGGGGACGTGCGCGTCAAGCGCAACATGGCCGATTCAGGATAAGGACCGTTCGGAGCAGAGGTACTGGAGAATGTTGTCGCCGGAGACCGGCCGAGAGAAATAATAGCCCTGGGCCTCGTGGCAACCCATGGAGCCGAGGTTGAGCAGCTGCTCCTCGGTTTCTACGCCTTCGGCCACGACATTGAGATGCATCTGGGCGCTGATAGCGATGATGGTGGAGACAATACCGCTGTTCGCTTCCAGATCATCAACAAATTGTTTGTCGATTTTCAGTGTGCTGACCGGCATCTTGTGCAGATAGCCCAGCGATGAATACCCGGTGCCGAAATCATCAATGGAGAACTGTATCCCCAGCTGGCGGATGCGGTGCATGATGGCCAGGGTATGTTCCACGTCCTTCATGGCCGTGGTTTCGGTGATTTCGAATTCTATGAATTGGGG
>JBFJXW010000280.1:0-3691 GCA_041622895.1 Desulfobulbus sp. | reverse complement strand
TTCTCCTCTTTCCGCTGTTTGTTCCCTTCCCCTGTTGTTGCAGGTATCCGTATGTCACGGGCGGAAACGATATACAACAAACAATGGCAGCAGCCTGTCGTGGCAATGGTATGGCAACCGAAGGTCAATATCCATTATGCGCATTAAAACATTCCCTCTGTTCAGTCTCCTTGCAGTGATGCACAGCGTCCTGTTGTTTTTTTCTCCCCAGGCGCTGGCACAACCTCCTGAAAAAACATCGCAAGAGGTCCAGGCCACTCAGCAGGAACCTGTGCTGCGAAACGAAAAGATATTCAAACCCACGGTGCTCGATCAGATTCAGGAACTGCCGCTGCAGACCCCTGCTCCCATAAAAACCGAAAAAATCGACAAAGCTGGTGAAAAAATCAGTAACCGCATCGATAGGATCGGCCAGAAGATTCCCCCTTTGCTCGGGAAATGGCTGAATACCGAACTGTTGTGGACAATTACCTGGCTTGAACTGGGATTCTGTGCAAGCCTCCTGGTGCTGGTGCTGTTTTTCGAGCGGCTGGTCCATTTTCTCATCAAGCGCAGACTGCGAATAGAAAAAGAGGCGGGAAGCCCGGCCAGCTGGTACCCCTTCCTTTTGGGAGGCGTTGCCAAACCCGTCGCCCTGTTTATCTGGGTCTATGGTACGTACGGTGCGCTGTCGGTGCTGTTCTCTCATCTGGAGCAACCAGGTTTACCGCAGCTCATCCACCGTACCATTAAATGGTGTGCCGATGTCGGCGGTACCATCGCCGCCCTGTGGTTCGTTTACCGCCTGTTCCATTTCGCTGATTTCCAGCTAAACCGCTGGGCCAGATCCATGCCGCAAACTGTGTCCACTGTTGTGCTTGCCCTGTCCAAGCATCTGCGCGCTCCGGTGAGGATGCTCATCTTTCTCCTGTTTTTTCGCCTGACTACCCCTCTGTTCGACTTTGGTGAACACCTGCAGATCCTCATGGGACAAGTCTTCGGACTGCTCTTTATCGGCGCCATTACCTGGCTGACGATCAAGGGATTGAGCGTGCTTGAGGAAACAGTGCTCAGTTATTACAAAATGGACGAGGCCGATAACCTGGAGGCGCGCAAAATGCACACCCAGGTTCGCTTTCTCAAGCGATTGGCCATCACCCTGATCCTCATCCTGGCATCAGGTTCTATGCTCATGCTGTTCGATAAGGTCCGGCAGCTCGGCACCAGCATCCTGGCGTCGGCTGGTATTCTCGGTATCGTGATTGGTCTGGCTGCCCAACGCTCGATATCCAACATTCTGGTCGGCCTGCAGATAGCCATTACCCAGCCCATCCGTCTGGATGACGTGGTGATTGTGGAAAATGAATGGGGGCGGATTGAAGAGATCTCCACCACCTATGTGGTGGTGAAAATATGGGATTTGCGCCGGCTGATCGTGCCGACTTCTTATTTTACGGAAAAACCTTTTCAGAACTGGACGCGTGTTTCAGCGGAACTGCTGGGCACGGTATTTTTGTATGTGGATTACACCGTGCCGATTGAAGCCCTCCGCCAGGAACTGCAACGGATTTTGCAGGCATCGAAACTGTGGAATGGCAAGGTGGGCCAGGTGCAGGTAACCAATACCACGGCCCAGTGCATGGAGGTTCGCCTGCTGCTCAGTGCCAACGATGCCTCCCTGGCCTGGGATCTGCGCTGCGATGTCCGGGAAAAGATGATTACCTTCCTGCAGCAGCATTATCCGCAGGGGCTGGCGAAAATTCGCGCCGAATTACAGCCCAACAGTACAGGAGAAACCATGGCGGAAGCGGCCATGGGCCTGGTTGCTGCGGCCCGTCCCACTGATAAGCTGGTGTAGTCCTGCTGGATCAGAAAAAAGGCTTACTGCCGCTTGTAAGCGACAAAAAAAACAACGCTGCAACGCCAAACTCCCTTACATTTTTTCTCCGCAATATTTGCAGTGCTGGGCATCAAAATCATGCCCCTCTGCCCCGCATGCGGGACAACTGTTGTTGGATACTTTTCGCTTGGCTGAGTTTGAGAGCTCCATGGTTACAATACCGGTGGGCACTGCAATAATTCCGTAACCAAGAATCATGACAAACGAGGCAACCGTTTTACCGATCATGGTATGCGGGGATATATCGCCATAGCCGACAGTGGTCAAGGTGACGATGGCCCAATAAATACTTGTCGGAATATCTGTAAACCCGTGTTCGGCCCCTTCGATGACATACATGCCGGACCCGATGATGACCACCAGGGTCAGTACCGCTAAAATAAAGACAGTGATTTTACGACGGCTCGCATGGAGGGCATGGATAAGGACATGCGCGTCATTGACGTAGGAGACGAGCTTGAAGATCCTGAACACCCGGAGCAGGCGGAGAATACGCACCGTCAACAGGTATTGACTACCGGGCAGGAATATACTCAGGTACGCGGGCAGGATGGCCAATAAATCGACGAAACCGAAAAAACTCACCATATACCGTATCGGCCGCTTGACGCTGAGGATTCTGAGAAAATATTCTCCCGTGAACAGCAACGTAAAAAACCATTCGATAACGGAAAAGAGCGTACCGTATTGCGCCCGGAGACTCTCGACACTGTCGAGCATCACGGTAGCAACGCTGATGATAATGCTCCACAATAAGACAATGTCAAACAACCTGCCGGCAGGAGTGTCTGCTTCAAAAATCACCTCATGCAGTACACTTCGCCAGCGGGCATCTGGTCGTTCATCGGGAGATGCAAACAACTTTAACTGTTCTCTTTGTTTTCCCATGGCCCTTTTAACTTTTTGTTGTCGTACCCGTTCCAATGGCCCCGCAGCAAATAATTCAGCAGGCCACTTTCCTTAACATGGGTGTATATTATGGAAATGACTCTAGCCGAAAAAGGAGACAGGGACAATATGCAAGAAAAGAACAGGGTTGATGCGAGTTGTACGGGAGGCAATGGAGAGACGGCTGTACTTTTGACCGTATCGTATCCTCTCTCTGTCCCGCCAGTGACCGAGAGTATGCGTTAAGGAGGAATATTTCATGCATATTGCGCACTGCACCTACGAAACCCACGCAGACACCATTCTGGCTATTTTCAACGAGGCGATTGCCCACTCCACTGCACTCTATGAGTACGCTCCGCTGAACACGGCATACATGCGCTCCTGGTTCGACAGCAAGGTGGCTGGTCTTTATCCGGTAATCGGTGCCTTTTCAGCTACCGGAACACTACTCGGTTTCGCCAGTTACGGTCCTTTTCGCACCCGTCCTGCCTTCAAATACAGTATCGAGCATTCGGTCTATGTGGAAAAAACGGCCAGAGGCAAGGGCGTGGGCCGGGCCCTGCTGGAACAACTCATCGTGTATGCCCGCGAACAACAGTACCATCTGATGATCGGCTGCATCGATGCCGATAACACTGCCAGCATCGCTTTGCACCAACGGTTCGGTTTCTTCCACACCGGCACCATCAAACAGGCTGGTTTCAAATTCGGCCGCTGGCTGGATCTGGCCTTCTATCAGCTCACCCTCGACACGCCCGTACAGCCGGTTGATGGCTGATCCGGTTACGCCGTTCTCCCTTTACTTGCCCCAAACGTAACCAAGATACGGTGTTGAGCAGCCGGAAAAAATAAATACATTATTTATTCCTTCAGGTTAGGATGCTGTCCGACAACACTACCGTTAACAAGGAGCCGGTGTTA
>JBFJXW010000279.1:0-3822 GCA_041622895.1 Desulfobulbus sp. | reverse complement strand
GGGGCAACCATACTCTTCTCCGAGAAGCTGTATCGGAGACGTATTGAACGTTTGGGAAAGACGCAATCTGCTTCTATTTTTTATAAATTATCTACACGCAGAGACACTTACAATACATAAAAATTAGTTACACAATAGATACATAACATATACAATAAACCGACCGATCTCTCGGATTAACGCATTCTTCTTTCTCAAAAGACCAGATCTGCCGGGACTGTATTGGGATTTTCTACTGGCACCCGCCCACCTACAACAGCAGGCAACTCCGATGGGCTTGCCATTTTTCTCCTGGCACATACAAAGAAACCGTTTCATGGTCTGCGCCGAACCGATAAAAAAGGCAGCCACGCCACTGCGGCGGTCTCGTTTCCATCACTGGGCTCACTCCCATGGATCCGGCCCTCCCAAACCCCTGCAAAAAGCTGTATCTTTTTTACATCCAGGCATGCAGGCAGCGAATCGCCTCATCGCCGGCCGCTACCAAGGCGTCTGACAGCCGTCTTGTCCAAAATGGGCACTCAGAATAGGCAAAGGCCGTACGCTGCGAATATGCCCGGCCGCCTCCGTGCCGGAATACCAAGCGTACACGGAGAGTATGCATCTCAATCCGGTCAGACACGGATGGGGTCAAACGGTTGTTGATTGGCCGTGCTCCACCTTTCGTCGTCAGGTCAAGCAGGATGCGTGCCCCGAGCATTGGGGCAGGAAGGTGTGCGGAAGAGTGGGATGGGGAATGGGGAAGGAGCACCGGTAGAGGCACAAGCATGCCCGCCCTGCTTACCTATCCTGTGTTTCCCTTGTATTCGGGCACCGTATCAGCGTATCGCTGACCGCTATCAAGGCATCCGTCAGTCGTCTTTCCCGCCGCGTCAGCTCAGAATCTGCAAAGGTGTTCCCATGGTAGGCGTTGATGATTCGGGTCGAACTCATTGAAAGCGTTTCGAGAAACAAAGCGAGATTGCCGGACTGCAGATAGAGCGTTGCGTCGTTGACAAAAAGAATCTCCCGCCGCTGCCCTTTAAACTCCTCGAACAGACCTTCTATTGCACGTGCATTCTCGTTGGCCAGGCGGAGGGTGTGCGCCGCATCTTTGCCCATGAGGCGGGGAGCACTGATGTGCGCGGTCAGATACAGAACCGGCGAATCCGACCCGAGGGACAGTTTTCCGCCGATCCCCCGAACAGGGTCCGGCGACAAATCGAGAACCGCGATCTGCTGACCGTATCCAGCCTGGACAAATTGTTCCAGAATCACGGTGGTCAGCGTGGTCTTGCCGGAATTGACATCTCCGGCTATCACCGTCTGCCGGTTGAGGAGGGAGTCGAGGTCGTAACGGGTCATCACATGATCCCGAACTTTGTCAGAACGAACCGTATGGCCAGAAATGAGGTGACCAAAAAGGTGATCCCTCCCATGCAATTCAGGAGGAATGAATTGCGCCGCGTGGCATCCTTCCTGTTGAGCAGGTACAGAATGATTGCGATAATCAGGGGGGTGCCGGTAAGGCCCAGGGCCAGCATCAGCGGAAGCAGCAGGAAAAAACTCCCCTTGACGAACGGACCGAGCATGCTCAACAGACATCCCGCAAACACGGCTGCTGCAAATCGCTTCTCTTTCACATCCAGCTCCCAGCCCATCTTGTCTGAGAGAAAATAGGCCCCGGCCATAAAGGTGGGGGAAAGGGTGGACAGGGTGGCCCCCCACAAACCGATCATAAAAATTTTCATGGCACCATCGCCCAGGAGGGGTTTGAGGGCCAGCGCAGCGTCCGTTGCCCTTTTCACGGCGATCCCGTTGGGGTGGAGCACAGCTGCCGCAACCAGAAAGATGGCCACACTGTAGAGTCCGAAAGCCAGCCCCATGGAAGAGAAGGTGTCGAAACGTGCCAGGGGCAGGTCTTTCAATGTCCACGCTCTGGCATTGGTATTGTAGGTGTGCATCCCGATAATCGTGATATGCACCGCACCGCCCATGATAGCCGCCATCATCAGCGCCGCGTCGATCCCGCCCGGTAGATTGGGAAGCAGCCCCCCAAGGATGCCCGGCAGGGAGAGGTCGGCCATGAAAAGGGTCGCCACAAAACAAGCCACCACAAAAACAACCAGAAGCTTGCAGAGGGTTTCAAATCTCCGGTACCCCTTACGCACCAGGAACAGGCCGATCACAACGCCGTACGCAAGGCCCCAATACGGGGTGTCCACTCCGGTGACCAGAGAGGTGATCCCTGCAAGCGCGTTCATCAGCACCATCGCCGCCAGCCAGGTTGCCAGAAGGGCATCGATGGTGAGGACCCATGCCCAAGGTTTGCCCAGGTGTTTTTCAGTGGCAGCGATAATGCCCATGCCTTCCAGGATTCCCACCCTGGCGGCCAGATACTGTGCGGTGGTGCCGAATACCGCACTCAGGATAACCACCCAAAGCATTGCATACCCATAGGTCGAGCCGGCAATGGCAACACTGGCCAGAGTCGCCGGCCCACAGGCAACAGCGCTGATGATCCACGCCGGTCCCATTTCCCTGATTTGCTTCCAGGGGTTTCTAGTCACTTGCAATTCCCCTTGCTCAGCGGTAGAGGAATTAGGGATGGGTACGCCGGGTTTCATGGACAATCTCCTTTTCTGCGTGCACTGGTTCACGATACTGGCGACTGCCGGAGGAGGCGGGGATGGCTTTGATGGTGCAGGAGGAAACGATCCGGCGGGAAAAAGCGATCTCCGAGTTTCCTGCGACAGGATGAACTGTATCAGGTTCGATGGGTATAATCTCAGCTCCGCTGCTACTACAGAACACCCCAATCGGAATGAAAAGTTACTAATGAGTTCTGATGAAAAAAGCAATTTTTTTGATCGATTTTCATAGCAGATGACACTACCCCTGCGCCTCCAGATAAGGTATGAAATGGTGTGAATCGGGGCCAGGCGGATGGGGTGTATTATCGGCAAAAAATGCACAGCTGTGAGGGAACAGTGTTAGGGATTCATGATTTGTCGCTCTTCATCGTCTCCGGTTTTCTGTTGAATATCATGCCGGGGCCGGACTCGTTATTCATTATGACGAAAAGTGGTGCTCAAGGCTGGCGAGCAGGCAGCATCGCCTCCTTAGGCATCGGCACGGGTGTCCTGGTCCATATCCTGGCGGCTGCACTGGGGCTCTCCACAATCCTTGCCGCATCAGCAACCGCGTTTACTATCGTTAAGCTCTTCGGTGCCGCGTATCTTGTGTATCTGGGCACGACAGCACTGCTCCAGAAGACAAAAAACAGCCAACGTCCTGCAATCGAAGATCCCGGCGCACCGTCAGGATTGCCCCTTTCAATGCAGGCAATTTACTGGCAAGGTTTTCTGACCAATGCCTTGAATCCCAAAGTAGCGTTGTTCTTTCTCGCTTTTGTACCGCAGTTTATCGCACCAGACTCTAGGCATAAGGCATGGGCTTTTATCGTCCTCGGCATCATTTTCAACTGTAACAGTATGCTCTGGTGTCATTTCCTTGCTCTTGTAACCGCGTTTGCAGGCCAGCGCGTAAAGGTGCGTGAATCGACCGGCTTCTGGCTGAAGACAACCGTCGGCGTTTTGTTTATTTCCCTGGGGATCAAACTGGCGCTATCGGCAAACAAGTAACATTTCCCCTATTGCACAAGGTTAGGCGTACTATCCCATGTCTCTGCATATTATTGATTCGTTATTGTTATTCTTCTTCTTTATTGCAACCTTTGAAATGCTATGGAAAACACCGTTCATCAAAGGGATGATCGGTGAACGCAAAGTAAATAAATTACTAAACAAACATTTAGACAAGAATGAATACCACAGTGTCAAT
>JBFJXW010000278.1:0-3856 GCA_041622895.1 Desulfobulbus sp. | reverse complement strand
CCCTCGTACGTCACAACGGTTAACGGTGTTGAGACACGCAGCGGAACCTCCGGCCTGTATGCTACTCTTGATACTTCTCTGACCACGGGAATCCGAAACATTAACGCCGAAGGGGATTTGTTTCAGGAGTATAAGGTACCTGGAACGAATATCCGCTTTGAGCAGTATCCTGGCGCTCCATCGCCAACCGGCAGCATCGTTACCTTCAAGGGAAATTGGACCGATGCCGACGGCAACAGTCAAACAGGAGTGTATTATCGCGACCTTACAGCTGAGAATGGGAAGGCATCCGTCGTGAAGATCGCCGAACGGGGAGAAGCCATCCCGATTGCTGCTGTTCCAGAGGGAATGACAGCTCCTACATTCGGTTCAACGGCACCGCCGAGTGCCGCAGCAGGTAAAATGGTTTTTACTGGACTCGATAATGAGGAGGCCCCGACAGCTGGCGGGATCTTCATGGCGAATCTCGAAAAAAATGCTCAGCTGACGACCTTAGCTGGGTTCAATACCCCTGTCCCTCATCAGACAGATTCCACACTCAATACTTTTGGCGAAGGGCTGTCGTTCGATGGAAGATATGTTGGTTTCTGGGCCGGATGGGGGGACGAGACCTTCCAAAAGACAGTGACATGCGGATCAGACGGCAATAGCGATTTATTGGCGGAGTGCAGAGCTGGCAGTGGTAACGACAAGGGAGAATACACCTTTGACGTCGTCAAAAATCAGGGGATTTTCCTTGCTGATACCGAAGAGAAGACGCTCTTCCTCGTTGCCCAGGCAGGAGAGGGACAACTCTATGAAGACTTTCTGTACTGGAATTATTCCGGCAAGCCGTCAAGTGCCGGCGAGTCTTCGGAAGAGGGTGATGAGGCTGAGGGCCCACGCTGGAGGTCATCCGCATTTCTCGCGGTTGATGGCGATGACGTTGTCTTCAAAGGTCTCAAACAATCTGGTGAATCAGGTCTGTATGGCGCCTTAGATGTAACCGATCAATTCGATTATGACGATCTGTTGACCATTCTCACCATCGGGATGGACGGCGGTTTGCTGGATCCTATGGCACAGGGCCTGCCTATCGTCTCTCTCGGTCTTGAGCGTGACGGTTTCCGTAATGGTCAACTGGCAATCAGCGCCAGTATGACCGACGGTGAGGCCAGTTGGGCAGGGATCTATGTGGATCCCCCACCCGTCCCTGAACCATCGACCATCCTCCTCTTCGGAACCGGTCTTGCTGGACTGGCGGCAGTTGGGAGAAGAAAAACAAGATAATCCTTTCCCACAGAGGAGCATTGCAAGGCAGAGCATAACCGCTCTGCCTTTTTTACTTTGCTCTGGCCATTACAAAAACAGGACCGGAAACGATTGGTTCCGGCAGGTGTGCGGAACAAGCCTGGGCATGGATCATCCCGCTCCGTTGTTTAGAGTTCATACCCGGGAGGACCAGCTTCGCATACAAGCCGAAGATCGATCCTTTGCGAACTACGCTTTTACATACTGTTATTGCGTCACTTCATATCGTTTCGATTGTACCGCACGAGCTGAACGCTCCGTCGCCGCCGTCACCAGTTTTCGTGGTTGACAGGGAGTTTTTGTGGACATCTAACCCGATATTTTTTATCGTTATTTCCACAACCTGCCTTTCCGGGCCCCGGCTTTGAGTTGATTGCGGCTCTTTCGTTCAAGGGTATCCACTGTGCCATGGTTGGCATGGCCGATCCTGGCCAGAGGAAAACCGCAACATCTGCTGGCCCGCAATGTGACGGCGAAGAAGAGAAAGACTGCACGGTACGAGGCACAGACCTGCCGCGACAATCGGTTCGGATGCACACAAACTAACCATGATGGGCGCTCTTCGATGTCCGTGCCGGAAACGGTAGCGGTTGCGCCATCCGGCAGACGTTAGGTACGCAAAAGAGGTAACGGTATTGACCGTTCCCCTGCGCCTCAAACTTTTACATGAGGATGTGTCATGAGCAAATTTAAAAAGATTTTACTTCCTGTCGACGGTTCGAAGCATTCCAAAAAGGCAATGGAAAATGCCACCAGTCTTTCTGCAGCCATGGATGCAGAAATAGTGCTTCTTTATGTTACCGGTGCGATTCCTCAATTTATCAAAGGCAAGCCGCGGGACGAAGCTGAGAAGTCGCAAAAGGAAGAAGCCGATCTGGTGCTTGCTCCCTACCATGCGTTTCTTGACGACAACAAGGTGCAATATACAACGCTGGTCGTGCCAAGCGCCAAGGCCGGAAAATCGATCTGCCAGGTCGCCTCGGATAAAGGATGTGATGTCATCATCATGGGATCGCGAGGCCTGGGGGAATGGGAAGGTGCGATGCTGGGCAGCGTCACCCATCGAGTGCTTGCTCAATGCACCATTCCGGTGCTCGTCGTACGCTGAATCCTGCTGGGATGAGCGTCGAAACGCACAAAGGGTTGAGAGATTCTCCTTTCGACCCTTTGTTATTTGGGCTACCCGGTGGGCTTTGCCGTACCGGCCTCCGGATTCAAAACAGGAACACCTCTGCCGTTTTGGAAGAATCCAGCGTCAACAGTGTTCGTACGCCGCATAGTGGTACCGACCTGGTCTCATTGGTCCGCCGCATTGTTTCCTTTCGCTGGTTACCGGACGCAATCATTTCGCGGTAGCCAGCTCCGCATCTGGTGACCTCGGTTTTACGAAACCTTTGTGGACAACGGGATACCGGTACTGAACGGCGCTCGGCAGTTGCTGAGTAACTATTCGTTGGCGGTAGAAAAATACAGGATATCATCTTGATCAAACAATTTTCTTTCCAATTGATCGCTTGAAGCATCTGAACAGAAGACGTTGAGTAAAGATAGTGGAAAGGTCAATCACAACGCCCGTCTGTACACAGAGGGCGAGCACTATATTTGAGGGCTCGTATGCATTCGTATTTTTTTATTCTTGAAGTCGAACCGCAGCTTGAAAATCCTTTGATTGCCCACGTTTCCAGGGCAGTTGCTCAGATATGGGTGTTGGCAACCGATATAGATGAAGCAAGAGATATCGCACTTCGTTTTCTTACGTCTGACCGTTGGGAGGTAACAGAGGAAAAGGATGCGTATTTACTCACTCCAGAGCGGATAGATGGACTGGGAGCTGAAGAATTGTCGAGTTATAAAGCAGCTCAATCAGCAGGAATCCACGCGAAGTTCTATTACTGGCATAGGTCTGAATGATCAAGTGTCGCTTACCTTTTCGCACGCAACGATACAACCATTAATACACTGATCTCATGTGAAATTCTTGGAAATCTTACATAAACAAAATCCCGGACCCGGTGGCGGCATGTCAAGGGGCAAACTCCCTATATGAGCAACATCCCTCCTTGGCATATTTTTGTACAAGATCTTGATAAACGTGGCTTGAAACAATACGCAGACATGGCACGAGACTATCTGCCTGATTTGGCCTAACAGGAGGGTCATTATGCAGGCACACTGGACACCAAATAAAGAGATTGAAGAACAGTGGTTTCTGGAGGATTGTGAGCGACAAACGTTGTTGCCTGGAAAATCCCAGGAGCAGCGGTTAACAGTCATAGTTCTGATGAAATTTTAACAGCTTGCGGGATGCTTTCCGCACAAAAAAACAACTGAACACGTCTTGAACAAAATTTAAATCGAGCAGTTAGATCACAAATCTTAGATTGTTCTATGGAAGCATATAAACAGGGCCTCATAAAACCAAACGCAGGGTATCTTGAATAATTAGATTTTTCGTTCAAGATTAAGGCATGCGAGAAAAAATACCACAGGCATATGCATAATATTCCGAGGATATTTTTTTGAGCATAACGCTAAGATTGGGCTAAAAAACAATTATGCAAGATGG
>JBFJXW010000277.1:0-3929 GCA_041622895.1 Desulfobulbus sp. | reverse complement strand
TTAACCGGCAAGGACGGCGGCCGGCCTGATCAGCTTTCTGTGATGCATCGCATGGGCATGGACACCTATCGCATTCAATCGCTGTGTACGCTGCTCGATGCCGGCGTGCTCAACGCCGAGCAACAGTGCGCAGCCGTGGCCGAACTGGCGCGGAAATGCACCATCTACGGCCAGGGTTGCCTCAAGCACGGACGTCCCGAAGAAGGGGCGCGATATCTGGCCCTGGCTGCTCCCTATCAATCTTCATTGGAACATTTCTCTTGAAACACCCTGCATCCTACGGCGATCCCGCCCGCTTTGTTACCCATCTCCATGTGGCCGAAGACTGCCTGGATCTTCCGTACACCAAGGAAATTATCAACCGGGCGCAATTGCCGGTGACCGTGGTCGGTGAGCGCGGTACGCCCCAGATTGACGGTGAATATCCCGGTAATCTCAGTGCCGGCAAGCGTCATCTGCTGCTCTGCCGCAACCGGGGGACCTTTTTCAAACCCTGTCCCGGCACCCGAGAGTACCGCTGCTGTAATTATCAGGTGCTCAATATCGGTATGAATTGCCCCATGGATTGCGTCTATTGCATTCTGCAGGCCTATCTTAACAATCCCTGGCTCAGTTTTTTTGTGAATATCGATGATCTGTTCGCCGAACTCGATCAAGCGCTAGAGACCGAGCCGGATCGTTTTTTTCGCATAGGCACCGGCGAATTCACCGACAGTCTGGCCCTGGACAGCCTGACCCGACTCAGCCCGCTGCTGGTCACCTACATGGCCAAACGCAGCAATGCCGTGTTGGAATTAAAATCAAAAAGTGTCAGCATCGATAATCTTGCAAGTCTCGATCACGGCGGCCGCACCCTGGTGGCCTGGTCGTTGAACAGTCCGCCGATAATGGCCAGGGAAGAAATTCGAACCGCCAGCCTGGACGAACGGCTGCAGGCGGCCAAACAGTGTGCAGCCTGGGGCTATAAACTGGCCTTCCATTTTGACCCGATCATTCTTCATGACGGCTGGGAAGATGGGTATAAATATACTATCGGCCGGCTCTTTGCCGAGGTGCCAGCCGAATCCATCGCCTGGATCAGCATGGGCGCGCTGCGCTATCTCCCGTCCCTCAAACAGATCGCCGCTGAACGCTTTCCCGCCTCGCGGTTCTTTTACCAGGAGTTCATCGACGGTCTGGACGGCAAGCGCCGCTATTTTCGGACACAGCGGGTGGCCATGTACCGCTTGATCCATGACGAGCTGCACAAATATGCCGATCCCCGCACCTGCATCTATTTCTGCATGGAAAACGACACTATCTGGCGGGAGGTCTTTGGCTTTGCGCCGGAAGATCAGGGCGGCTTGTCAGCCATGCTCGACCGATCGGTTGGTCTTTCAGGATAAGAACTGCCGGAAACACATGTCCGTGGCAACCGGAAAAGCTCTGGACGGGAAACAGGGAAAAATGTGTTACAAACACATTCGGGTTGTGCATAACGCGCGGTGTCTGCGATGGGGACTGCGTGTTATCCTTTTTTGGCTGGACCGTGAACCGATAAAAAACGGTCCAGCTGGTTGGCGAAGTTTTGTCGATCGCTTTGGGCCAACGCGGCGGGGCCGCCGGTTTCGACACCGCTTGCCCGCAGGCTGTCCATGAAATCCCGCATGTTGAGGCGGGCACGGATGTTTTCCGTGGTGTACAATTCACCCCTCGGATTCAGACCGTATCCGCCTTTGGCGATCACTTCGGCCGCCAGCGGGATATCGGCGGTGATCACCAGATCTCCGGCGACCAGCCTTTTGACGATTTCATTATCCGCTACATCAAAACCGGAAGCCACCCGCAACGATCTGATATGAGCCAGTCGCGGGGTGGCAAGCGGCTTGTTGGCCACCAGGGTCATGGCAATGCCGGTGCGCTCGGCGGCGCGAAAGAGAATGTCTTTGATGACCTTGGGGCAGGCATCGGCATCAACCCAGATATGCATGGCGGCCTCTTGTTGGTATTATCTGTTGTGTATGCTCCGGTTCAACCGATCCACGCTTCAACTTCACTTTGCTTCGGTACCCGTCCCACACATTTCACTGTGCCGTCAATAACAACTGCAGGGGTGGAAAAAACACCCAGCTGGGCGATATCCTGAAAATCGCTCACTTTGATCACAACCGCATCAATGCCCTTGGCGGCAAGAGCCGCCTCAACAGTTTGCTGCGTTTTTTCACAGGAGGCACACCCCGGCCCACAGACCTTAATTTCCATATTTTCCCTCTTTATTCATCAGATTATTAGGTTAAACAGATACCCGGTAAAAATAATACCGCATCCCACAACACCGATAAAAACAGCAATCAATTTGGGCTTGAGCACCTTGCGAAGGATAATCATTTCCGGCAAGGAAAGGGCAATCACGCTCATCATAAAGCTCAGCACCGTCCCCAATGCCGCTCCTTTGCCGAGCAATGCTTCCACAACCGGTACAATGCCGGCGGCGTTGGAATACATGGGAACGCCCACCACAACCGCGGCCGGCACCGACCACCAGGCCTCCTTGCCCATGATCGAGGCCATGAAATCTTCCGGTACATACCCGTGAATGAGGGCGCCGACGCCGATACCGATGATGACATAGAGCCACACCTTGCCGACGATATCACGAATTGCCTCCTTGCCCCGTTCAAACCGGTCGTGCCAGTCGAGCTGTTCTTCGTCAACGAACGCTTCACCGGCGCGCAGCTCCTGCACCCAGTCTTCAATCCAGGTTTCAAGCTGCAGGCGGCCGATTATCCAGCCCGCAACCATGGCGATCAATAGTCCTGTGCCCAGATAGATGGCTGCCACTTTCCAGCCGAGCAGGCCGTAGAGCAGCACCAAGGCAATTTCGTTGACCATCGGCGCGGCGATGAGAAAGGAGAAGGTCACGCCCAGCGGTACTCCGGCTTGCACAAAACCGATAAACAGAGGGACCGCCGAGCAGGAACAGAACGGGGTGACAATGCCCAGCAGTGCGGCCATCACGTTGCCCGCGGTCTCTCGTTTGCCCGCCAGGTACCTGCGGGTGCGATCCTGGGTGAAAAACGAGCGAATGATGCCGATAAGAAAGACGATCAAGGTCAGCAGCATCATCACCTTGGGGGTGTCGTAGACAAAGAACTGCACTGCGGCCCCGAGATGGCTTCCTTTCTCAATGGCCAGCACGGAGTAAGTGAAAAAAAAGGAAAACGGCTCCAGTTGCTTGTACACCGCCAGCCACAGTCCGAAGCTCAGGAGGCTGATGCCGCTGATCTTCCCCCAGGAGACATGTTTTTTGGTAACGGGTTGTTCCGTTAATGATGAGGCAGGGCAACAGTCGGTCGATTTCAGGGGTTCCATTTGCCTTTTCCTTATTTTTTCAGTGAATAACCACGCAAGCATGTCGGGTCAGGCAGTGCGCTGAGCATTTTTTGCAGCTCTCCATCCTCGTTCAACCAGTCTTGCAGGGTACCTAACATGACACCGGCGTATTCGGACTCGCTGCCATCAGCCTGACTGTAGATCATCCAGGTGCCTTGCCGTTCTTTCTTGACGAGCCCGGCATCTTCAAGAATCTTCATGTGGCTGGAAACGGTTGGCTGGGCAAGCCCCAAAACGTTTTGAATCTCGCACACACACAGCGCCTTGTTTTCCAGGAGCTTCAACACCCGAACCCGGTTCGGATCTGACAACGCCTTCATGACACGTATAAAGGATTTCATTTTATCTCTTATTTGAATATTGAAGTATATCGATATATAAAACGGTGAGTAAGCCACGTCAACTCTTTATTTTCAGAGCAAAAGCTCATTGATCCACTCTGAGACGAAATTACAGCGCGATACCGTATTTTTATGGTGCCTCGTTGCTATGAACTGCTAGCACACCTTTTGGGTCACAACGTGCTGCTGACATTTTGATCGCCAATACCTTTGGCC
>JBFJXW010000276.1:0-3951 GCA_041622895.1 Desulfobulbus sp. | reverse complement strand
TGCAATGACCCGGGCATCGCTGCAAAGGGATTTTGCCCTCACCAGTCCACGCATAGCCGTTGCCGGTTTCAATCCCCACAGCGGAGAGGAAGGCCTGTTCGGGGATGAGGAACAACGTTCCATAGCACCTGCCGTTGCGGAAAGCACCGGTT
This sequence comes from Desulfobulbus sp., assembly GCA_041622895.1. GTDB lineage: Bacteria > Desulfobacterota > Desulfobulbia > Desulfobulbales > Desulfobulbaceae > Desulfobulbus. The sequence goes on along the minus strand of JBFJXW010000276.1, from coordinate 3,799 downwards.
TGGGTGAGGTCAGTGGGCCGTGGCCGCCCGATACGGTTTTTTATCAAGCCGCAGCTGGTAAATTTGATGCGGTGGTCGCCATGTACCATGACCAGGGCCTAATTCCCTTCAAACTGCTTCATTTTCAGGACGGCGTTAATGTCACCCTTGGCCTGCCTCTCGTTCGGACATCGGTAGATCATGGTACAGCCTACGACATCGCCGGAAGAAATGCAGCCGATCCATCCAGTTTAAAGGCCGCGTTGTGCTTGGCCCAAACCATTGTTGCCAACAGGGGCAAAGGAGGCTGCTTATGAGCAGGGGCCTGCTCATTGCCTTTGAAGGCATTGATGGAACAGGCAAGTCCACCCAGCTGCCGCTTCTCGCATCTTACCTGCGACAGCTCGGGTATCTGGTTGTAGAAACACGGGAACCAACAGACGGCCCCTATGGCCGGCAAATCCGGACCCTGTACCAGAACCGGCAGCAGGTGTCGAGAGAACAAGAACTGGAACTGTTCATTCAGGATCGACGTCAACATCTCGAAGAATGTATTTTTCCCGCACTGGAACAAGGAAAGATGGTGCTGACCGATCGCTATTATTTTTCCACTGCCGCGTATCAAGGCGCTGCGGGCTGTGATCCTGCAGCCATTTTTGCCCGCCACAGTTTTGCCCCTGAACCGGATGCGGTTCTGCTGCTTACCATGTCGCCCGCTGAAAGTGTTGCCAGGATCCTTGAGCTGCGCGGTGAAACGCTGAACGATTTTGAACAACTCGAACAATTGGAAAAAGTAGCCGCACTCTTTGCATCTTTCACCCATAACTGTATAGTACGCATTCAAGCCGCGCGATCGGTGCAGGATGTGCAAGCCTCAATCCGGCAAGCGGTTCAGCAATTGCTTGAACATAAAGGTATGTAATGCGCTCGCTAACTTTCCGATCTTGCCATCGGTTGCTGGCCTTGAGTTGTATGGCGCTTCTGCTGTGCGGATGCCAGCCAAAAACAGCTATGGTTGCGCCGAGAGGGCAGTTGCAACAGGCTTCCTCAATTGACGAGAATGACACTGATTTCGGCTGCTCATATTTTTATTTTCTATGGGGGCGTCATGCAGAACTGTTGCTGCAATTCGATGAGGCTCTCGAAGCGTATGAGAAGGCACTGATCTGTGATCCGGAAGCCGAGTTCATCAGTGAAAAGGTGCCGCTGCTGTTACTCCGACTGGAGCGGACCGATGAAGCGGCGAACTGGCTGCGATCCTACCTTGCGATCCATCCTGAAAAAACCGGCATGCGAATGCTCTATGCCAAGGTACTCGTTCGGCAGAAAAAAATTGCGCAGGCCATGCAGCAGTATCAACACATCAGTGATCGCCATCCCAACGATCCGGCAATCCTGTTGTTGTTAGCTGAAATGTATCTGAGCGGCAATCAACTGCAAAAAGCCCGTCTGGCTCTGGAAAAGGTTCTTGCCCTTGATAAGGATTCGTATCCCGGTCATGTGCTTATGGCACGGTATTACCGCGTTCAGGACGATATTGATGAGGCGGCTAAGCACTATGAAAAGGCCTTGGCCCGTAACTGGTCCAGCGATCTGCAGATGGAGTTGGGCGAGTTGTACATCAAAGCTGCCCGCTATGATAAGGCTGTGGCTTTGTATAAGGACATTATCGAACGGGAAGAACATAATGCCAGCGCTCGTGTCGCTCTGGTTCATGTCTATTTGTTACAGAAAAAAGACAATCTTGCACTCGCTGAACTGACAGGTCTGAAAACGTACGTTGACCAGCCCCAACGGGTCGATCTGACCATCGCCCGCCTGTATGCCAAGCAAAAACAGTACGATAAAGCTATTTCCATCACGAGTAAGATTCTGGAAAAGGAAAATCTGCCTGAAGCGCGGTATTTTATTGCTATCCTTTTTCTGCAGCAGAAACAGTATGACCGTGCCTTGAAGGAAGTGCAACAGATTGACCGTAAATCTTCAGAATATCGTGATGGTTTGTTTTTGCGAGTGAGGATTCTACGAGAACTGAATCGCCTGGATGAAGCTATACAGGTTCTGGAGAAAAACATCAACGCGGTGGATATCCGCAATGCCGAAATGTTTCTCTTGTATGCCGCCCTCCACCAGATGCAAGGACGGGACGATTTGAGTAAAAAGGTTCTCTTGCAAGGGCTCGAGGTGTATCCGGATGATGAAAACCTGTTGTACGAATACGCCCTGTTACTTGAAAGCAGTGGTGATCATGATTCCGCTTTGCAGATTATGCAAAAAATCATTGAACTTAAGCCCGATAATGCCGCAGCCCTGAATTTTGTCGGATACAGTTGGGCGGATAAAAAAATATATCTGGACAAGGCGCTGGACTATATCCAGCGGGCAATTGCTCTTAAACCGGAAAATGGTTACATTCGTGACAGTCTTGGTTGGGTCTATTACCGGCTCGGTAAGATCGAACAGGCGATCAAAGAACTCGAGATTGCAGTAAAATTATCTCCCGACGATCCTGCCATTCTCGAACATCTCGGCGATGTCTATCTGGAAAGCGGGCAGCTGCAACAAGCCCTGGAGGCCTACAAAAAAGCAGTCGCAGTTTCGGAGGAGAATACCGAGGAATTGAAAAGGATACTGGAGAAAATAGCGATCATCGAAAAACAGGTGGTGCATTGATGCGGGCAAAAAGCCTCTGTAGGCTTTTTTCTGCGCTGGTAGTGGTACTGGTGTGCACCGGTTGTGTGAGCAAATTACCCAAAACCCTGCCGTTAACGCCTGCAGAACTGCAGGAAGCCCAGCCCCTGTTAACCTCTTTTTTACAGACCGAGCGACCCAAAGCCCTCGATGCCGATATTCGGCTTGGCTGGGATGTGCTTGGCAGTAAAGGCAGCGTGGGGGCGATACTGCAGCTACGGCAACCAGCTTTTCTGCGTTTTTCGGCAAACGATCCGCTGGACAGAGCGCTCTTGATCGTTGTTTCCGATGGCACCTCTTTCACCATGGTGGATAATCGAATCGGTCATATATATCAGGGGCGGACCGATTCAAAATTTTGGCATTCCTATGTGCCCGAGCCTATACAGGCTGAAGACGTGTTTTACTTCCTGGGTGGTTTTCTGCCACCAATGACCATAGAAACGGTGACGTCTTCCATGGACGTGGAAAAAACCGGATACTGGTATGTCTGGAAGGACAAACGATTCTTGACTCATTATGTACTGCTGGATCGGCGAACCAAGGAAATGCGTCGTCACCTGCTGCTTCATCCGGATGGCGAGGTCGTACTTGAACTGACCTATTTATCGAATAATTCTGTATCAGAAAGCGGTTTCGGATGGCCGCAACGCCTGCAAATCACCGGTTCAGCGATCACCGGAACGTTAACGGTCCATACCCAAAAAATTTTTTCCCATACACCTCTGCCTGCCACACTCTTTCATCTGGCTTTGCCGTCGCACTACACGGTCGAACAGGTGCCGTAAAAGAAACGTGTTCAGTTCTTGACGGTATTGACGATGATAACAAAAAGATTGTCTTCTTTGAAAAACACCTGTTGTAAGTCATAACTCTGTTTAGGTTCGAGATCGAGCACCACCCGGACCTTTTCAGGGTTATTGAGCTTAGCGATACGGATGAGCTTGACGTGCTTGCCATTCGTTTTGATGAGCTTGGTGTTCTCGTCCTGCAGACCGGTATTTTTAAAGTCGCAGAATACTCGCGGAATGCCTTTTTCGATTCCGTGAATGTCGGGCGGGTAAAAGCCGTTGAGTTTGAACAGAACCATTTCACCTTTGGGGGATTTCCCATCAAAGGTGACGGTTTC
>JBFJXW010000275.1:0-3973 GCA_041622895.1 Desulfobulbus sp. | reverse complement strand
TGTATGCCAGAACATGGTTTGACGTTCTGGTGATCCTGTGCGCTCTGCTGCTGCTCACGGTCTTGCTGTGGAAGATACGGCGGAGCTACCTGCGCAATAATCCGCAGGTACTCCGTAAAAAAGCGACCAGCGAACTGCTTGCCGGAAATCTAGCGCTGGTCAAAGAGGCCGCAGACCACAATGACAGCAGGCAGTACCTGGCCGTCTGCCGGAAGGCCATCCAGACGCTCCTCGGCCACCACTGGCAGATCGAACCGTCAGCCATTACCCTTGCCGACCTGCAGGCACGGCTGCCCCCCTCTTCCGGCCTGATCACCATTTTCGCTGCGGCAGAACAGGGAGCCTATGCAAACCATACCCTTTCCCCAGCGCAGATCCGTCAATATACAGAGCAAATAGAGCAGGAGCTTTCCGACCTCCTATGAAATGGCACACCTACCTGAACCGGTTGTCGGCAAGCTGGATCGTGTGGGTCCTGGCTTGCTGCCTCGCCGCGACCATCGCATCCGCTGCACCGGGGCCATCCGCCGAAAGCCTTTTTCAACAGGGCAATGCGCTCTACCAACAGGGCAAATACCAGGAGGCCCTGGATGTCTATACCCACCTTATCGCTGAAGAGGGATTTTCCGGACCGCTGCTCTATAATCTGGGCAACTGCTACGCCCAGACCGGCCGGATCGGTCTGGCCATCCTCAATTACGAGAGGGCCTTGCGCCTCTCTCCTGGCAACGCCGATATCAAAGGAAACCTCGATCTGCTACGCACGCAACGCGGCTTTTTCCAGGAGGAACGTCCCTGGACTCAACGGATGGTCACCTTGCTGACCCTGGATCAATGGACCCTGGCGGCTGGCCTGTTTCTGGTCGGGTTCACCCTTATCAATCTAGCGGGGTTACGCCTTGCGGCCAGGAAAAACACGCAACGCTGGATGAGCGGCTGCTGTCTTCTCTGCATGGTTATCGCTGCAGTGGGGATTTTTTTCCAATACCGGCAGCAGGATGCGGCTGTCGTCATCAGCAGTGATGCCCGCCTGCTCCTTTCCCCGTTTCCGTCCTCGGATCCTGTCGGAGCCATCCAGGAAGGTCGGGTCGTGTATCAAACTGGACGACACGGGCACTTTGCCCTGGTGGAAGACGCGTCCGGCCGCACCGGTTGGATCGAAACCGAGGCCATCGTCTCAATTGCACCGGATACGGCCCCTTCTGCGAAACTGCAGCAGTAAGCGAACGCGTTGGCCAGTGGCGTGCAATGTGCCGTTATCCTGGCTTTATACCGGCACCCCTTCTCTACCACGTTGTAGTAACGACCTTTCCCCTACGAATTTTTCATCATTCCAAATGGTTGCCGGGCGAGCGTTCCAATGGTAAAAAAAATGGAATCACCTCAACCATCGACCATGGCACCTTCCCGGGGTCCGGCACCATCCATTGGGCATGGCGTTGTTGTCCGGCCGAACCCGACGCCCCGCAACAGTGCTGAGGAAGGTTGATACAATAAACGCGTTTCTCTTTTTTCAGAAAGGATACGATTGTGAATTTCTGCTCTCGATGCGGTGCCAAAGTTTTGCTGCAAGTGCCCGCGGGTGATGACCGACCGCGATTTGTTTGTGAGGAGTGCCATACCATTCATTACCAAAATCCAAGAATGGTTGTCGGCACCATTCCAGTGATGGACAATTCCATCCTTTTGTGCAGGCGGGCCATTGAGCCCCGTCGAGATAAATGGACACTGCCGGCAGGATGGCTGGAAAATGGGGAAACCGTCTCGGCCTGCGCCGTTCGTGAAACGGAAGAGGAGGCCTGGGCGTACGTTGATGATCTGCAACCCTACGTCCTTGCCAACCTGCCCTTTATCAATCAGGTGTATTTCTTCCTGCGGGCACGCCTTCTCAATACGGATTTTCATGCCGGAGCCGAAAGTCTTGAAGTCAAGCTCTTCACCCCTGAGGAAATTCCCTGGGACCAGCTGGCCTTTTCTGCCGTGCATGAAACGCTGCGACACTTCTGCGAGGATGTAAAAAAAGCGGAATTTCCCTTTCGTATGCTCGACATCGAGCCGCAAAAGAAAAAAACAGGCGATACCGCTTTTGCATGCCGATCCTAATGCAAAGAGACTCGGGAAGGGCAGAGGCACGCAGGCACTGCAACAGATGAGGGTGTAACAGAGAGACCTTTGGTATCAATGAGGGTACCACGACATTGCAGCATGATGGATATCAAACCGGGAGCGCTCTATGACCAAACGGATCGTACTCTATGGTGGCTCAGGCGGGATAGGTTCGGCAACAGCGAGGCTGTTACGGGCCCGTGGCTCTACACTGCATCTTGTTGGCAGGAATGAGGAACATCTTTCCTCACTTGCATCGGAGCTTCAAGCTACCTTTACGCCGGGTGATGTATGCGATGAACGCCTTTTCTCCCAGGTCTCGAAGGATTTCCCCGCCCCATGGGATGGGCTCGTCTACAGTGTCGGCACCATTACCCTGGGCAGTATTCGACGGCTCGCAAGCACCGACTTTCTTCGCGATTTTCACGTTAATGCCATGGGTGCAGCGCTTGCCGTACAATCGGGCCTGGCTGCGCTGAAAAAAAGTACCGGAACGCCGTCGGTCGTTCTTTTTTCCAGCGTCGCCGCTCTGCAGGGCTTCGCCTTGCACAGTTCCATAGGCATGGCGAAAGGTGCGGTCAGCGGCCTGACGCTTTCTCTTGCGGCAGAACTCGCGCCCAAGATTCGAGTGAATGCCATTGCACCCTCGTTAACCAGAACGCCTCTTGCGGCCTCGATTGTGTCCAATGAAGCCGTTGCTTCGGCAATAACCGAGCTTCATGCGCTCAAACGATTGGGCACCCCTAAGGATATCGCCCATCTGGTTGCCTACCTGCTTTCAGAGGAAGCCGGTTGGGTCACCGGCCAGATTATCAGTATCGATGGAGGACGTTCAACGCTGCGACCCAGCGGATAAAAAGACCCCCTATAGTCAAACTCGTTTCATAACTGAAGGGCTTCTGAACCATTCAAGAGCGTGGGATGAAGGGTTTCTTCACTGAGAAAGAGAGGAGGATTTCATGGATGTTGTTATCTTATCCCGATTGCAGTTTGCCTTCACCATCATGTTCCACTACATTTTCCCGCCCCTGGCAATAGGTCTGGGGGTGATTCTTGCCTATCTCGAAACCAGGTACTATTTCACCAAAAAGCCCATTTTCGCCATAGCCTGCCAATTCTGGACAAAAATCTTTGTCCTTAACTTCGCCATAGGGGTGGCCAGCGGCATCGTCATGGAATTCCAGTTCGGAACCAACTGGGCCACGTATTCCCGTTTTGTCGGCGATGTATTCGGGAGCGCCCTTGCCGCCGAAGGCATTTTTGCCTTTTTTCTTGAATCCGGTTTTCTTGCCATCGTGGCTTTCGGCAGAGAACGGGTCAGCGCAGGGCTGTACCTGTTCAGCATGTACATGGTTGCCCTGGGCTCGGTCTTTTCCTCTGTATGGATTGTCGTCGCCAACAGCTGGCAGCAGACCCCTGCCGGGCATCACATTGTCGATATTCTCCGGCCGGTTACGCTCCAGGATGGTTCCGTCGAAATGATGCCCTGGATCGTCAATGGCGTCGTGCAGCGACGAGCGGAAATAGTGGATTTTTGGGCAATGGTCTTCAACCCCTCCACCGTTCACCGTCTCAGCCATGTACTCCTGGGGTGTGCGGCTGTTGGCGGGTTCTTTGTGCTGAGTATTTCCGCCTACTATATCCTTAAAAACAAACACCATGAGTTTGCCCGCCATTCCTTTAACGGAGCACTGCTCTTCAGCCTGGTCGCTTCCATCGGGCTGGCCCTGAACGGACATACGCAAGCACAGCAGATGTATAGAAATCAGCCGGCCAAACTGGCTGCATTTGAGGGGCATTACACCACCGGCCGAGCGAATCTTAATCTGATTGGCTGGCCCAACGAGCGTGAAGAACGCATTGATTA
>JBFJXW010000274.1:0-3986 GCA_041622895.1 Desulfobulbus sp. | reverse complement strand
CACAGACCGGCAAACATGGTGCTGTTCTTGATGCCATCAATTACTTCAGGGGTATTGGGGCGAAAGCGAAAATCAATAACTTTCATTACATATTCTCCTTGATGTCAGAATAGAGGGATAAACCAGAGTGCCCCTGCTCAAGCAAGAACTATGCCCCGATATCGCCCTCACCTTGTCGTGCCACGACAGGAGAACGATGAGGACTCGGCGCGTCGCCGCAAAAAATATCGCGTAGGGGTGGCTGAAAACCCTTTGAATGCAATATCGATCGGGTCGGGTAGTGTCCTGCACATCTGCTGCTGTGCGGAGACAGCAGACGACAGGCCAGACCGACACAGCCGAAACGTTGCGTCGCTGCAACATCACGTTGCGCCGCTGCAACGTGCAGTAACCACAAAATATCCCGCCGCTTACCAGCATTCACACCCAATGGTGCATAATCGCAACATGCCTGCCGCTCAACCCAAAACCCAATTCCCCCGCGGCGCATGCCGCCTTCAGCGACAGGATATCAATATATTTGCGATCTATTGCGCAGAAAAAGCTTCAGGAGAGGGTGGGAAGAGCGACGAGAGAGCACCAGGGGATTACCCACTGATACTTAGGAGTTAGCAATACCGGTTCCCCACCGGGTCCTGGGCTGCCATGAAACTGCGACACTGTGGTACCCGAGGGGAGAAAAGATCCTCCTCTTGACCGTAACAGAACAGTTATTATTTTTGGCATCACATTTGCTTATTGAAAATATCAATGCAACTCGTGAATGCTGAGTTTGCAAGGCTTATCGAGGCGAACCCCCTATTAAAATCAGTTACACAACCCGGAGGCACCATGCGATATTTTAACAAAAAATTTATAATTGCTCTCCTGACCGCAGGCTTGACCATTGGCGCTGCAGGCGGAGCACAGGCCAAAAAAATCACCTTACGCCTTGGCCACCCAATGGCCCCCGGCAACAACGTAACGCTTGGTTATGAAAAACTGAAAGAGTTGGTCGAGGAACGATCCGGCGGCAAAGTTAAAATTCAACTGTTCGGCAACTCTATGCTGGGCGATGACCGCGTCACCATGGAATCGGCACAAAGAGGCACCCTGGATATGGCATCCAGTTCCTCACCCAACATGGCCAACTTCTCTAAAGCGTTCATGGTGTTCGACCTTCCCTATATCACCAAGCCTGAATACCAGAAAAACCTCTACGCCTCGCTTGATAACGGTGCCTTGGGTGCCTACCTCGCGGAAGAATGTGAGAAAATCAATCTCAAGCCGATCATGTACAGCGAGTACGGGTATAGAAATTTTGTCTCTACCAACAAAGAAATCAAGAATCTCAGTGACCTGAAAAACATTAAGGTTCGCACTACCGCCTCACCGGTGGAAGTTGCAGTGGCATCCACGTTCGTCATGAACCCAACTCCGATCGCCTGGGGCGAAGTGTACACCGCGCTGCAGCAGGGTACCGTAGACGCTGAAGGGAACACCTTTTCTCTCCTGAACGATGCCAAGCATACGGAAGTCCTCAAATATGCAATGGATTCCCAGCATAATTACTCCATGCACATTCTGCTGATGAACAAGGAAAAGTTCGATTCCCTGCCAGCGGATGTCCAGGAACTGCTCATCAAGGCCGGCCAGGATGCCCTTGCCTACCAACGGTCTATTACCGCCGACCTTGAGGCCAAGGCTACGGAAGCCTTCATCGCTCAGGGTATCAAAATCCATAACCTGACGGCCGAAGAACGCGCCGAATTTGTGACGGCGGCCAAGCCTGTCTGGGCTAAATTCGCTAACGAGATCCCCGCCGAACTCATCAAACTGGTACAGGACACCCAGAAGTAAGAGGCAGGTACCGTTGACACGAGGCTGAACACCTGCGCTCCATGTTGAAAATTTTGAGGAGGCTCCATGACTACTCTTGCATGTGCTGAAAAAGTTCAAGCAGATAGCCAAAACACTTTCACCGCTGTCTTGAAATGGCTGGATGAAAATTTCGAGAAACCATTCCTCTTCACGGGAATGCTCAGCATTATTCTTATCATTACTTTTCAGACGTTTTACCGTTACGTCGGCACCCACTTCACCGTAAGTTCCGATGGCAGCGTCTGGTCGGAGGAACTCGCACGATTTATCTTTATCTGGATATCGTATCTGGCAATCCCCCTTGCCATTAAAAAAAGAAACAATATCCGCGTCGATATCATCTACGACAGGATTTCACCACGATTTCAAGCCATCAGCTGGGTTGTCGTTGATGTATGTTTTCTTGCTCTGGTTTCGATTGTCTTCTGGATGGGGCTCGACAACCTCAAAATGCTCAAGCTGTACCCCCAGCTGGCGCCAGGGACCGGAATGCCCTACATGATTCCGTATCTCATCCTGCCTGTGGGCTTTGGCCTCATGGGGCTCCGGTTATTCCAGGATCTCGCCAAGCAGATACGGCAATGCGGCATACTTGACAGCCTCATAGGCATTGCCTTCTGTGTCGTGATTGCACTGCCCGCCTATTTCAGCGAAAGCGCCTCGGCCATTGCCATTCTGTTTGGCTATTTCCTGTTATTCCTTGTGATTGGCGTGCCTATTTCCGTGAGCCTCGGCCTCTCCGCGGCGGCCACGATTATCAATGCCGGCACCCTGCCCATTGAGTACGTCGCACAGATCGCCTTCACCTCCATTGACAGCTTCCCGATTATGGCGATTCCGTTTTTCATCGCCGCGGGCGTATTTATGGGAGCAGGCGGTCTTTCCAAACGGCTGCTCGATCTTGCCGACGAGATCCTCGGCTCGCTCCCTGGCGGCATCGCCTTGGCCGCCATTGCCACCAGTATGTTTTTTGCCGCCATCAGCGGTTCCGGACCCGCCACCGTCGCGGCTATCGGCTCCCTGACCATTCCGGCAATGGTGGAACGAGGGTATGACAAACTGTTTGCCGCCGCAGTCGTGGCCGCAGCAGGAGCGATCGGTGTTATGATTCCGCCGAGCAACCCGTTTGTGGTCTACGGTGTTTCCGCACAGGTTTCCATCGGCAAGCTCTTCATGGGGGGTATCATTCCCGGTGTCCTCACCGGCATGGCCCTGATGCTGTTCACCTACATCTATTCGAAAAAACGCGGTTGGCAAGGGGTTGCGCGTAAACGCACCATAGGCACCTTTGTCAAAGCCTTCTGGAATGCGAAGTGGGCCCTGATGGTGCCGGTCATCATCCTTGGCGGCATCTATGGCGGTCTCATGACCCCCACGGAAGCCGCAGCACTCGCCGCCTTTTACGGTTTGGTTGTCGGTCTGTTTGTCTATCGCGAACTCAACCTGGGCAACATCGTCCCCTGCTTTATGGACGCCTGTTCGACCTCGGCCATCGTTATCATCCTGATGTCCATGGCCACCATCTTCGGCAATATCATGACCATCGAGCAGGTTCCGGCAACGATTGCTTCGGCAATGCTGAGCCTGACTGAGAACAAAATCATGATTCTGCTGCTGATCAACGTGCTGCTGCTGATTGTCGGCACCTTCATGGAAGCACTTGCGGCAATCGTTATCCTGACCCCGATCCTGCTGCCAATTGTCCTCAAAGTCGGTGTGGATCCGGTGCACTTCGGTGTGGTGATGGTTGTCAACCTGGCTATCGGATTTGTTACGCCACCGGTAGGCGTCAACCTCTTTGTCGCCAGCGGTATTGCCAATGCAAAGATCGAGCAGCTCTCAAAGGTTGCCATGCCGCTCATCCTGGTCATGATTGCCATTCTGTTGCTGACCACCTACTTCCCGGCTCTGCCGCTTCTTTTAGTCAATTAACCACAACTACCTGCGAACAGTGAGAATGCCTACGAGCATTCTCACTGCCTATTAAAGGGAAAAATTCTTATTATCGAAAGGAGCACACCATGCAATGTTGCGTATCCCCTCATGAACAGCGTCTCTTAGATAAAATTGAAGGGAAAGAAGATATATACCGCGCCTCCCATCCGCGAGTATTCAAAATTCTTGAT
>JBFJXW010000273.1:0-4010 GCA_041622895.1 Desulfobulbus sp. | reverse complement strand
CGATAGAATCAATTGCAAGAGCACCATGTTCTTCGTGAAAAAAAATGCCGATTAGAGCTGTTGGCGTTTACTGAGCTAATTTTCAAGATTCTCTAAAGTTGACGGACATTCAGGGGAAGAGGAGGACGGGTGTTTCGGTTCCTCGATCCAGTCCCTCGATATCTCGGCCAATGGGCAACAGGCCGTCGGCACGCACCAGCGGGTTGAGCAGTCCGGATTTTCCATACACCGGGCTTGCCAGCGGCAACGCGCCAGCGTCCTGCGGGGTCAGTCGAACACGTACATATTCTTCTCTGCCAATGACCGAAGGGATCTGCTGTTCGGTAACTGCCTTGATGACTTGCAGGCCGAGGGAAGCTCCCAAACCGTTATATTGGCGAAGCAGGGGGCGAACAAAGAGATAAAAGACGACCATGGCTGAAGCCACATGGCCGGGCAGACCGAAAAGAGCTTTGTTCTCCTTGCAGGCAAGGATGGTCGGTTTGCCGGGACGGATCGAAACACCATGTGCCAGCAATTTGGTCCCGTGAATCGCTTCGAAAACCTGGAGCGTGAAATCGTGGCGGCCTACGGAGCTGCCGCCGGAAAGGAGCAGGACATCGGCTCGATCAAGGGCATCGGTACAGACATCCTTGATACCGTCCAGTGCATCGCCGCAGATTCCGAGAGGAATCGGTACGCCTCCGGCTTCCTCCACCAGGGCCGCCAATGTTGTGGAATTGATATCACGAATTTTACCTGGAGGCGGCTGTTGGTTGGCAGGAACCAGCTCATCCCCGGTAGAGAGAATGGCAACTCTGGGTTGCCGATACACAGACACAGAGGTTATCCCCAAGCCGGACAGCACGCCCAGATCCTGCGGGCGCAGCACGCTGCCTTTGCGCAGGACCGAGGAACCAGGAGCGTAATCTTCACCGGCCCGGACAATATTTTCTCCCGGCGCAACCGGGCGGAAAACAGCAACGGTTTCGTCATCAAAGGGTTGCGTATACTCAACCATAACAACGGCATCCGCCTTTTGTGGCAGTTCGCCACCGGTCCAGATGCGCGCGGCCTGACCGGGGCGCAGAGTAAAGGCCTGGCCAGAGGTACCCATGGCGATTTCCCCAATAATGCTCAGCAAGGCGGTTTCCGATTCGGAGCAGCCAAAGGTATCCTTGGCTCGAACCGCATAGCCATCCATGGTCGAACGGGAAAAAGGCGGCAATGCTTCGTTGCAGACAACATCCTGGGCCAGAACCCGGCCGCGAGCAGTGGTCAAGGCAACGGTTTCCTGCTCCAAAGCGGAAAATCGGGAAAAAAGAGAAACGAATTCGGAAGAACTGATCAATTTGAAAAAATCTTTCATGCTATCCTTGCCTTTCTTTAGCACCTTTTTGGACAAAGGAGGAGAGGGACGGAGGGTTGTGTCAACTGAGGAAAGTAATCCGTTGCTGATCTGCAGATGCGAGCGGTGCATCGAGATGCTCGCCAGCCACTACAGATCTTTTGCCGGGAGTATACCCGTCAAATGCATACAATGCACGTGCGAGAACGGGAATGTGCAGCCGAATGTACGAAGGGGGGAGGAAAAAAAAACGGTGAGGGAATTATCCCCCACCGATAGCCGGAAAGATAGCCAGCTGATCGTTCTCAGCTGGAACGTGTTCCATGGCGCAGTGGCGTGAATTGATCATGGTCACGCCAACCTCGTCAATATTGATCCCGAGGGAACGGATGATGTCTTCAACCGTGGTTCCCTCGGGAAAATCCATGAGCTGTTGTTTAAAACGATTATCCCGAAAATAGGCGAAAAGTTTGACTGTGAGCTGCATGGATATGTACTTTTAGAAGTTCCAGAACGAATCGATAGCCTCGTCAGTGATATCCCAGACAACATTGTGAGGTGCAAGGGGCTCTTCCGAGAAAAATTCCGGAAGCCGATCATCCTTATTGGTGAAACCTGCGGCAATATTGAAGGCACGTTCGGTCTTAAGGATGGTCATGCCGAGGTTGGTGACATCGTCTGCCACCAGACCAATGCCGAAACGGGCATTGATCAGGTCGATCAGGGCTGGCAGACAGGTCGCGTCATCCAGGGCAGCAAATGCGACGAACAAGCACATACCGGTGGAATCGATGGCAGCGGTGGCGATCTGCAGGTTGCGCGACAACTCCACCTGACCTTCTTTGCTCAACGGATCAACTTTGCCGCCGACTCCAAGAATGTTGGTGGCAATGGTGTAACCCATGGTGTGATCAGCACCTTGAGTGGAGGTGGCATACGTTATGCCGATACCTTTGATGGCGCGTGGGTCATACGCCGGAATGGACTGATTTTTTACAACCGGTACTCTGGTTACGCCAAAGGCTCGGCCAACCGAACCGGCGCCTCCTCCGATTATCCGTCCCAGCGGCGTACCCTTACCGACTTCCTCTCTGAGAATACGACAGAGTTCAACGCCATCTCCGAATTTGAGCACACCTGCTTCCATGGCGACACCAAAGGCCACGGAGGTTTCGATCGAGTCGAGTCCGAGATCATCCATGATGTTATCGGCCTGAGCAACATGATCAAGGTTATCTATGCAGCAGTCAGCACCCAGTGCCCAAATGGTCTCATATTCGAAACCCGAGGTACAGTACTGGCCTTTGGCATCGGCGTAGACCTGGGAACATTTGATGACGCAACCGGGATGGCAATTATGTTTCGGTTTACCGCCACGAGCGACGATGGTGTCGTGCATGGTCTCGCCGGAGATGGCCTCATGTCCTTCAAACTGGCCGGCTGTGAAATTTTTGGTTGGCAGTCCGCCGGATTCATTAATGATGTTGACCAGAACGTTGGTGCCGTATTGACCGAGAGCTGCACTGATAGGATTGTCGATCAGGGCTTTGGCAAAGGTCTTGTTGGCAGCCTTGAATGCTTCGGGATCAGCGATCTCCACTTTCTGCGTGGTTGGTTCAACGGAGATGAATTTAATCTTTTTTGATCCCATAACTGCGCCGAGACCGCCGCGACCAGCGGACCGCATGTGGTTATCCGGATCCTTGATGGAAAGGTTGGCGCCGGTCATCTTCATCTCGCCGGCCGGGCCGATACTGATTACACCGGTTTTGTCGCCAAGGCGTGTGTTCAGTGTTTCAACCACGGCAAAGTTACCCAGGCCAACGACCTCGGTTTCTTCGCTAATGGTCACACCGTCTGCATTGACATGCAGGTTGTACCATTTGCTGTCATCGGCAGGCTTTCCTTCGATGACCAAGGCTTTTACGCCCAATTTGGCAAGCATTGCAGCAGAGGTTCCGCCGGCATTGGCTTCTTTAATGGTTCCGGTCAGGGGGCTTTTGGCACCGCAGGAAAGACGACCGGAGTTTGCAGCCGGGGTTCCGGAGAGGAGGCCCGGTGCAATAACGAGTTTGTTGTTTTTTCCAAGCGGATGACAGGTGGGGGTAACTTCAGCAGCAACTATGGTAGAGGTCAATCCTCTCCCGCCAAGTCCCATCCATCCCTCGGGTACAGCTTCGACCTTGCTGCTCAAGTCCGACATATTAACGCGAAAAATTTTATCAGCCATTCGATAACTCCTATACAAAAAAGAGGAAAGTCGGGTTTAGCAAGAACCCGTACCCGTTACGGCGATGTGTCTGTCTTATAATGAAAAAAAGACGATGAACATCATTTTAATTATTATAACAGATAGTTCCCTTTGTCAACACTTGTACGAAATGGTTGGTTTTGGTCGGATTTAGGATCAGAGATGCAGGGCCACAAGGAGAAAAGACCCTGCATCTCCTTTTCCTTGCCAACACAAAGGCGGGACGCGGAAAATCCGCGTCCCGCAACGCCAACCACAGCGTGTATTTCATGGTGTATCAAGCAGCCGGTAAAGCCCGCACAGGCCAAGTCAGGGAAAACAGGGGGCAGGCTCCACCGGGATCTTTTTTCTTCGATTACAGCGCAGCGGTGTAGATCGCCTTGACATCCGCATCTTTGGGGCAGCGCGGATTGGTCAAGCCACAGGCATCCT
>JBFJXW010000272.1:0-4074 GCA_041622895.1 Desulfobulbus sp. | reverse complement strand
GCTTTCCTACAAGGATCTCAATGATCCCAAGTACACCGTCTGCTCCCGCATCGGCACAACCGGGGAACAGGCGACCAAACGACTTATTCCCAAGGCCAAATACAAAAGTTTTGAAAAAGAGGCCGATGGTGCCATGCAAGTGGTGAACGGCCAGGTTGACGCCTTTATCTATGACATGCCCTTTCTTGCGGTTTTCATGGCACAACAGGGTGGAAACAATCTTGTATTCCTTGACGAGGTCTTCACCTTTGAACCGCTGGGATTGGGGGTAAAGAAAGGCGATCCCGATTTTCTCAACTGGCTGGATAACTTCCTGCGGCAGATCAAAGCCGATGGCCGGTACGACAAGATCTACAGTAAGTGGATCAAGGGCACGGACTGGCTGAAGGATGTTCAGTAACGCTGTTGCTTTCCCGCGGGAATCCGGTCCCAGGCCGGGTTCTCGCTCCGTGATCCGTCAGGAGCTGCCTCATGTATGCTAATCTGGACCGCCCGAAAAGTCGGCTCTATTATCAGTTCTGGACCGTTATCTTTTTGGGTATATGCTGCGCAATAGTGGCCTTGCTCTATTTCTCGACCCAGTCGGTAGAATACACCTGGCGTTGGAACAGGGTGCCGCAATATTTTTATTACACGGAAAAGGTTGCGGTCCGGGCGGAAATGGAAGGCACGGTCAGTGCGATCACGACCAGCGGCACCAAGGCTACAATCTCCATTACCGGCCCCGACGGCAGCGAGCAGCATGTGCTCCCGGCTGACAGACTGCTGCTGCGTGAAGGAGCGACTGTCTATCCGGGTGATGCACTTGGAAATTATGAAGTAGGCAGGCCCGGTATCCTGATAGAGGGCCTGTGGCTGACGCTGAAGGTCAGTTTCCTGGCTATTATTGCCGGGATCATCCTCGGCGTTTTAACCGGCCTGGCTCGTATCTCGGCTAATCCGGCTTTGCGCTGGACCGCCATCGGCTATATTGAAATTATCCGTGGCTCACCCTTGCTGGTGCAGATTTTCCTGTGGTATTTCGTGGTTGGTACGCTGATCAATACCCTGCTCAGCAAGTACGGCCTGAATCAGATCGAACCCCTCTGGTACGGTGTGCTGGCCCTGGCCATTTTCACGGGGGCGTATACGGCCGAGATCGTTCGCGCCGGAATCCAGTCGGTCCACCGCGGCCAGATGGAAGCCGCCCGTTCGCTGGGTATGAACTACGGCCAAGCCATGCGCAAGGTTATTCTTCCCCAGGCCTTTCGCCGCATTCTGCCCCCTCTGGCGGGACAATTCATCAGTCTGGTTAAGGATTCCTCGTTGCTCGGGGTTATTTCCATTCGCGAATTGACCAAAGCAACCCGTGAAGTGGTTACCTCGTCACTGCAACCCTTCGAACTGTGGATTGTTTGCGCCCTGTTGTACCTGGTATTGACCTTTACCCTGTCCATGGCCATCCAGTATCTGGAACGAAAGGCCATCTGAGGAGTTTTTATGCCCCCTATCATTCAGGTTCAGCAGATTGATAAGGTTTTTTTGGTCCCCCAGCGCCTGCAGGCACTGAATAAGGTCTCCTGCGAGGTGGCTCAAGGTGAGGTGGTGGTGGTCATCGGTCCTTCCGGCTCCGGGAAATCGACCATGCTGCGTTGTTTAAACCGCCTTGAATATGCCGACAGCGGGCATATCATCATCGATGGGGTGGATATCCTCCATCCGCGATGCGATATCAATCGCATACGGGCAGAGGTCGGTATGGTCTTCCAGTCGTTCAACCTGTTCCCGCACAAAACCGTCCTGGAAAACCTGACGGTAGCCCAGCTGACGGTGCGGAAGCGCTCGCCTAGGGAAGCTGAAGCCAAGGGGATGGCGCTGCTGGAAAAGGTAGGTATCGCGGAAAAATGCAATGCCCGTCCTGATCAGCTTTCCGGCGGGCAGCAGCAACGGGTGGCCATTGCCCGTTCTCTTGCCATGGATCCGAAAATTATGCTTTTTGACGAGCCCACTTCAGCCCTGGATCCGGAAATGGTCGGCGAGGTCCTGGATGTCATGAAGGCGCTCGCCCAGGAAGGCATGACCATGGTCGTGGTCACCCATGAAATGGGTTTTGCCCGTGAGGTGGCCGATCGCGTGTTGTTCATGGACAAAGGGGAGATTTTGGAGCAGGGCACGCCGCAGCAGATTTTCTCATCACCGCAGCATGAACGGACCCAGGAGTTTTTAAGTCAGATTCTCTGATTCTCTAAAGCGTGGCACCCATGTTCACTCCCGCGTGCTCCCGCCGCTTTCCTCTGTTTCAGAGTGCGGCCCCCAAACCACGTCGGTTTTTCCGCGAAGTGATGGCTGGCTGACGTAGCTCTTTTTCCAACGCGAGTGCAACTCCTCGTACAGTGTCCCGCCGCGCCATAATTGAAGGCGTGGGGCTGCATAGCGCGAATCTCTTCGCTGTGGCCAGCGCCGCTGATCCCTTTTCTTTGCAGGTTTATTCCTTTTCACCACAACCCAATATACCATTGGCATGGTCCACCCTGTGCCGCTCAGCGATACCCTTTGGTCATATCCCATACTGTATGGCCAGTGTGCACCAATCATTTCCGTATCCCGCCGTTTCCCTGCGGTTTTCTCTTTCTATCTGTACTTTTGACAGCGAATCTGCCCAGGTCCGTTGTTGGAAAAGCGCATTATACTGATTTTGTTTGATATCAACTGCAATATAGTTCACTGTGAACTGCAGGGTACGATGCTGCTTTTCCTGAGAAGAAGGTGATCTTATATGCGACCCGAGAAACAACTTGACGTGAAACTGGTGAACCCCTATGCGAAACGGTGGGAGGGCCTCATTGAACAGTGGCGTAAACCCGCCGGTCTGCAAGCCGTGCTGGTGGCCATTGTAGTGACGCTGCTGATCAGTGCTGTTGCCGCGCTTGTGTATGCGACCGGGGGCACCACTTTTGCCTGGCTGCACCTCATGTACATTCCCGTACTGCTGGCTGCAGTTTTTTTTGGCGTTCCCGGAGGACTGCTGGCGGCTGTATTCGCGGGTTTTTTGCTCGGACCCTTTATGCCGCTCTCCGTTGCCGATGCAATAGCCCAGGAAACGGGGAACTGGCTCTTTCGCACCTTTTTTTTCCTGTTGATTGGGGGAGTTGCAGGAGGTCTTTTCCATATACTCAATGGCTATCTGGATAGGGTTAAGCAGCAGGTTTGCGTGGATGAACTTACCGGACTTCCCAATCTCCTGGCCTTGGAGCGGGTGGTCAATGAAATGCTCACCCAGCGCGACGCTTCCGTCTGTTTGGCTATGATTACCTGCAACAACTTCGAACGTATCATGGATGCATTGACCTATCGCGTTGCGGATACTCTAGGACGGCAGGTTGCAAAACGTCTGGAACAGGTGAATCATTTCGGATGGCCCGTCTACAAGATACAGAGCACAAGTTTTGCTTTTATTGCACGCAATTTGCCTTTGGAACAGTTTGTAGCCGACTGCGAGCAGATTTTGTACCAGCTGCAGGAACCTTTTGTCGTCGAGGGCGTGCTGGTTGCCGTGAATACGCACTGTGGTATTGCTTTGCTGCCCAAGGATGCACCAGGGATCCACGAGGGGTTGCAGAAAGCGAGTGTGGCCGCCCATGAGGCCGAAAGCCGGAACAAACTCTGCGTTCTTTGGAACAGCGAAGATGATATTGATCGCAAGCGTCGATTGAGTCTGCTCGGCTCGTTGTCGGATGCTTTGAAAAATGAAGAACTGATGTTGTATTATCAGCCCAAGGTTAATGTGCAGACCGGCTTCATCGAAGGGGCGGAAGCCCTGCTGCGCTGGAATCATCCGGAACATGGACTGGTTCGGCCCGATCTCTTTATTCCTGAGGCCGAAAAAACATGGTTGGTGCAGCCGCTTGCTCTTTTTGCCGTGGAGGCGGTCATCGCCAAACTGCAACAATTGCAGAAACAGGAAATACCCTTCAGGTTGGGCGTAAATCTGACCGCGCATAACATTCAAAGTGTTCGATTCGTAGCCGAATTCAAAAGGATGATCGATGCCGCGGATCTGCTTCCCGGCAGCCTGGAGGTCGAGATTACCGAGCG
>JBFJXW010000271.1:0-4104 GCA_041622895.1 Desulfobulbus sp. | reverse complement strand
TGAGTCAGGAACGGCAAACAAGCCTCCATTGTAGGTAGAGTTTCCACCGAAATATGGCAGTTTATCGTACACAACGACATCCTTTGCTCCTAACTTCTTTGCAGTTGTATGGCTCCTTTTTTCTGCCGGCCGACCTCAGCTTCTTTTGCCGGAACGTCGTTTGGAAGGTGTTTATTGTAAAAAACCGTATCCTTCAAAGAAGTCTCTGGGCCACCTTTCAATGATCATCTCTGCGATAGCACTGAGGCTGCGTAGTGAACTACTGTCGCCTACTGTAACGTAGGTAACCGTTACAAAATTACGCGCAGTTAATGCTCAATTCGTATTTTTTACTCTATTGCAAACGGAAAACAATGGGGGAAAATTAGAAGTAAAATGAATACACAATATATCCAAACTCAAACAATCTCGAGCTTCCTGCCCTTGGACATTTCCATGAAAAACGGGTGAGAGCCATCGGCATCGGCTTGGCAGTCTGGCGAACAACATTTGATACAGGGAAGCAGGCTGTTAGGCATTCACCCGAGACAGGGTCACTGTGGAGGTTTTTTTCAGGCCACGATGGAAGAGCCGCTTACCTTGGGCCTTCAGATGGTCTATGATGTCCCGAAGGCTTTTCCTGCCAGACAACAGCCCAATCACCATGGCGAGAAACTGACTCCAGCGGTTTCAGGAAAATTTTTTTTGCCAGCATGATGTCCCCTGGCAAGAGTCCCCTGCCAGCGGTTTGTTCGCACAACCAAGATCTAACAAGAGCAGTAAAAAAAAAGGTCGGCGTACAATTGCAATGCTTTCATTGTACTCCGACCCCCAATTAGTCATTGTCCGCCCGCTGCAGCGGCATGGCTACACCTTTATTTCAAATATACACGCATCATCGCCAGCCAAAACGGTTTTCTGCATAACAACTTCAATATCTCTCCCCAGACTGATTTTAAATTTGTGTTTGAGACTGCCAAGCGTGCAATAACACATTGTTGGAGAAACATTGTGTGTGTTTTTATTCACCAATGGGCAATAGCATTGATCGAACACAACGAAATATCGATTATTTTCTTTCTTCAGACGCCATATTGCACACAGCTTGTCCAAAAATTCCTGTTCAGTTTTCGCCTCATTTCGCAACTCAAGCAATCTGCTGTCAGGCATATGACTGAAAGGACATGTGGCGCCACATTTTTCTAAAATGATTTGTTTCGTCTTTTCGTCTACTGAATCATCGAGACCTGTGAGCAATGCTTTGATCCAATTTTCTATTTCCATAGTGCTATCGGCATAACGTTCCGTCGGATGCATGGGGCCTGACAGGGTGGGCACGCGGTTTGTGCCCACCAAGGTTCATTCTCGCATTCCCCGCTCAGTATTTCCTGCCACTCAATTCCCCAATGCTGGGGGGCCAGTGCCTTGAACAAGGCCAATCAACAACCCGTTGAGCCACTCCTAGCTTGGACGAATTACAGTGCATGTACTCCATGTATGTCCGGCAGTCCCTATCGCTTCGAGACCGATGTTCCCAGAACCTTCTTTGCCAGATCGTCGTTTCCCGGCACCTGCGCTGTGAAGCATGTATCCATGCTACTCCTTGGGAAAACTGGCCATATTGGGCTTGATGGACTTGCCAAGCCAATCGATGCATTTTCCGAGGTGACGCATGTTCGCCAAGCCTTCTTTATCTTCAATCACATCTCCCTTGTTGAGGCCGTAGCCCATATTCCAGTATGTTGAGCCAGGAAGGATCATCCGTGACATCTGAAACATATGGTTGATGGTGTCATATACATGGGTGGCTCCGCCCCTTCTAACGGCCACAACGGCTGCCCCTATTTTTCCAGAAAAAGCGTGGTCGTTTGCATATGCAACATAACCGGCCCTTTCAACCAATGCCTTTAAGTCTGCGGATATAGCTGCAAAATAGGTTGGGGAACCAAGAATTATCGCGTCAGCTTGTACCATTTTTGAGAATATTTCGTTAAAGCTATCCTTTTTAACAGCGCATTCATTGTCTTTATTCTCAAAACACTTCTCACAAGCAATACAGCCTCGAATTTCTGTTCCACCAACTTTAACAAGCTCTGTTTCCCAGCCTGCCGCGTCCAGTTCACTGAGTACTTCCTTGAGGAGCAATTCGGTATTTCCGCCTTTCCGTGGACTTCCGTTTATGGCTACTGCGTACATAGTGACCTCCTTGTTTGTAATTTTTAAAAACCCAACAGAGCAATACCCTTGAAGTGCGTGCACTCCATGTGCATCCGGTATTCTTCATCGCAATGAGTCCGATGTTTCCAGTACCTTCTTTGTCAGCTTGTCGTTTCCCGGTGCTTGCGCTTGGCAGCATGCAGCCACGTTCCAATGGCGCAGAAACGTTTACCTCGCCTGGAAAATCCGGGTTTGATCATATTTCCGGCGGTTGCGTCCAAATACAGCGCATGTACGCTGGGAGCAGCACCCAGGCATGGTACCGTCTGCACACCATCCCGCAGGATTCGCCTGTTTTCAAGCTTAATCGAACAATACCCTGCGGCAAGAGGTACCCACTGTGAAAAAAATAGCCCCCTGCTATTTCGACACGCGGCAGTTGGCCATATTCGCTCATCAAACGAGATGGTTATCTTTTCCCGGTGGGCACGAAAGCGTGCTCACCCTACCGGGCTGCCAGGCTATCATGCCGATTGTGTACCAATCAGTTGACCGCCAAGACGGCATCCACCAGGCTTATTCAGCAGCCTCTACCCCGCGAGGTATCCTTTTTTCAGCATCAAAAAATGGCAAAGATACTGTTGTACAGGCATGATGATGTTCTTCATCATCGACAAGGGTCACTGTTTCATTAAGCCAGCTCTTTCCCCCCGCAACCGGCTCGTAAAAGCGCACATAGCCAATCCCCTTATCAAGGGTTGGCGACCAATGACCAATCTGCATATGTCCGACGACTTTGTCGCCCACGAACACGTTCCTCCCAGCCAACGGTAATACTGTTTCACAAACCAACCCAAACAGCAGGCACGATGTATCGGCTGCTTCCAACGCTGCCCGCCCTATAAAATCCGGTTTGGAAAGATCGACAAAGGCACCCAGTCCGGCTGCATACGGCGTCATACCTGGTTCAATGTCCGTGCCGTAATCCAAGATGCCGGCTTCAACCCGGCGCACCTCCATTGACGCGTCGCTGCTGAATTCCAAACCGTATGGTTTACCGCATTCAAAGAGGTGATCCCATAAGGCATGGTGATCCGTCGAACGGTTGCTGTACAGCTCGACCCCTTTTTCACCTGTCCAACCGGTCCGAGAGACCAGGAGCTCCTGACCGTCAAAGGTAAACATGCCGGCATGAAAATATCCCAAGTTTGCCGGCCCGTGTCCATCCGTAGCCGCGTTTAAGACATCCAGTGATTTTGGTCCTTGAATCTGCAGAACACGCGATTGCGGATCAGTGACGTGTACATCCAACCCATCTGCATAGGCCTTCAGCCAAGTTTCAAATTCACCATTCGCCTTGACATACCAAAAATGATCGTCAGCCAAGCGAATCAAGATCCCATCCATCAAAACTGTCCCTTCTGCGGTGCAGGCGATGGCATAACGGGCACGCCAGAGTTTGAGGTCATCCACCCGACGGGTAAAGATGCGTTCCAGCAAAGGAACCGCATCCGGCCCTTGTATTTCGAGCGGCTTTTCGGGTACGTCGTACAACAAAACGCCCTGGCGTAATTTCCAGTAATGCTCGATCACGTTTTCTCCCATATCCACGGGATACAGGCGGTTACAGTAGATGGCAAATACCGTTTGCCCGGTTACATACTTTTCTACATACGGGGACTGCTCGAGCCGAAAAGAATCCAGCCGTACAATCGGGTGTGATAGGCCATAACCAACATTCCTGGTATCGATAGTACCGCTTGTACGTGACACGGGCATCTCCTCATTTCAGGATTTCAGTCCTCTTCCGCGAATCTCGCCTGGTCGGGTGGACAGGCAAAGAAAGACGATTGCCCCTCCTTGTATCTTGTTTTGTGCAGTATTTAGCTGTCCCCACACAACAAAAATAAGGTCGTTACTCCCCCCAATGCCGAACTCGCAGAGGATTCGCTTTTCCGAAAGGAGCGT
>JBFJXW010000270.1:0-4132 GCA_041622895.1 Desulfobulbus sp. | reverse complement strand
TAAATGACATCAACCCCCGCATCATCGATAAGCCCATGGGCAAAATGCCTCTCCATGGGGGAAACCGCATAGCCCCAGTTTCCCCCCCAATGAAGTGAGACCAGGACAAGATCACCCGGCTGTTTTATTGCAGCGATATCCCTTGTAATCCGTAAGACCGCATGCTCTGAAATGTCGGAGAGCCAATTGACACCGGGTCTGTCATCCGTGGCGGCCCAGTCGGGAGGAACGCCGCTGGTGTCGGTACCGTATGCAAAAATGAGAACGCGGCCTTTACCCGGAATTTCCAGTATTGCAGGGGCCTGGCTCTGCTGCCTGTCCCGGCCTGCCCCCACTCCCTGTATCCCTGCCTGTTGCAAGACAGCAAGCGTTTCCACAAGACCTGCACGCCCCCAGTCAAGGACATGGTTGTTGGCCAACACGCAACAATCGAGGCAGGCAGCGGTGAGGCAACCGATGTTTTGGGGATGCATCCGGTAGTTGATCCCCTTGTCTGGCCAATAATCGTCACTCTGCGTCACGCTGGTTTCCAGATTGATTATCCGCAGATCCGGCTTGACCGCATCCAGCACTCCCAGGGCATCGCCCCAGATATAGGAATACGCGACCGGTTTGGCGATGCGCCCGTTTTTCTGTTCAGCCAGCTCCACGTAGCCATAGGCACTACGCATACAGGACTCAAAAATCACTGGATCGGCTGGATGGGGCAGCACCTGGTCAATTCCCCTGCCGGTCATCACGTCGCCGGAGAGGAAGAGGGTTAGACTCTCCGACCGGTGAACAGGCCTGGCCTCCATCTGATCGATGCTTTCATCCTCAGGGGGTGTTTCCCTTTTCTGGCCGGGCCAAAGGTGCTTTTCCATAATGCAAAATCCGGTAGAGAAAACCGGCAACGAAAAGGTGGCCTGGCCCGGTTTTCTTTCCTGTTATCGGTGAGCAAGCGAAAAGACATATGCTCACCCTGCCAGGCTGGTTGTTTCGACATGGAAAATGATTAAATTTAATACTGTACAACGGGTTGCTGTCACATCCGTATCATAAAAGATGTGGCAACCTGACGCTTGTGGCAAGGCTGAGACTGCTTTTTGTTTTCAGGTTGCATCATTCAAACCCTCTCTCAAGCCTTGTCAGTTTTTCATTTAGCCGGGCATGCAGTTGCCGGAGGACCTATTTGGAATAATTGAAGACGCATAGCTCTCAAGAAAAAGAGCAGGGTACATGTGTTCTCCTTCTTCCTGACCGGCTGAAGAGTATTGGAGTGGATATCGATAAAAGGCTGTTGACCTGTTGTTACCTAGTCGTGCAAATTTTTCAGGAGGTGACCTATGGAGAACGTTCGAAAGATTGTCGTATCGGTTGATTTTCATCAGCATACTCAAGAGGTGGTGGATTTTGCCATAGGCGTTGCCAACCATCTGGGAGCACAATTGACGATTGTTCACGTACTGGAGGTGATCTTGCCGTACTATGATTACAGCCCGGAATCGTTTAAACATTTTGACGACAAGATTCTTGCCCATGCAGAGAATAAAATGGAGGTTCTGGTAGAGAACAACAGAGACACCATCCCTGCATGTGAGGGCGTCGTTCTCAGAGGGGATGTGACAGATTCCATTGTGGCCTATGCCAAGGATAATCAGGTTGATCTCATTATCATGGGTACGCACGGCGCCAAGGGAATCGAAAAAATTTTGCTCGGCAGTGTGGCGGAGAGGGTGCTGAAAAGAGCTTCCTGTCCGGTTCTTATGTTCAATCCCTACAAAGGGCAGGTGCAATAAATCATCCAAGCATGGGGAGCGATTAGCTGTATTGTTTTCTCACGCTGAATTAGCCTAACTGGTGGGCAGGCAAAATGATGCCTGCCCACCACAGCTATCTAGTTACCGGCTTCATTCATTATGGACAGCAGAGTGCATAACACTTGAATATATTGAAAAATTTTTAAATTTAATTCTCCTCTGACCGCACACAGTCTTTGAGAGCTCCATCAGGAGACATGGTCAAGAACGTCTGGGTGCATAAAGCGTTGCGCAACTTCAAGGCCTATTGACGGCTACGAAGCAATAACAAATGATCACGCATTTGCTGGAGATTTTTATGCTGCCACCAGCGACCGTTGTCAAATACGCCGTAATCGGTACCGCCCATAGCGCTGGCCAATCGGGTTGAGTTGCCGAAAAAAAGCCACTGTTCAACCCATTGTATCTCGATTGCTTCGTCAAAGGGATTGTCATCCTTAGCCAGGCCTTCTTCCCAGGCCTCAGTGACTATTCGTGTTGCCTGAAGAGTCATATGATTTGTACTGGTAATTGATGTGTCGAGACGGTTGAAATGGCCATCAACCCATTGGCGACCATGGCAACCGAGACAAACCTTAGCCATAGTTTCTTTTCGAACAGCCATCTCCTTGGCATCGATTAGAAACTTGCTCACAGGCTTTCCGTCAAGTTCCGTTGGCAGATGCAACCCGGCCTGGTTAACGATTGATGTGGTATCGGCTGAAATCGGATGCGGGTGCGCATAGGGCAAACCGAAAAGGCGCCACGGAAGACGGTCATTCATCCGATGTGACCGCTTGGCCAACACCTCGCCCTCCTCGTCGACCACCAGGGATATGTGACAAGTTGCACAGGTCGGAGCAGTAAAATCGGTGCCTACAGTCCACGGAACCGACTCATAGTTCCATTGTTTGTCGATCGATCTCTGGATATTACCGTGTACACTGACGGAATACACTTTGTACGCGGGAACATCGGGTCCTTTATGGCACTGTGCGCATGTATAAGGTTTGCGGGCAACCTCGATTGAGAAATGGTGCCGGGAATGACAGGGAGAACAAGAACCGATCGTACCATCCGGATTGAGTCGTCCGACCCCGATGTTTGGCCAGTTTGTCAGGGCTGGAAAATCCATTTTGCCCATAATCGTTTCTCGGGTCTCGATGCCGGTTATCTTCACCTCGGTTCCATGGCAAGACAGGCAGGAATCAGCATTCTTGGCCTCATCACTCTTATGATAGTTGATCTTGCCGTTGCTGTATTCGTGGAGACCGTTGGTCGCATCGACCATCTTCAGGTAAAGCGGATTCCTCATCAAATTGCCATATGCCTGACTCATCAGGTTTTCACCGTATTCCTCGACCTCTACGGGATGACAGGTTGCACAATCAGCAGGCGAGACCACTGTATGAATAGTATGGCCATTGTGCTCGAACCCCCCAGGGCGTGTGCCTGCATTCATGGTATGGCATTCCGCGCACCCAACTGCTGTTTCCAATAGATTATCGCTCACTTTTACTGCCGATATCCTTTTCTCCAGGGCTTGCTTTGCCATTCCTACGGCAGGGCTCACCTGGGCATGGCGGCTCTTCTTCCAGTCAGCAACGATACCCGGAGTCACCAATTCATGGCAGCCCAGACAATCCTCCGTTTCCTCACTGATATTCACAGCGCACAGTTGAGATGGAAATATTATGGACGCAGCGATGATCATCAACGTAGTTCTCATGAATACCCTCTCGTGAATGATTTAACTGTCTAAAGGTTGCAGAAAAGATTTTATCTATGCTTACGCTTATAGCCTGAATACGTTCAGGCCACCCTGTTTGCCAGAGGGTAGATGTGCTTGTGCAATTAATTCGTAATATCTATATGATACCGCAGGCATTTCTTGATGGGTAAGGATTTACAAGTGGCCGAATTATTCCAGCGCCACACGCCTCTATCGTCTGGTATGTCCTCCGAGTTGCTGTAAATACGGTAGATATTCACTACCCGCATCAAGAGTCATCTGAAGCGCTTCGTTCGCGTGCTTGGCAACATGGAGCAACAGATCCTCATAGGCCACGCCGCGCCCAGATTTGACCTGATCCGCAGTCATTATTTCAGGGGAGTCTTTAATTCCTTTTTCTTTTTGCAATAGTGAGTCAGGAACGGCAAACAAGCCTCCATTGTAGGTAGAGTTTCCACCAAAATATGGCAGTTTATCGTACACAACGACATCCTGTGCTCCTAACTTCTTTGCAGTTGTATGGCTCCTTTTTTCTGCCGGCCGACCTCAGCATCTTTTGCCGGAACGTCGTTTGGAAGGTGTTTATTGTAAAAAACCGTATCCTTCAAAGAAGTCTCTGGGC
>JBFJXW010000269.1:0-4276 GCA_041622895.1 Desulfobulbus sp. | reverse complement strand
CCGACCCCTTCCCTATTCTAGGCTGCGCAAACTCAGCTCTGTTCGTATCCCGCAGCATCCGTGTGGATACAACCACGCGTTGCTCCGTTACCCAGGCTGTAAATCGAAACGATGGGTGCATTTTTTGCGCTTTAAAGCAACTTTCCATGGTGCTTTCCCCTGATCATCCATATATTGACTGGTAATAATTATCATTCAAGCTGGAGGCATCTATGCTACCCGGAAAATACCAGGCTTTTTATCGCAAAATTAAAGGCTCGATCCCTGCCGAACGACTCATCATTGATCCAATGCGGACAATAACGTTTGGCACGGACGCCAGTTTTTACCGTCTTATCCCCAAGATCGTCATCAATGTAGAGAACGAACAGGAGGTGCGGGAAATCCTGCGACAAGCCGGCAAACGGCAACTGCCTGTCACTTTTCGCGCTGCCGGGACCAGCCTTTCAGGTCAGGCGATTACCGATTCTATCCTTGTCCGCCTGGGGCCTGGCTGGAACAACTACCGCGTCTTTGACAATGCCGGTAAAATCCTGCTGCAACCGGGAGTCATCGGCGGCCATGCCAATCGGATTCTCGCAGAGTTCGACAGGAAGATCGGTCCGGATCCGGCCTCCATTGATAGTGCCAAAATCGGCGGCATTCTTGCCAACAACGCCAGCGGCATGTGTTGCGGGGTCGAACAGAACAGTTACCGGACCCTGGATTCCATGCGCATCATTCTTGCCGACGGCACCACGGTGGATACCGCTGACGACAAAAGCAGGGCCTCTTTCCGGCGCAGCCATTCGCATCTGCTAGACGGTCTGGCTGCACTGCGCGATCGCGTCATGAATGACGAAACACTGGCTGAACGAATCCGCCATAAATTCAAAATTAAAAATACCACCGGCTACAGTCTCAACGCCCTGATCGATTTCACCGATCCCTTTGACATCATGCAGCATCTGATGATCGGTTCGGAAGGAACGCTCGGGTTTATCAGCGAAGTCATCTACCGAACCGTGGTGGAGCATCGCCACAAAGCCAGCGCCCTGCTCTTCTACCCGGATATCCGCACGGCCTGCGAGGCGGTGCATGCGCTGCAGCAGCAACCGGTGGCAGCAGCCGAATTGATTGACCGCGCCGGCCTGGCTTCAGTGTCCGGCCAACCAGGCATGCCGACTTTCCTGGAAGGGCTTGATCCGGCGGTAACGGCACTCCTGATTGAAACCCGCGCGGAATCTGACGAAGAATTGCAGCAGCAGATTGCACAGATCAAGGAAGGCTTGAGCGAGCTGCCCACTGTACGGCCCATCGAATTCACCGCTATTCCCGAGGAGTTCAACCAATTGTGGAAGATCCGCAAAGGTCTGTTTCCGGCTGTCGGGGCGGTCCGGCGCACCGGGACCACGGTTATCATCGAAGACGTGGCCTTTCCCATCGAGCACCTGGCCAACGCAACCCTGGATTTACAGGAACTGTTCCGCAAGTATCACTATGACGAAGCCATTATCTTTGGACACGCATTGGCCGGCAATCTCCATTTTGTCTTTACCCAGGATTTTTCCATCGAGGCGGAAGTTGTGCGGTACCATAACTTCATGGACGAAGTGGTCCGCCTGGTAATCGAAAAATATGATGGCTCTCTCAAGGCAGAACACGGCACAGGCCGGAATATGGCTCCCTTTGTGGAAAAGGAATGGG
Source organism: Desulfobulbus sp. (assembly GCA_041622895.1). GTDB lineage: Bacteria > Desulfobacterota > Desulfobulbia > Desulfobulbales > Desulfobulbaceae > Desulfobulbus. Next base: position 2,590 of record JBFJXW010000269.1, on the reverse strand, counting down.
GCGAAGCCGCATTCGCACTGATGCATGCCGTTAAAAACCTGTTTGACCCTCAGGGTTTGCTCAATCCAGGTGTCATCCTCAACAGTGACCTTGAGGCCCATGTCAAAAACCTCAAGCCGCTGCCGGCAACCAATGAACTGGTGGACAAATGTATTGAATGCGGCTTCTGCGAGCCGATCTGCCCGTCGAAAAACCTGACCTTCACCCCTCGGCAGCGTATCGCCGGCCGGAGAGAGATCAGTCGAAGACTGGCAGCGGAAGGAAAGACAAAGGAAGTCAAACAACTCATCAAATCCTACAACTACCAGGGCATGGACACCTGCGCCGCAGATGGCCTTTGTTCAACCCTGTGCCCGGTGGGAATTGATACCGGTAAGATGATTAAGTCGCTGCGCGGAGAGGCACATGGTCAGGTGGCCAACAAGGTCGCCGACTTGACGGGTAAACATTTCGGCGGTGTCACCCGAACGATCAGTGGCGTATTGAACACGGTGGACCGTTTGCACAAGGTCGCCGGTACACCGCTGATGGAATCCGTCACCGAAACCGCGCATAAGGCATCCCTTGGCCACGTACCGCAATGGAACCGGGAAATGCCGACCGGGGTTCCTGTTCTGAAAGCCTCGCCGATTGCCCCGACCAATCCATTGCTGGTCGTGTATTTTCCCAGTTGCGCCAGTCGTGCCATGAGCGGCCCGCCACGTGAAGAAACAGAGCGAACACCGTTGCCGCAGCAGACTCTTTCCCTGCTGGAAAAAAGCGGCTATGGCGTGATCCTCCCGAAAGACCTGAATGGGCTGTGCTGCGGTCAGGCCTTTGAAAGTAAAGGATTTAAAGAACAGGCCGACCGTAAAGCCGACGAACTGAGCGCAGCCCTGCTCCAAGCCTCGGAGAACGGAAGGATCCCTATTCTCTGCGATACCAGCCCCTGCCTGATGCGGATGCGCGCCACTCTGGACAAACGGCTGCAACTTTACGAACCGATAGAATTTGTCCTTCTGTTCCTCAAAGACCGCCTGGAATTCAACCGCAAGACGGCTAAAATCGCACTGCACGCTACCTGCAGCACCCGCAAGATGGGCCTTGATGCCAAACTCAAGGAACTGGCCCTGCTGTGTGCCACCGAGGTAGTGGTACCCGAGGATATTCACTGCTGCGGCTTTGCAGGAGACCGCGGCTTCAATTTCCCGGAATTGAATGCGGCGGCGCTCAAGGGATTGGAAGAGAAGGTGTATGGATGCGAGGCGGGATACTCGACCAGTAAAACCTGCGAGATCGGCCTGGCCCTGCACGGCGGTATCCCCTACCGCTCAATCCTGTCCCTGGTGGACGAGGTTACCGAACCCATATCGGAGTGGATCTAACCCTTAACCGCAGTTTTGCTCACTTCAAACAAAAAAAAGGCGACCCATTGCGGGTCGCCTTTTTCATGCGCAACAAAAGCAGTGCGGGCTCGTGCCCACCGTGCTCAGACCAGCAGCTCCAGGCCGGAGAAAAAGTAACCGATCTCAAAAGCAGCGGTTTCTGGGGCATCGGAGCCGTGCGTGGCATTGGCCTCCAGGGATTCCCCGAACTCACGACGCAGGGTGCCCTCTGCGGCATTGGCCGGGTTTGTGGCACCCATCAGGTCGCGCCATTTCTTGATCGCGCCCTCGGCTTCAAGAACCATGACTATACACGGACCACTGGACATAAAATCGGTCAATTCACCAAAAAAGGGCCGTTCCTTGTGGACATAATAAAACCCTTCGGCCTCGCGCTTGCTGAGATAGAGCTTTTTCATACCAACAATCTTAAACCCTTCGGCATATATGCGGGCGATGATTTTACCGGCATTACCGGCGGCAAAGGCGTTGGGTTTGATAATGGCAAATGTTTGTTCCATGGTCTCACGATCTCCTTGCATACTGTTGTGGTCACCGTGAACAACAGCTTTTCGCATGATCCGGGTGTGATGCGCAACACTGATCCTTAGACAGCAACCTATGTCTACGGCACCGTGTTACGGCATGCCCGGATTGAAAACGAAACCGCTGTTTGCTCAGGGTAGCCTTGTGTTCGGGTGAGTTGCTTCACGCTTTGTGCAACGATGCGGGAAGCGATTGTTGCGAATTTGCCGCGACCTATACCATGATCCCGGTACAACGGCAATATTCTCGCTGATTCTTTGTGGATCGAACAACACCGGGGTATCGACTGGGCAACAGGTGCAAACACATCGGGGGATGCGGTTCAACTATACGAACCGCATCCCCCGCTACACACTCGGCGAACAGCGTAAAAAAAAACCGTGCGATACAAATATCGACTTACGGCTCCAATAAAACGAACTGTCCGTCCTTAACGGTAAGCATGGCAAAGGCATCAAGCCCCAAACCGCCATGATCGGTTTCCGAAAAATTAAAGGTGCCGGCTGTACCGATCAACCCTTGGATGTTCTCAATAGCAGCACGCACTTTTTCCCGATCGGTACCGCCGACCTCGATGGCCTTGGCAAGGATGGTCATGGCATCATAGGTGTGGCCGCCAAAGGTGGAAACCTTCTCCTTGAATTGACTTTCATAGGAATTTTTGTACGTGAGGAGAAATT
>JBFJXW010000268.1:0-4492 GCA_041622895.1 Desulfobulbus sp. | reverse complement strand
GGTGGAGGCCGCACCAGGTGTCAGACTCGTGATCATAACAGATTACGTCGACAGGGTCGAGCGATGCCCTGGCTACCTCCAGCAGCCAGGAGGTGGCAGGAAGCGCGGTGTTGTGTACCGTGAAACGCAACCAGACCGGAGACTTAAGGGTACCGAAACCAAGTTCTCGGCACGGCTGCCATTTGTCTGCAGAGGCGGGGCTGCTGACGTCAAGATAGTGCAGGGGTGCTGATGCCGAGGTTTCAATGAGGCAGGCTATGCGCGTTCCTACTGCGATGGATCGGGTATTCTGGCGAAGGGTGATGGTTTCGGTAAAAAAAGCGGATGATAGCTGCGTAGTATCGGCACCCGAACACAAAGACGGCGTTCCGATAAACAACATCGCGATGAGCAGGAAAAGCAGAAGAAGACAGGAAACCGGGTCACGTGCCATAGCAGAACCGCCTGTATAATATTGACAAGATTTCTTTACAATGTAGGCGGATTTTTGCTTGCTAGCAAGCATAGTTATCGTTTTTAGCAAAGCAGCCGCGAAAAGGGATCAACCGAAAAGATTGAGTTTCCTGTCACGGTCTCCTCCATGCGTCGCTGGCAGCGCTGAACGACCCAGCTTTGTTATCCGACATTGTGGCAAGCTGATGACAATGAACATAGTAATATTGCGTAAAATAACTTTTGACGCAATCCGCAGGCTTCGGCCGGCAGGGGAGAGGGAGCACGTGTTCTTTCAAGTGCTCCTGATCAAAAAACCTGTTCGTTGCGGATCGCGGCAGTAAAGGCAAACTCCGGCAAAGAGAACGACGCACCACTTTCCAGGAAGACTTTTATCTCGTTGGGTATACAATACAACATTGGCACCTCATCGTTTCATCCGTCAACTTCGATATTCGATATGCAATCAGATGAATAGGATTTCAAAAATGATGCGTCATTTTCTGCTGCCCAAGCTGACCAGAGCCTTCTTCCTTCGGTTGCTTGTAGTAGCCGCGACAGCGACGCTGGTGTTTTCCCAGGTCCTCATCCCTTTGCGCATTCAAGGACAGAGCATGGAACCGACCTACCATGACGGCGGTTTCAATTTCTGTTGGCGGTGGCGGTATCTGTTCTCGCAACCGGCGCACGGCGATGTCGTGGTGATCCGTTTTGCCGGACCACGGGTAATGCTGCTCAAACGCATCGTTGCCCTGGCCGGAGAAACGGTCGAATTTCGTCAGGGGAAGTTGTTTGTGAATGGCCGGAGGGTCGATGAACCGTATGTGAAAACCGCTTCGAACTGGCAGTTGCCGCCCCGTCGGGTAGAGCCCGGCAAGGTGTATGTGGTAGGGGATAATCGTGGCGTATCCGTGAACCGGCACCATTTTGGCCAGGTTTATCAGCAACGCATTATCGGAGGCCTTGTATGGTAAATGTAAAAAAGGCTGTCATTGGCCTGTTCGTTGTTCTTGCGGCGGGATATGTAGTTTTCCGTTTCTGGCCCGGCGATGAATCCGCAATCCGCAAGCAATTGGCCCTGATTGAGGAGAAAGGCTCTAAAGAGGTGTCGGAAAAACCCATCGAGGGCCTGCTGCGATCAAAGCAGTTAGCCGGATTATTCCACGATCCCTGTGCGCTCACCGTCGATTCCTTTGATTATAACGGAGAATACAGTCGCAAGCAGATCATGGATCGCATCACCATGGTGCGGTCCTCCCATAATCAGCTGCGTGTCAAGTTCTACGATGTTTCGATTGATTTTCCGCAAGAACAGACTGCTGCTGTCCTTTTCACCCTCCGCCTGAACGGCACATACCGCGGTAACGGCATTGCCGATGTTCAAGAAGTAGAGGCCACCTTGCGGAAAATCCAGGGAGACTGGCTCTTTACCTCAGTACGGATCGTCGAGGTGCTGGAGAAGTAACCCTGTCCTTTTCTCGCAATCGATCAATAGCAGGACGGTGGCATGGATTCAAGCGAGAACAAAAACAACCACCAAGAACCGTCGTTGTCAGTTCAGGGGTGATGTGCATGTGCATATGCGGGGTATCGATGCAGGGGAAGAGTGGGGCGGGGCGGAGAGAGTGCGAGCGCGCCGGTGGGTGCTACTAGCACCCTACGAAGGATGTGTTCACATTCCCACCAGCCTACCGCCGATGCCGTTAACGGGCTAGGCTTCTCGCCTATATTCCTCAGGAGCCGGAATTGTACCAGAGGCCGCACAACTGTACTTTCATCTCAACAGAACATATGTGAAAGAACGAGCCAGACTCTCTGGGACCTCGGAATCACGAACTGCATTCAACGTTTTCCAGATTTACATGCGTGGTATACGCCTCATTCACTGCACTCAATCAGACCAGGGACACGCGTTGCCGCTTATTTGTTCCCACCGTCAACGAGCCCGAAGGGTTAACACCGCAGTAGTGCTCTTAATTCAGTACTATAGTCACCTCATTGTTGTCGTGCAATCGTAAAGATGCGCGGTTGCATTAATTTCAAATCCATCAGTGGGTCCGCAACAATTGACGGGCTTTCTCACAGTATTCGTCATCGTGCTGTTCAGCCAGTTGCCGCAACAAGCTGTTGCCTTGCTCTGCTTGGCCGATCTGCTGCAACGCCAATCCCTGATAAAAAATATATTTGCTGGATGCTGCCACCGATCCGTTGATCAATGCCAGATGCGTCATGGCGACATCCGGCTGCTGCGTCGATAAATAGAGCACAGCCAGATCGAGTCGCGAGGTTTCGTCATCCGGTTGCAGGGCCAATGACCGTTCAAAACAGGCGATGGCGTTTTCGCGATGCCCCAGGCTCAATCGCACCAGTGCCAGGTGACGCAACGCATTGGTATCGTCAGGGTTTAGTCTTGTGGCTACTTCCAATGCTTCTTGGGCGCTGCCCAGGTCATTCCGCAGAAAACGGGTGATCCCTAATTGCGCCCACGCTTCGCTGAAGGCGTTATCTACAGCGATTGCCTGTTGGAAAGAGTGGATCGCTTCGGCAAACCGTTTTTGTGCGGCCACCGCCGTGCCAAGTCGGGTAAGCAGATGGGGATTGTTGGGTGCCAGTTTAAGGGCGCGGCTGGCGGCATATTCACCGCCCTCAAAATCCCCCAGCAGCAGGCGCATTCGTGCCAGATTATCCCAGGCCGTGGCATTGTCGGGATCGCAGGAAACAGCGATTTCCAGATGTTCGATGCCTTCTTCGACCTGTCCGGTTGCCACCATCACCTGGCCGAGATTGGAGTGCGCCATGGACAGGTTCGGATTCAACCGTATCGCCGTGCGCAAATGCGTCATTGCCTCCGGCCATTGCTGCTGCTGGCCCAGTACAAAGCCCAGATTGTTATGGGCGCTGGCGTTGTCGGCGTCGAGTTCGAGCGCGGCCTGATACAGCCGGGCAGCTTCCGCCAGATCGCCGGTCTGGTGGGCGTGGATGCCTTCTTTAAGCAGGGTTTCGATCGTCGTCATTAGGTAATCCTGTCGATAAGGCCACTTAGGATATCGCTCGGTGAGATATTCGGCACTTCGAATTGGACATCATCGAGGGAGATATCAAACGGCTGACCTTCATGGTAGTGAATAGGCAGACTGATGCCGAAGCGGTAGTCTGAACCAAAGGTGTACGAGGCAAAGGTCCAACGGTTGCTGTACACCTCCCAAAACAGCGCCTTGGCGCGCACATAACCGGAAATGTCGAAAGTGAACGCTGGTTGTGCGTGAACAGAAAGCGTGGCCGTGAGATCCAGGCCGGTAGTCGGGGTCCAATCGATATTGACGCCCGCTTCTGCGGCTCCTTGTATACCAAGCGTACCGCCGATTTCCAAACCACCGGTGACGCTGACACCGGGTATGCCCAGACCGATGCCGGCGCGCACGGCCAGACGCAACCCCGCGTCGGCGGGCACCCGCAGATGGGCACTGCCGGTGACGTGGGTGTTTTCCTCGTGGGCCGGATTGTAGGTGATGCCCAGACGGAGTTCATCGATGACACCAGGGCCGATACCTGCTGTGGCCGTCAGGCTGCCGCCGATTTCCGCTATGATGCCGGGAATGATCGGGATGTCGGTGCTGACGTTGAGCAGAGTTTTGTTGATTTCCCGGCGGGCAAAAATTTCCACGTTGCTGGGAATGCCGATTTCGCCGGAGACGGTAACCTCGCCGTTGGGATCGAAGCGGATGCCGGCGGTGCCCTGCAGCCAGGGTGCAATCTGAATGGTGGCCGAGCCGGAACCATAAACGATAAGTGCGCCGTTCGGCATCGGTTCGCCGCTGGGCCGGCCGTCTTCACCCACCGCGCGATTGCTGGCGCCAACGGTGACCGTACCTGCCAGCATGCCACGCCGGAATGCGCCGGAAAATTCGGCAGTGAACGCGCCGTCGTCGTAGGTGACGGTGAGTTGCGAATCGATGCCGGGTATCGCGGGCTGCGCGGTTCCAGTGGCGCGTACTTTCCAGTCATCGCCACGCTTGTTGACAGTGACATCGATAGAGCCGGAACGAATGGCCGGGTTGGC
>JBFJXW010000267.1:0-4518 GCA_041622895.1 Desulfobulbus sp. | reverse complement strand
GTAACAGATCAGCCGTTCCATGAACCTGCGTGTCACTGCGGTGACGTTGAAGAAGTTCACGGGCGCTCCCAGGACGAGGCCATCGCATTCTTTCCATTCGTTCAGGATGGCCATAAGCTCATCTGTATGCACACACCGTCCAGGTTCCACCCCTGGTTCCTGCGTGCATTGGCGGCAATTCGTGCAAAATTCGATATGGGCGTCCGTAAGGTAAATTTTCTTTGTGATGGCACCCAATGCCTCTGCGCTCGACAGCACTTCTGACACCAAAGCGTCAATAGTCCCGTTTTTTCGATAGCTTCCGACGATCCCCAGAATTTTCATGATGGTGTTTCCTCAGTCGTTTTCAGCACGTCAAAGAATGAACGTCTCGTTACTGCCGCTATTTGGCCAAATTTTGGGGGTGTGGATGTGGCTGACCGGTAAACAAGATGCCGCTGCCCCTGGAATTACAGGGCCCAAAGCCGTGTCTTGAGCCCGCCGCTCCAGGAGATGCACCCCGCATGAAGGGCTGCCGTTGTTCGTCGATCGACCTCCTGTTCTACCCCATGGGTTCTGAAGAGTACCTTGTTTGTTTCACCGCATCAATGAGGGTGAGGATATTCCCAGAAACAACCTTTTCGAAATCGACAGTGGAAAGGCGCATACGTTCGATCTTGCCGAGTTCCTGGCCGGGAGTGCCAAAAGGGAAATCGCTGCCGAAAAGGAGTTTTTCCGGTCCGTAGTGCTCAAGAAAATGGCGGATTTCAGAGGTCGAGGCCAGGGCGGAGTCGGCATACACGTTGTCGCGTTGCCAGATCCCGGCCCGTTCCAGGGCGTGGTACGATCCGTTCAGTCCGCCGAGGTGAGGAATGATAATCACCGCGTCCGGGGCCAACCGTTCCACGAAGCGCAGGGTATTCTGGAAACTCTCTTCGAAAACGATGGGCAAGCGGCGTCGGGTGATCTCCTCGATCATTCTGGCGCAATGCGGGTCTTCATAGTGGTATTCCGGTTCGTTGGGATGGCGGTGCCACTTGATGCCGAGGTACGGATGCTCCAGTTCGTTCATCGCGAAATCGTTCCAGACAAACAGGTAGGGAAAAACAGGTTTGCCCGCAGCCGCAAGCTTCAACAGGTAATGATTTGCCGCTCGCCTGGTCCGCCGCCAATCATTGTTGTCCTGGAAGTTCGGGTCGTGGCGGTCGTAGATGTCTTCCACCGGTGCAAACATGCATGCATCGGTGATGCCGTCCTGTTGGAGCAGAGGCTCGATGGCCTCGAAAGGAAGATCCACATGCTGAATGCCGCAGTGGATATGGCTGTCGATGATCCGCGTTGTACCCATGGTCGGTCTCCTGTATGAGCAGAATTGTAAGGTTCATCAGACCGGGCTGGCTGGCAGGCATTGAGGTATCGAGACGATGGCACGGAAAGGATCGCCAGGTGCAGGCATCCGATAGATCAGTCTGCCAGGAAATAGTTTCTTGTATCCAATGTGCGCCTCAGACGTTGGCAGGGCAACGTCTTTCTCCTCGTGGCACAGCATTCGCTGCCTTTGTAATGAATGCATACCTGCTTCCTGTGTATCCCGCCAGTCTGAAATTTTCCGCTCTTTGTTTTTGTAAGAACCTGCGTCATGAGGGAAATCGTCGATGCCGATGCGGTGCGACCGTAAGGCTACAGGTGATTGAAGAGCCGTATGTAGATATATTTTCTATTCATTGTATCTCTACTATTCCTCTATTGATTTATAGGGTGATCGAATCATAGTAAGCATATGCATCAAGAATCAGAGGCATTGAAGCCTCGGTCGCAAGGTTCATGATGTTGTACGTCAAGCGGGTGCTCGTAAAAGAAAAATCCTCCGGTCTGGGCGAATTTATTCGCGAAGGGTGATAAAAACATTCTGGCCTGCAGACGGATCGACTCGCACAGAGCATGCCCCAAGAAAGATCCTTCCCTTTATGGAGGTGCAAGATGGCAACACTTGAATGCGGTGGAAAATCCATTGGAATTGATGAAAACGGATACCTGCTGGACCAGAATGACTGGAACGAGGAGGTGGCAGCGGCCTTAGCTTCCCGGGAAGGGTTTGATGTCCTTTCAGCGGAGCAGTTGGAAATTATCCGCTTCATGAGGGAGTATTTTTTGAAATACAAAGTGTTTCCTATCCTCAATAATGTCTGCCGAATTGCTCATCAGCCGAAATCATGTGTGAACGAGCAGTTTATAAATCCGGAAAAGGCATGGAAGATAGCGGGGTTGCCAAAACAGGACGGTGTCCATTTCGTCACGATGGACGGGAAAAACTATTTTATGGAGCCTTTCTGCTAACGATCAGATCCCAATTTTTGTCAGGGAGGACGGGGTATGTACAACGAAATAGAATTGTGTGAAAAAATACGATCGCTCTATCCGGATATCGGTACCTGTGGGATCGATATTGATGTGACCTATAATGAAAAGGAGAATTCCTGGGTGGTTCATTTGGAAAAAGAGAGCCATTCATTGGATCATTTTCTCACCCTGATGGATGCAGACAATTGTATGGACGGGAAGCAATGCGTTTCTCTTGGGCTCGAAATAGCGCAGCTGCGAAAGCATATTGAGAGAAAGCAATTTTAGATAGCTCCTTGGCTCTACACCTGCCACTACGGATTGTGTTGCCTGCGGTGAGGAAGAGGGCAAAGGTGTTTTTCAGCGCACGACCTGCTCTGTTGATGCCTTGTTGAAGGTCTGCATCGCAGGTATGCGGAGGAAGGGAGATGGTCATGTGTAACGTTTTGATTGTTTATTACAGCATGTACACGCATGTGTTCAGGATGGCGGAAGCTGTGGCTGAAGGAGTGCGCGATATCACCGGTTGCGAAGCTGTCCTCAAAAGAGTTCCCGAAACCCTGCCGGAGCATGTTCTGGGGTTGATGCATGCCCTGGACGCGCAAAAAAGTATGGAGCATATTCCTGTTGCAACCGTTGACGATCTTGCCGCGGCTGATGCGATCATTTTTGGCACGCCGACGCGTTTCGGCAATATGTGCGGCCAGATGCGTCAATTTCTCGATGCAACCGGCCAGTTGTGGAAGAAGGGGGCTCTTGTCGGAAAGGTAGGGAGTGTTTTTACCAGTTCGGCAACGCAGCATGGCGGACAGGAATCGACCATCCTCAGTTTTCATACCACGCTGCTGCACCATGGTATGATTGTCGTCGGATTGCCGTATACCTTTCTGGGCCAGATGGACAATACCGAGATTACGGGCGGGTCACCGTACGGCGCTACAACAATTGCCGGTACGGAAGGAGAGCGGTTGCCGAGTGCCAATGAGGTAGCCGGCGCTCGTTTTCAGGGCGCGCATGTGGCCAGTATTGCCAAGAAGCTTACATGAAGGCGTTGCTCAAGTTGTGAATTCTGCTTTGTGAGGTTTGTGATGCAACAGGTAACTATAGATCAGGAAGAATGTATCGGCTGTGAGGCATGTGTTGAATTGTGCCCGGACATTTTTGCCTATGATGAAGGTCAGAATAAAGCATACGTCACCAAACCGGAAGGAGGCGATGCCAAATGCATAGACGAGGCCATTGCCTCGTGTCCTGTAAGCTGTATTGCCTACGAGGACAAATAACCGCGGCCCTCCGACAACGGGGAGGTTGATGTCCGCTGTTTGCAGCGAGGCAAATGGGTTGTTTCGACTGCGGCAGATAATTCCAAAGAAAAGGAGTGTTGCACAATGCCTGAGAAATCGGAAGTGTACAAATGCAATGCCTGTGGCAACATCGTACTGGTGCTCCACGGTGGCGGCAGCGATCTGGTCTGTTGCGGCGAGAACATGGTGCTGCTGACAGAAAATACCGTGGATGCAGCCAAGGAAAAACATGTGCCTGTGATCGAGAAGATAGCAGGTGGCTACAAGGTAAAGGTCGGCAGCGTTCCGCATCCGATGGAGGAAAAACACTATATCGAATGGATCGAATTAATTGCCGGCGGAAAAAGCTATTTTCAGTTTCTGCAACCTGGCGAGGCGCCGGAAGCAACCTTTATGGTTGATGCCGCTGACGTTACCGTCCGTGAGTATTGCAACCTCCATGGACTCTGGAAAGCATAATTGCACTTGTATAGATGCGGTTCAGGGCTAAGGACTGCGCAGCCCTGGGATGCATATAAGATGCATCGCCATCAATGATCAGTCGAGCAGGTGGGTGCAGCTGACATCAGTGCTGGCCTGCCTGCCGGCTGAGATTGCTTGTTTAGGATCGCTGCAAAGCGTACTGCACACCCGCCAGCGGGTTCAGAGCGTGGGGAGGGGGACAATCCTCAAGCTCTTTTTGTTTTCCGCTCGTCCGTCTCTCTCAACGCCTCATTTCGTGCTCGTCTTCGGTTTTTTCGTTCCCTGTCGACACGGCTCTGCCGACATGCAGCCCAGCGAAGCCTACTCGCCCTTGGTGCTGGGTTCGACCATATACCGGGAGAGATAGACGGATTGCAGCACGATGAACACCACCGTCAGGCCGAGCATGCCGAAGAGTTTGAAATTGACCCAG
>JBFJXW010000266.1:0-4565 GCA_041622895.1 Desulfobulbus sp. | reverse complement strand
GTTCCGGGTGAGAAGCGGATGCGAGACACCAATCCCGGAACTATGCATGTAGAGACATAAGGGGAGAATTTTCGGACCCGGGTTCAACTCCCGGCGCCTCCACCATTAACAACGAACCGCCAAGGGCTGCAAAAGCCTTTGGCGGTTTTTTTATTGGTATTGCCAGCGAGTTACGCCGCTTTTAGAGCATTGGGCTACCACCAGAAACATTCCCGTTTCGGGACTACGGCTCGCGCACCATTTGTTCGCTGCGCTTCAAGCTGTTATCCTCCATTTTCTCCTGCAACCGTTGTTCGGCGATCTCGTCGGCAAACTGGTTGATACTTTTCATGATTCCGTCAAACAGGTCATTGTTGTCCATGGCCGGCTCGTTCCCCGTTGTGGGTTGTGCCCTTACTCGAAGTCTCCCTTCGGTCGCTGACCTGCCGCTTCACGCAGTTCAATGAGGAGATGGTTTTGATTGAAAGATCAGGGCGCGCAATGCTCAACGACATCAACCTCCTGCCCCAGAAAATCCTGGCCCAGGCCTTCGGAGGCCTTTGGCCATGAGTGAAATCATCCTCTACAAAGACCCGGACGCTCCCAACCCGGTTCAGGTGACACTGGAAGAGGATACGGTCTGACTGACGCAGGATCAGATGGCCATGCTCTTTGGGCGGGAACGGTCGGTCATCGCCAAACACCTGCGCAACATCTTCAAAGAAGGTGAATTGCTGCAGGAGGCAACCTGTGCAAAATTTGCACACGTTCAAATCGAAGGGCAGCGCACGGTGCAACGCCACATCGACCATTATAACCTGGACGCCATTATTTTCGTGGGCTACTGGGTCAATTCCAAACGCAGTGTCCACTTCCGCCAGTGGGCAACAGCGGTCTTACGGCAACACCTGCTGCAGGGGTACACGTTGAATCGGCAACGGCTGGCCGAGCGCGGCATGGATCACTTATCGCGCACCCTCATTGCCAACGACCTGGCGGTTGCTTGTGAGTACGACGAAGACACTCTGCCGCTGCCCGAAGGGTGCCGTCCCGGCTCGGGGCGTTCTGGCCTGTGACCTGGCCAGGGCCGCTATCGCCTCCCTGAAGGACGAACTGCTTGCGCGCAGCGAAGTCACGGGACCTGACAGCGAGGCTCCCCTGCCACTTTATTGAGAATTATTATCTTGTAATAATAAATTATATCATGTATAGTAATTTTTATTAATCAAATAGCATTTTTCTTTCCTGATATCTTACGCTGTAATTTCATATCCTTCGATACCATAAAAGTCTTTTGCTTATTACCCCCAGGAGAATGAGCATGAAACTCTTTGTTGGTAGCCTCCCTTACAATATCGTTGAATCCGAACTTACTGAACTCTTTGCCCAATTTGGCAGTGTAGTCAACACCAAGCTTATTGTCGATCAAGTCTCCAGAGAATCTAAAGGCTTCGGCTTTGTGGAGATGTCCAGCCGGTCGGAAGGGCACAAGGCGATGGATGGATTAAACGGCAAAGAATACAATCATCGCACGCTCGTCTGCAATGAAGCTAAGCCACCGGTTAAAAAAGGCCAGCGACGCAGATAATTCAATAGCCATCTTTCTTTCCAAACTTTCCAATCTCATTACGTGCCTATCAGGCATTGGACTGATAAACGCGCTTTAGTCGATTTTTTATTGATCGATAGTCGCGTACGCACGATCTTTTTGCTGCAATAACGGCAATTTTATTCATTTTTTAGCGATTAACAACGATTCGCCGCCAGAGATCCTGCGTTGCAGCAATGTGCAGTGAACTGATCATGGATGCAGGATTTGCTTAGTTGCAGGAGTAGTAATGAGTTTTAACGATTTCCATTTCAACACCCACATTTCCCAAGCTATCCAGAAGTGCGGTTTCACCGCGCCAACACCCATTCAAAAACAGGCGATAGCTCCTGTTCTTGAACGGCGGGATCTTTTGGGTTTGGCACAGACAGGCACCGGGAAGACTGCGGCATTTATTTTGCCGACCGTGCAGCATCTGATGACAACTTCCGGAAAACAGGTCAGAGTCTTGATTGTTGCCCCGACCAGAGAGTTGGCGGAACAAATCAATGATTTCACCAAGACCATCATCCAGGGGACTCATCTGCGGAGCATGGTTATCTACGGGGGGGTCAGTAAGCTGGTCCAGATCTCCAGGATTCGTAACGGCGTTGATATCGTCGTCGCCTGCCCCGGACGTTTGCTGGATATCCTTAATGATAAGGCGATCAATCTGAGTCATGTTGAGACGTTGATCCTTGATGAGGCCGATCACATGTTCGACAAGGGATTCCTTCCTGATATCCGCAGAATATTGCGACAGCTTCCCAAAGAAAGGCAATCGCTTGTTTTCTCTGCAACCATGCCGGGTGAAATCAGGCATCTTGCCGAAGATATCCTGAACAATCCCGTAACGGTGCAGATCAACCACACCCGATCAATCAAAAGTGTCTCACACCAGTTGTATGCGATTGGCCAAGGACAGAAAACCGAACTGCTCTTACACCTACTGGGGCTTGAGCACATGAACACCACCCTGGTCTTTACCCGCACCAAGCACAAGGCAAAGAGCCTGGCAATGAAACTAGCGCAATCTGGTTTCAAGGCCACCTCATTGCAGGGAAATCTTTCGCAGAACAAACGGCAGGAGGCGCTTGACGGCTTTAAAAACGGCACCTTCAAGATCCTCGTGGCCACCGATATTGCCGCACGGGGGATTGATGTCACCGGTATTTCCCATGTCATCAACTATGACATGCCGGACACCGCAGAGGCTTATATCCACCGCACAGGCAGAACCGGCAGGGCTTCCTGCACCGGCGAGGCCCTCAATTTCGCCACGCAAGATGACACTCGGATGATTCGGGCCATTGAGCAATCCCTTGATGGTAGAATGCACCGCCAGCCCGTTGATCCCGCCGTGCTTGCTTCCCGGCACGCCGAACCGGCGTCCCGTTCCGGAGAACGAAATAGAACTCCGGCCGGCAATAAGGCAAGAACCACATCAGGCTCACAACGTCCGCGCAACCGCTCCACCGCATCCGGTGTTTTCGGTTCCCCTGGACGATCCAAATAATGAGCTGAGCTTGAAACAAAAACATATTACTGCACGATCATTTTGATAATGCGGGGTATTACCGATGGCCCCAAAGTGGCGGCCATCCACCCATCTGTGCGCCATATGCGCACAACGAAAAAGGAGTAGTAACGATGACTGAAGGAACTGTAAAATGGTTTAATGATTCTAAGGGTTTTGGCTTTATCGAGCAAGATGGCGGCAAGGATGTGTTTGTGCATCATTCTGCTATCCAGGCTGATGGGTTCAAATCTCTCCAGGAAGGGGAACGCGTAAAGTTCAATGTTGTGGACGGCGCCAAAGGCCCTTCGGCTGAAAATGTCGTAAAAGCCTGATCTTTAAATCAGTCTTCATATAAAAAAACCCGCCTTGTGCGGGTTTTTTTGTTTGTATATTGCCCAACCTGTCACACTCACTCTCCGCTCTTTCCATCCGCACAGCCCAAAGCCCACCTATAGGTTCCGTTTCAATTCGGCCTCCTCCACGGCCCACAGGCTTCAACTCCACATTCATGGTATTGATACCTGCCATCAGGCACTGTGCATCAATCCAGGGTATGCGGAATCCTTAAACGACCCCGGCAACACCAAATACTCCCTGATCTACCTGCGGCTTCGTTGAACGAGGCATAGGCGCGCAAACACACGCGTTCGTATTGTGCACCGTTTTCCATACCTTTGAAACCTGGAAACAGCTGATTTTGGCGATTGTGTCCGGATCGCGCGGGAAACGAAGTTAAGACAGGAAAGATACAGATGAAGACGGGCATAGCATTAACGGCCAGAAACGCTTATCAGGTTCCGCACACCTGATTCACAAGACTTTGCTGGAACGACCTATGGCCCCACTTAACTGGATACAGGAAAAGACGCAGCGTGCACCGGCCACCGTAAATGCCTGCCTGCGCGAACTGGAACAGTTGGAGATCGTCAAAGAGGAAACCGGTCAGAAGGAAAACCGCTGTTTCAGCTATGCGAGCTCTACGGAAATCATGAGGCGAGACACGGAAGGTAGTAGATGAACGAGAATCGAAAAAAACGGCTTGTCGACTTGGGGGCGGAAGCCTTGGCGGATGCGCTCTTGACACTGGCACGCCAGGATGATGCGGCCGACGACCTGGTGGAACGGATGGTTGCCACACCCGAGGAAAACAGGCAACGATTCAAGGCGAAACTGGCCGCTCTCAAGCGGTCCCGACGTTTTATCCGCTGGGGAGAATCCGCTGCCTTTGCCCGTGCGTTAAGGGACTTGCTTCAGGATGTGCAGGCCGGCGTCAATGAGCCCCAAATGGGATGCGAGCTGGTCGCTGCCTTTTACCAAACCGACAAAGGGGCGCTCGGCAACTGCGACGACTCCAGCGGGCATTGGCTGCGGGCCGCTCGAGAACATCTTCGGGAGATCATGGAATTCCCGGAGGAATACGTTGAATTTTGGGATCTGGAAGAACAAGTAGGAGTGACGACGACAATGATCAGCGCATTG
>JBFJXW010000265.1:0-4646 GCA_041622895.1 Desulfobulbus sp. | reverse complement strand
TGATGTTGTCATACCAATTATCATGTTAAAATTTATCTGTCAAATAAATTTTACCTGCCAAGTGCTTTTGTTTGCGTGCTGATCCGCACCTTCTAGGGGGGCGATTGCTCTGGGTGCAGAGTCGGAAACATGCGGAGGGTGCAGCCACCGGTCGGGAAAGGCAAAGGCATGCCTTTCCTGTCAACCGGTTATCGGCAGGGACTGTAGAGGCGGGTAAATTGTGAAGAGACGAGAAAAGAAAAAGGTGGCGCGTCAGCGGCGCTCAGGAGAGGTTACGGGCAACGTAGGAAATGCTGCGTTTTTCGGCAAAGGTGAGATGGCCCATCATGGCCTCGCGGGCGGCTTCGGCATCCTTGTTACGAATTGCCGCCACGATGGCGGCGTGATGGTTGAATAAAAGTTTGTGGTCTTCGCCGGTCATATAGACGGCCCGCCAGACGCCCCGTTGGAATTCCTTCATGGCGTCAAAGAGGCTTTGCATCAGGTGCAGCCAGACAATGTTATGGGTGGCTCGGGCAATGACGATATGCAGGTTGGCATCCAGGTCCTCGGGCGGCTGATGACCATCCAGGTTTTTCTCCATGCTGATAATGATTTCTTCCATGCGGCGGAGATCGTCAGGCAGGGCACGTTGGGCTGCATAATAGGCGGTCCATGATTCCATGCATTTGCGGACTTCAATGACTTCCAGTGCCCGATTTTTTTGGCTGCGGATCAACTCGCTCAAGGTATTGCCGTGGCCGGTATCCACCAGCGACAGGACAACGGTACCGCCTCCCTGGTAGGACATGACCAGTCCGGAAGTGGACAGAATGTTCAAGGCTTCTCGCACGGAAGGACGCGACACGCTGAACATTTCAGCCAGTTCGCGCTCCGGAGGTAATTTGTCGCCCGGCGCAAAATCACCGGCGAGAATCGACTCGCGAATCTGGTCGGCGATCTGGCTGGAAACTTTCTTGGGCTTAATCGGTTTAAATTTCATGGGTATCTGTACACGGTAAAATTATCGAAATTGCGCTTTTTTTACACCACAGTTTGTCGAAATGCAACGGATAGTCAGGGCAGCCATTCCCGGACGCTCCTGGTCGCAGCGGCCGGGGGGCATGGTATGGCGTGTACTTCCCTGTAGGAGTACTCCGGGTGGCCTCAACAACAGGCCACCCGGAGTGGTGTGTATCGTTTTCTTCAGGGGAGGGGGCGCCTGGGCGAATGGGGGAATTGCCCAGGAGGCCCCTGAAGAAAACGACAGATACAGGGGGGAGCATCCATTCAAGCCGGACGCTCAGCCAGCAGCAGGTTCCGGCTCTGTGGCTCTGGAGTTCCCGTGTAAAGCAAAGAATCCGCTTAGAAGACTCCCGGGTACATTACGTACGTGAATACTAATCCTAAAATACCGACCACTGATCCGTATAAGAACAGGGGAATGGCATTTCGTCGAATCAGCATGCCTTCCATGCCGACCAGGCCAACGGTAGCCGAAGCTGCGACAATATTATGAATACATACCATGTTACCCATGGCGCCACCGACTGCCTGGAGGGCGACGATAATCTGTCGGGGAATTTCCAGTTGTCCGGCGGTTGCATATTGAAACTCGGCAAACAGCAGGTCGGAAACCGTGTTGGAACCGGTGATGAAGGCACCCAGAGCTCCGACAAAAGAGGCGAACATCGGCCAGCTTTTGCCGGCAATGTTTGCTGCGGTTTCAGCCATGGACAGCGGCATGGACGGAATTCCCAGGGTGTTGTGGGCGGACTGTTTGAAAATCTCTACCAGGGCCACGGCGAAAAACAGGGCGATGGCCGGGTTTTTCATTCGTGCGATGGAATCGGTCCAAGCTTCCTTCACTTTCTCACCCTTCATGTTGTGGATGAAAATAGTCAGGATGGCGACCAGCATGAAGGGGATCGTGCCGGGCAGGTACAGGGGTTTCATGGAGAAATCAACGGTGTCGTAGCCGAGGATGTCGGGAACAGCGATGCTGATACCGTTCAACCAGCCTTTCAGAGGCAGATCGTTAATCCGGGTTAAAACAAGAATCAGACCGATCAGAACGTACGGCATCCAGGCTCTGAGCTGGCTCATGTGCGCTTTGAAATCGCATTTGTCCACGGTGGCAATGTCACCGGTCCATTCTTTGTCCCAGGTTGATTGCGGTCCGAAATCCCAGGTTTTCTCAGGCAGGAGGAACCCTTTTTTGGCAGCAGTGACGACAAGTGCCGTGGCAATGAGTCCTCCGAGGAGTGCTGGAAATTCTTCGCCGATAAGGAAGGCCGTGGCCACATAAGGTACGGCAAAACAGGTGGAGGCAAACAGGGAAAATTTCCAGGCGCCCAGTCCTTCGGTCCAGGATTTATTCTGACCAAAGAAGCGGGTCAGCATCATGTTCACAAACAGCGGCAGGATAAAGATCATGGGCAGATGCATTATTGATGCCCACTGTCCAACCACCTTGAGGAACGCGGCAAAGGTGGTGATATCACCGGTCTGCCCGGCGGCGATGGCAGCTTCCACCTGGGGTTTCAAGTTTTTCAGGCCGAACCAGACCGGCGTGCCGACGGCTCCGAAGGTTACGGGAAAGGAGTTGAGGATAAGGCAGACCATGGCCGCGGCCAGGGCGGGGAATCCCAGGCTGAGCAGAAGGGGTGTGGTAATGGCCGCCGGGGTGCCGAAACCGGCAGCACCTTCAAGAAAGGCGGCAAAAATGGTGGCTATGATAATAACCTGAATTCGCCGATCCCGGCTGATGCCGTGAAAACCGCAGTTGATGGTTTCCATGCCGCCGCTGTCCCGCAGCGTATAAAGAATGAGAATGGCGCCAAAAACGATGATCAGGACGTTGACGGCACCGCCGAAGCCGTTCAGGGTTGAGGCCAGGACGAAACCGAGGGGCATTTTCCAGACTAAGACAGCGGCCAGGGCCGTTACCAACCAGGCCAGGGGCATTGCCTTGGTAGCCGGCCAGCGCAAGCCGACCATAAGTACCAGGGCAAGAGCAATGGGAAGCAACGCGATGGAGGCTAATAGTTCAAGAGGCATTGTTTACTCTCCTTGCCGAAGGCGGTTGGTAGAAACTACTGAAGAAAGCCGAGGTGTCGGCGAAACTGAAGGGCGATGAAACGGCGGCAATGAGTGCCGGTCCCCAAGGCTTGCTGCTGCAGGGGGGTGGTCTGGGGTCCAGGGCATGGCAGGTACTCCTTTCTTGATGGAATTAAGGAACAACAACGCACGGTCAGGTGCGGCTACGGTACGGGCTTCCAGGAAGAACGTGTGTTACTCGATGCTTCAGTAAATTGGTAATACCAGTTAAACAAAACCAAAAAAGTTGTCAACACTTTTTTATGTTGGTTATGAAAAAGCATGTTGACAAGCTGTGATAAGATGCAATATGGTTACTCGGAAGTTGGTTATACAATTTAAAGACCGCACTATTTTTGCCAGGTTGGCTTCCCGCAAACGTCGAAAAGGTGGTGGGAGTCCTCGCCCGGTAACCCAAAAAGAGGGGAGGGGAAATGTACGATCAGTTTAAAGCCAGAGCCGAAGGAGTCAGTGCCGAGGTGCATCGTTTTGCAACGCAAGCCGCAGCACTTGATTTTATAATCAATTTCCTGCGTGACGAGGGGGTTGCCGATGCGCCGCAGCAGTATGCACTCTGGGCCGACTGTCCTTTTCTGAACGGGATCGACCGTCAGGCGCTTGCCGCAATTACCGGTCTGTCCCTGGATGTGACCCGTGATCGGGCCGCCGAAGCCCGCATCGGCATCAGTCAGATGGATTGGGCGCTGGCTGATACCGGAACCCTGGTGCAGGATGCAACCGCCATTGACAAGCGGTTGGTGTCAACCCTGCCCACCATTCATCTTGCCCTGGTCGCATCCGACACACTGCTGCCCGATATGCCCACCTGGCTGACCAGTGTGGGTCCGGAAAAGAGTGGCTACATCTCCATGATCACCGGGCCGAGCCGGACAGCGGACATCGAACGGGTGCTGACCATCGGTGTCCACGGGCCGGAACGGCTGGTTATTGTTTTCGTAGACGAATTGGGAGGAACGAACTGATGTCACAGGAATTCAAACAGTCCATCGACAAGGCTCTGCACAACGCCAACCTGACCGGAGCGCTCGGCAAATTTTCCGAGGCCTACAAGGTAAATCGCGCCAAGGCGTATGAGGGCATCGATTTTGAAGAGCTGCGCTGCCGGATTGCCGACCGTAAGGGCTATGCCGCCTCCCATCTGAACGAATTGTCCGACCTGTTTCAGAAGAATGCCGAGGCGCGGGGTGCTAAGGTCTTCCGTACCAACGATCCGGCCAAGGTTCGGGAATATATATTGAAAGTGGCCCAGGACAACGGAGTGAAAACCGTGGTCAAATCCAAATCCATGGCCACCGAGGAGATTCACCTCAATCCCTATCTGGAAGCCGCCGGCATCGAGGTCGGCGAGACCGATCTGGGGGAATGGATCATTCAGTTGGCCGGGCAGACACCGTCGCACATGGTCATGCCCGCCATCCACCTGACCAAAGAGGAAGTCGCCGACCTGTTTTCCAAAGAGGTGGAGGAGCGGCTGGCCTCGGACATCCCGCGGTTGGTCAAGGTGGCCCGGGACAAGCTGCGCCCCAAGTTCCTTCAAGCGGATATGG
>JBFJXW010000264.1:0-4693 GCA_041622895.1 Desulfobulbus sp. | reverse complement strand
GATTGCTGGTGGCACCCGACGATCGATGCAAGATGGTCATGATAGTGTCCTGCACCCCCTTCCGTGTCATCTCGTTCAGTTTCCTGGTACCGAATTTTGGAAACCAGTCTGCCTTCAGTGTACGCTCGTCGTCTTTCTACGACTTCTTGTACGCCCTGGCCCACGGCAGATAGGTCTCGGTGATGAATACCTCAAAGGTGGGCGCTGCTGACCGTTTCGTTCGCTCCTCCAGGGGATCGTGCCCCTGGGCCACCTGCCACGATACCTCGGGGCCAAGGCACGCACCTCGTTCAGGGGCAGGCAATCGGCATCGCAGATCTTGATCACCCGATTCCGCCTGTGGAGTTGGTAGCGCAAATGAAACGTCTTGCGCGTATTTTTGGAAACAAAGAGGCACAAACCGATCACCTCGGTATCGGAATACTCCGGATCTGTGGATGGTGACGACCTGTGATGCACAGGTAACGCTTTGATATTTTTTGATGTGAAATGGAATTTACGGAGGTGGTCTCCCTGGTTGGCATGCCTGCTCCTCGATGTTTTCCAGTTGACAGGGCAAGCAACCGGGACTCGTGGAAAGGTGGTCCGTGAGCTTTCAGGGGGTATCTTCCCGGATGGCACCGGTTAGTGTTGTTCCGAGGTTCCTTCAGGTTGCGAGGCCAGGAAATACGGGCGGCTCGATGCCCTTACCCTGGAAACGGCCCGGGGCGCCGGCAGGGAGAGGCAGCGGGAGCTGCAGGGACAAGAACCATACTACGGGAAGATAGGTGGTAAAAATCTGGCCTGCGAATAAATATTCCAACGGACCAGAGAGCGACCAGAGACGAAAAAAGGGGTCACAGCTAAAAAGCTGTAACCCCTTGCATCTGCTGGTGCCGAGACCAGGATTTGAACCAGGGACACACGGATTTTCAGTCCGTTGCTCTACCGACTGAGCTATCTCGGCACCTAAGTTTGAAGGCCTGTATCTATATCAAAAGCATAGAGTGATTGTCAACTATTTTTTTGTTCTTTACTCTCTGCGAAGAGTTCCCCAAGATCAATATTAAATTTATCTAACGCAGTGCCGGTTTTCACCGAAGGGCTGGGCCGCTTGCCCGCCAGGTTGCCGGTGACAAGTTTGGCTGATTTATCCAAATCCAGTCCGTTAAATTGCAGATCTTCAAGCTTGGCCGATTTTTTTCCATCAGATGCCTGCGATACGTCTGAAGCTTTTTTCCTTGATGAGGATGATTGGGGTTCAGGAGTAAGCACAACGAGATCTTCTTCAAGCGAAAGCTGATCGCTCTCTTCGCCGACAGGAGGTGCTAAATCCGAAATATCCAAATCTCCGAAATCCAATGTCGGTATATCCGAATCGGCCCCACTGTCGTCCTCGTCCAGGTCAATAGTATTGTCTTGAGTCGGAGAAATCTCGCTAAAATCATCCAGATCCAACACCAACTCTTCACTCTCACCCGCCATCGACATTTCTTTCCTCTTGAAATCTTCGGCGGGTTCCTCATCAAGAACAAATTCCGTATCGATCCCCTCTCGAACCTCGAAGTCTACGACAGGATCCGCTATTTTTTCAATTTTTCCTTTTTCACGAGGCGAAAATGCTTCCGTTTGCAAACGCTTAGTTGACGTCATGTGCAGAAACTGAGGAGCAGGCGCATCGTAGATGGTTCCGTTGAAGTCACCAGCGGCATCTCTTATATTTTTATTACACTTTCTGCAGGATTCCTGATGGTCAAATGAAATATAGCCACATTTTGGGCAACGCATAATCTTCGCCTTTTCATGAAAAATGTTCAACCACACACCGATGGCTAGAACCGGAGAATATCTATTTCGCTCATTATCGCACAGTGATTGAGATAAAATCAAGGTAGTAAAATAAAATATACACGGTACGAATGCTCTTTGCTTCGGAATGCATCACCAGGTTGTCCAATAAGGCGTTTTTTTCGATCTTATGGCCGGTAAGGGATGTGTGCGGATTATTCGCTGCGGGGGGAGTGTGATGGACTCCGACATGCTGTTGAAACGACGAGGAAAGCTCTGGAGGGCAACAGGGGAAAGGATCGAACAAGGTGCAATAATCTTTTTGCCCTTATAGGGTTCCGACTTGTCTGCTGCAATAAGCAGAGGGGCCACCGATAGCCCGCTCTCGCTCCTTTACAGCAACGGGCTGCTTGTAACAAAGCTTTCCGTCTGATCCCCGTGATTGTTTTCAACAGGGTATCGGTACCTACAAAGAGAGACGCTCGGTATGGAATGGCACGTACCCTTTGCTTCGAATGAAAGTGCCCTTGAAAGGCAGCTTTTTCATTCAAAGAGAGCCCGCACCCGGAAGACTTGCAGCCGTCAAAGAAAAAGGACAGTTGCAAAGGGGTTGCAACTGTCCTTTGAAAGATTGAAATTATGCAATCTGCTCAAAAACCATTTTCTTGGCACCGCACACCGGACATTTTTCCGGAGGCGCTCCCAGTTCGATATACCCACAGATGGGGCAAAGAAAAAATTCGCTCACATCCATATCCACCCCTTTTTTCACGGCTTCAAGGGCTTTCGTGTAAATGGCGGCATGGACGGCTTCCGCATCAACGGCAAACTTGAACATGGTTTTAGCCTTATGCCCGTCACTGACGGCCAAGTCAACCATAGGTGGGTACATCTCGGTGAACTCATATGTTTCACCATCGATGGCTGCCTGAAGATTTTCGGCGGTAGAGGCGATCATATCCAGGGACCTGAGGTGTCCTTCAGCGTGAATCCGTTCTGCTTCGGCAGTGGTTCTGAACAATTTGGCAATATTGACAAAGCCTTCTTTTTCCGCTTTTTTGGCGAAAGCCCGGTATTTCTGGTTAGCCTGGCTTTCGCCGGAAAATGCTTCTTTGAGATTGTCTTTAGTAGTTGTCATAAATATCCTCCTTCATTAGTTGTACATTGGTTGCTCTCGGCGTACTGATCAGGAATATTTTCTTGACAGCAGCTGAGAAAACTCATGGATTGGGCAAAAAAAGCTCCATTGCTAATGCTGCCTCACTGCAACAATAACGGGTATTGTTCAATTTTTGCGATGCGTTGAGAAACTACCCTAAATGAATCTGCGGGGCAAGTCTAAATAAGAATAAATAGCATTTAATATTCTCTCTCCTTTTTGCGCCGGCTACACAGTTAATTTTTGCGGTGACCAAATACCAGTTTTCCGCCTATATGGCCGGCTATTCCAACAGCAGCTAGAAGTACGAGCGATAATGCCAGATAAACCCATCTGCCGGATGAGGAAGTGGTGATAATTTCGGGCTGGACCGAACGCCAGATGACAAGAACAAGGAGATCAAACACACTGATGATTGAGGCCGTTATTTTTATTTTGAAGGGTTTGGTCAACGCTCCTTTGTATCGTTTCTGCCAGACGGCATACCCGGTAAAAACAACGACCGGCATGGCGATCAACACAAAAATGAGACTGTAGAGGGCGGCTGTTTCAAAAACCGGAAACCCTAAAAATGCGGTTATCATCAGGAACACCACCGCCATCGGCACTATTCCGTTGGGGGTATGCACTGCGATGGGATGAAGATGATACGTGTTAATCAGGTCTGATGCCAACGCATAGATGGTAGCCAGAAAGGACGGCTTAGCAACGGGATCAGGTTTCGTGCCGGGGGTATCCTCCGCGGTAATTTCGACAAACATACTTTTATCTGCCGAGCATACCGGGCACTCTTCCGGAGGCTCATCACCTTCGTGAATATAGCCACAAACCGTACATTCCCATTTTTTCATTTTTTCCTCCATAATATAAAGAGTGAGGGGTGATTTGTTTTTACCCCAGATGTCGCATGTGCGGGTAAACGCCCGATTGGACGTGCATGCTCATGGAAGCGTGCTTTTTGGTAGTGATGCCTGAACAGGAAAAATACCTTGCAGGGAGCCTGTAACAAACGGACATTGCCCGGCGATAGGTCTTTTTTCGGTACAATATGAGGGGGTTGCTCGCCACCTTGTCGCGTTCGGCTGAGAATACCTGTACGGTTGCGGCTGTGCAACCTTTCCGTTGGCGGGAGAGGACATTCTGCTTGCATCAGGGACGATGATTCCGACGAAAGTGTTGTCGCGAACGGGCAGGTTGCAATCGGGTGTGAAATCTGGTGCTTTTGCGTGACAGAAGAGGGCGGAAAACGGAAAAAAACGCTCCCTGTGCCCACACCTGCTGCAGATTCATTCCGGTTTCGCCATCGGGCAGAAGGCAGCTCGACGTGGCCAATGGAACAGCGTTTCGTGAAACTCAGCGATGGGAGGGATTTCATAACTCCTTGTCACGAGGATTATTATGAAAAGGGTGACCGTATTTTCAGCAAAATTTTTCGGTGAGTAACGATCGTGTCTTCTTGATACGGATTGACAAAAAAGTCTATAATATCAAATAAAAAAAGCTTAAAAAGACTACCAGGCAATACCGGATGCAGCAAGAAGCAAACAACGGCTTATCGTATTTTTTTGAAATATATCAACTGGGCAGAGACATCTGAAGGGTGCCCATGGCGGTTTTCCTTAGACGCGGAAGCGTTGCAGGATCCTGAATGTCCAATCAGGGTGCGGTGACACCATGCTGGGCATACGTGGCGACCAGCGTCTTGACCATACTGCGGAGGCCGTACTGATCAGCAATGGCTCGATGCTGTACCGACATGCGTTCCGG
>JBFJXW010000263.1:0-4725 GCA_041622895.1 Desulfobulbus sp. | reverse complement strand
GCGGCGATGAGGAAGGCTCCCATGTGAAACGGCAACAACCCCGGCATCCGCTGGATGGTGCCCTCGGCAAAAAAGCAGAGCGATCGTCCTCCGCCGGCCATTTCCTTGAGCCGCCGGGTATCGGCCAGCGCCTGTTTGGAGTCGAACCGCTCGACAAAAACCACGTCGAGGCGTTGCAGCAGGAAACGCAGAACGGCGTTTCCGGCCAGTTCCGCCTTGGCGACAAAGCTGAAGCGGATGGGCAGCGCCGCCATCAGGATCAGGCTGTCCATGTAGCTCTGGTGGTTGGCGACCAAAATCAGGGGGGCGGTTGTGTCCAGATGCTCCAGGCCGCGCACCATTATGCGGGTGCCGGTCAGGCGGGCCAGCAGCCGGGCGGCGATCCGGGCCACCTGCCAGCGGCCGACACGGGAGGGCAGCAGAACGGCCATGGGAGCCGCTGCCGCTGCCGTCAGTGCGAATACCAGCCAGCAGTAGCCGGCATAACCGGTCGATTTCGCCAGCCGCAGACTCTGAACGGCCTGCTGCAGCAATCCGCTCCAGGCCAGCCGGGTGATCTGCCACCAGACCGCTCGCGGCGGCCGCCCGACCCGGCCCTGCTCAAACATCTCCCTGCTGGCGGCTCGGCGGATCTTGCCGCTGGAGGTCTTGAGTACCGTGCGCGGCGGGGCCAGGATGACCTCATCCGGCGGCATGCCCAGAATATCGACTGCCCGATTGACCACACGGTTCCGCAGGTCGGACAGCACTTGGGCGTCCTGGCTGCGGCTTTCCGCCAGCACGACCACTTTCTCCGTGCCGGTCGCCTCGTCTGTGGTGCCGAAAACCGCCACGCACCCTTTACGGATGCCCTCGATTTCACCGATGGCCTCCTCCAGCTCATAGGGTGAGATATTGCGGCCGCCGCGAATGATAATATCCTTGACCCTGCTGGTGAGGAACAAATCCTGCCCCGCCATATAGGCGAGATCGCCGGTGTCGAGCCACGGGCCGTGGAACAGGTCTCCGGTCTGCCTGGGGTTGCGGAAATAGCCGCTGGTGGCTGAGGGTCCCTGGAACTGCAGATGGCCCACCTGCCGTTCGGGCAGCTCATGATCATTGCCATCGACCACACGGATTTGATGGTCGGCCAGCACCCGGCCGCAGGAGACAAAGCGCAGCGGGTTGGGATCATCGGCCTCGGCCGGGATGGCCCTGCCGGTCTGCATCAGGGGCTGGCGCTGCACCCGATCGATCAGCGGCCCTCGGTTCACGGGCGGAAAGGCCAAACCCACCGACGATTCGGCCAGGCCGTAGACCGGAGCCATGGCTTCGGCACGCAGGCCATAGTCCGCAAAACGGCGGCTGAAACGAATCACGGTCTCCGGGCTGACCGGTTCGGCACCATTAAAGGCCAGCCGCCAGGAGCTGAGGTCCAGTCCTTTGAGCTGGTCGTCATCGATCTTGCTCAGGCACAGCTCGTAGCCGAAATTAGGCGACGCCGCCAGGGTCCCCCGGTGGCGGTGGATGGCCCACAGCCACCGGTCCGGATGGACCAGAAACGACAGCGGCGACATGATCACCAGTTGGCATCCATGGTAGAGGCTGCCCAGCCAGGCGCCGATCAGTCCCATGTCGTGGTACAGCGGCAGCCAGCTGACAAAGACATCCTCGGAACAGGCCCCGGTCGCCCGGCCCATGGCCCTGATATTGGTCAACAGGTTGGCGTGGCTGAGAATGACGCCCTTGGGGATGCCGGTACTGCCCGAGGTGTACTGGAGAAAGGCGGTGTCCTGAGGCATAGGCTGCGGCAGGGTGGCGGTGCCGCTCTGGCTGCGCAGTTCTTCGGCGGTGACGATTTTGCGCAACGTGGCCACCTGGGCCTTGAGAAATCGGGCCAGCGGCCTGGCCTCGGCCACGGTGATCAGCAGTTGGGCCTGGCAGTTGTTGAGGATATGGCGATGGCGGAGGAGATGGTCTTCGAACTGAGACGGACGCAGGGGCGGGTAGAGGGGGACCGGAACGCAACCGGCCAGCAGTACCCCGAAAAAACTGAAGAAATAATCGAGGCCGGTGGGCAGCATGAGGGCAATGCTGCTGCCGGGCGGCAGATCCTGCGCCAGCAGTCCGGCGGCAACGGCAGTGGCCTGATCGAGGAGCAGGCGGTGGCTGACCGCAACCGGTTCGTCTTCCGTTGCATAGAACAGCAGATGTACCTGATCCGGGGCTCTGGCCGTCTGCAGGCGGAGCATATCCACCAGGGTCTGCGCTGCATCGGCAGTGGCAGCCCGATCTTTTCCTTCCAGGCTTGCCGCCAGGGGCTGGGCCTGGGGCTGACGTGTGGCGGCCGGCCTGTCGCGTGCTGCCCCTTGTGCCAGGGCGCGGATCAGGTCGCGAAGGGTTTCGGCCGAAGTCAGCACTTCTTCGCGCAGGGTGATACCAAGGGTTTTTTCCAGACGGGACAGCAATTCCACCTTGGCCAGGCTGTCGAATCCCAGGTCGCGTTCCAGGCTGTGATCCAGTTCGACGCGCAGATCCTTGCTGCGGTGCGGGTCGATTTCTCCGGCCAGTTGGGCCGCGATCCGGCAGACCGCATCGGAATCCATCGGCTTGTGGCCGGCCTGCTGTTCGTTGCCCGCTGCCGGAACCGCAGGGTCTTGCGGTCCGTTTTCTCTGTTGGCTGAAGAACCGGAGATTGCGTTTGGCTCCATTCATTCCCTCCGCGTCGGTCGCTGCTTTCCGTTGCGGTCACTATAAACAGCAACCCTTTTCGATGTCAAAAGCATCTGTTGCATGCTCTGGAGGCTGTTGTGCAGGGGCGAACAAAGGCTGTTTGGCGGCGGCATCGCTCTAACCCCGCATCCGTTCGATAAAAGCGCTTGTCTCCAGTCTGCCGCGGTGTTATTCTTTTGTTCCTTGTGGATATTTTTAGTATCTACTTGCTATCCAATATTACTGCATTGTCGGTGTAGTCGTACCAGCGTATTATCTAGGAATTATTCGGCCTTGGGCCAACACCGACAACGCAATTCGACAGTTTGTCCCGGTGGTATTGGTAACTCGAAAGGCTCCGCAACATTGCAACATTGTATAGCCCCTGGTGGCCAAACTCCCTGCTGAGCGACAAGATACAGCTCCTTCGGGCGGGGGAAAATGTAAGCCGCCTTCGCACAACCCGTTGGGCTATTGTTCCCGGCACTGAGGAGGACGTAGCAGATGGCTCGCAGCACACCAGGCGCAAGCAATCGAGTTAGACAGGCAATCGTCATTGCAGGCCTGCTCCTCGTTATCTATCTGGTGGCCGGGAATCTGCTGTTGAACGTGGGGTGGCTGCAGCAGCTGCTCAGCCGCAATCCTGATGATTTCACAATCGAATGGTCCTCCGGGTGGACCATCCTGCCGGGCCAGCTGCGCATCGACGGGTTGAAGATCCGCGGTCAGGAGCCGCAGCAGCGATGGTCGTTCTCTGTATCCCGGGGTGCAGTTCGTGTCGGGCTGGGCGGTTTGTTGTTCAAGACGCTGCAGCTGAAGCACCTCACTGTTCAGGAATTCACGGCAACTGTGCACAAGCGGAATGCTGCAGCACCGGCATTGACCGGAAACCCCGATTCACTCCTCATCAGGGCCTCGCTGCCGGCCGTCCGGGAGGTTCAGCCACAGGCAACCGCGGCAGCCAGCGCACTGCCGGCAAGCGAACCGGCCGGCAACGCCTCCGGATGGACCATCACCATCAATGACGCCGACATTGCAGCAATCCGGGAGATCGAAATCGACGACTACCGTTTCACCGGGCACGGGCGGCTGCAGGTGAATGATCTTATTTTCGGTTCCGATGGTTCCCTGGCCTTGGGGCGCGGCCTGCTGCACATCCATTCCGGACTCCTCATGGCCGGGTCACAACCGATTGCCCGGGAATTGCAGAGCGATGCCGAGTTACGGCTTGACCGGTTTGTGCCTGAGGAAAATCCCGGAGCTGCAGCGGCCAAATTTCTCTCGGGACGCGCTGGCGTGTCCGGCAACCTGGCATCCTTTGGTTTTATCAATCGTTATCTCAGTGACACCGGCTGGATCAAGCTCGACGGTAACGGCTTGCTCAAGGGCGATATCCGAATCGAGCGAGGTCGATTGCTGGATGGCTGCGAACTTTCCATCGATTCGCCGGACCTGACGGTAGCATTGGATGAGCGGCAGGCAGCAGGTTTAGGCGAGCGCTACCGCATCCGAGGCGCGGGCATCGTACAGGGGGCTGTCCGAGCTACGCCGGGCGGGGGAGAAACGCACCTGCAGGTGGACTTGAAGGATATTGCCATGCGCACACAGCCGCACGATCAGCTCTTTCTGCAGGGTAAGGCTTTTCACCTGAGCCTGACCAGTCCGCCCGTCAATTTGAGCGAAAGGCCCGCCGATCCTGCCGTGCTCATGCAGTGGCAACAGACCGTGATGCCCGATGTCGCGATGCTGAACGTGTTTTTTCCCGTTGGACTCCCCTTCAGCCTGGTCTCCGGGCGTGCCCGCATGAACGGCACTCTTACCTATGCCGACCGAGTCGTTTCGGGCACCTTTGACCTGGCGGGAGAAGCGATTGCCGGAACGATTTTGGAGCAATCCGTGGTCGGCAATCTTGGGGTGGAGCTCCACCTCAAGCAGGCCGACCTCACGCATCGACGTCTGGATCTTTCGGGCACCCGAATCGAGATGCAAGCGGCGCATCCTGCGGAAGGGGGTACAGGCACGGCGGCGCTGAGG
>JBFJXW010000262.1:0-4737 GCA_041622895.1 Desulfobulbus sp. | reverse complement strand
GGGTGACAGGCACAGGGGGCTTTCGTCGTCGTTTCAGATACAAGAACACCAGGACCGCGATAAGCAAAAGTGCGCAAGCGATGAGGGCAGGGAGCAGCAATCGGGAGGCATCCGCTACCGGCACCGGCCCTTTGATGTCGCGGATCTTCTCACCCTGCGCGGTGCTCGGCGCGGCTGACGGCGCCTGATGCAGCTGCAATGGGGGGGCTGCGGGCGGCTCGGCACACCAGGCCGAGGAGGCCAGCGGCAGCACCAGCAGCGAAAAGACGAGCAGTATCGTGGTAACGAACGACTTCATTGGCCAAGCCTTCTTTTTCTTGTCCTGAAAAAACCCAAAAGGGCAGGGAGGTAGGGTTGATCCGTGGACAGATTGAGCACATCGATTCCGGCTGCGCGGATGCTCTTGAGCACCGTTGTTTGCCGCTGGGCTGCAAGCGCTGCATAGCTGCGGCGGACCGCTGGATCCGAGGTGTTCAGTTCCACCTGCTGGCCGCTTTCCGCATCCTCGATGGTCAGCCAGCCGACATCGGGTAGGTGGTGTTCGCGCGGATCGGTGACGATCATGCTGATCAGGTCATGCCGTTTGTTGCCGGTACGCAGTTTGGGTTGCAGTGCTGCAAGGGCCAGGTCGAAATCGCCGGGAAGGCAGAAATCGGAGATCAGAAAGACCACGCTTTTGCGTTTGCACACCCGGCCCACGAAGTCGAGCGGGATCTTGAGATCGGTCTTGGTGCCCTTGGGTTGGAAAAAGAGCAGTTCCCTGATAACCCGCAGGATATGGGAGCGGCCTTTTTTCGGCGGGATATAGAGTTCGACGACGTCGGTGAACAGGACCAATCCGACCTTGTCGTTATTGCGGATGGCTGAAAACGCGAGCACCGATCCCAGTTCCGCCATTATCTCCCGTTTCGACGAGGTGGTGGAACCGAACTCACCCGATCCGCTGATGTCGATCACCAGGAGCAGGGTCAGTTCCCGCTCCTCGGTGAATTTTTTGACATGGGGGATGCCGGTCCTGGCGGTGACGTTCCAGTCGAGGGTGCGGATTTCATCGCCCGGCACATATTCCCGGACCTCGTCAAAGTTCATGCCGCTGCCTTTGAACACCGAATGGTAGTTGCCGGCCAGGCTGTCGTTGACCAGGCGGTTGGTGCGCACCTCAAGCTGGCGGACCTTCTTGAGGATTTCCTTGGTGCGTTGCTGTTCCATGACCCTTACGGTACCGGCACGGTCTCGAGAATCGTGCGGATGATATCCTCACTGGTGACCGCCTCGGCCTCGGCTTCATAACTGATGCGCAATCGATGGCGCATTACATCCAGCGTGGCCGCCTTGACATCGTCCGGGGTCACGTAGCCGCGTCCGGCCAGGTAGGCCAGGGCGCGGGAGACGGTTTTGAGGTTGATGGTCGCCCGGGGCGAAACGCCGGTCTCGATATAGTCCTGCACATCCAATCGGTAGGCCTTGGGATCGCGGGTGGCCTGCACCAGCGACACAATGTAATCCTTGATTTTATCATCGACATAGATGGAGTCCACAACCTTGCGCGCGGCCAGAATATCGGCGGGACTCAATACCGGATTCACCGCAATGGCCGAATCGGTATGATCCATGGCATCAAGCATCTGCCGCTCTTCGGCCATGGACGGATAGGTCACCACTACCTTCAGCATGAACCGGTCGACCTGCGCCTCGGGCAGCGGATAGGTGCCTTCCTGCTCGATGGGGTTTTGCGTGGCCAGTACCAGGAAGAGTTCCGGAAGGTTGAAGGTCTGGTTGCCGATGGTCACCTGCTTCTCCTGCATGGCCTCGAGGAGGGCTGACTGTACCTTGGCGGGGGCCCGGTTGATCTCGTCGGCGAGGATCATCGAGGCAAAGATCGGTCCCTGCTTGACCACGAACGAGGTATCTTGCGGGTTGTAGATCTCCGTGCCGATGATATCCGCGGGCAGCATGTCCGGGGTAAACTGGATGCGTCGGAAATCGGTCTGGATAGCGTTGGCCAGGGTCTTGACCGCAAGCGTCTTGGCCAGTCCGGGCACACCTTCGAGCAGAATATGGCCGCCGGTAAGCAGGCCGACCAGCAGGCGCTCAACCAGATGCTGCTGGCCGATGATGACTTTGCTCATTTGCTGACGGAGCAGGCCGACCCAGGCCGCGCTGGCTTTGACCGATTCGTTGATCGCCTGGATCGAGACAAAGACATCGCTTTCCGCGCGAACTGCCTGGGCAGCGGGAAGGGAAGGGGCTACTTCGTCTGATGTATTGAACATGATGACTCCTTTGTTGGGTAAGAACGATGGAAACGATATGGCCGGCTCAGGGGGTGAGTTGCATGCGCCCGTACGACGTACACGCAGTGGACACGCTCCGGTACATCATGGAACGGTACCGTTGCATCAGTGGACAGAGACGCGGTACCCTGTCAACCCGCAGCAGTTTCTGTGTTTTTTTTAGCTATTCTGCATTGTTCCCAGACATCCCGGCAATTTTGGTGGTCGCGCTCCTCGAAACATAAAAAAAACCGGCTTGTTCCAAACGGAAGCAAGCCGGAAAGGAGGGAGGGTGTATTTCATCAAGCATTCAGTGTGCCAACTTGCAGTAAAGCGATTGTTTCTTTTTTAATATAATAATATCAGTGTGTTGATAACGGGCAGCGCAGAGGTGCGGTAGGCAGTGTGGTATTTTTGGCGTTCTGCTGTGGAGTATTGACGCGCCTTGTTTTGAACAGGGCAAAGGGATTTGGCATTTTTCTCAAAAGTATAGATAGTTATGATTGTTCAAAATGTTGAACCGAAAAGCGTTTCTTTTGCTATTTGCTGGATAATTTTTACTCACCGCCTACGTCGGCCAGCATTCGGCGGAAGAGCGAGGAGACGGTTACACAAACAGGGGGAAAACAGGCGGTGATGCAGCAAACCAGTATCGCACAGCCAGTCTATGCAGGGATCGGTTCGTTACCTGCATGCACTGTCCGCGGAACTCCATGCCGCCGTTCTCTCCCCGCTGCGTCGGGTCGTTCGCGGTATATGCAGCCCCCTGTGCCCTTTGGAGAAAATTTCCTCCGAGCATTCGGGTCGGATGATCAGTTGGTACCCGATGATTTGATGCCTAACCGCTTCTGCTGTCTTTTCAATTTGGCGTCCTGTTGCTGCAGGAGCTGTTTCTGTTTTTGATCCTGCATTTGCAGGTCATTGAGCATTTGTTGCCTTTTCATTTCCTGTTGCTGCTGTTCCTGCTGCTCTTTAACCGTATCGTTTACCGTGGAATTTTTGTCAGCGGCCATTGCCGGCAATGCTGTTGCCAATACGGCAAAGAGAATTGCTGTCATTGCTTTTTTCATGATTCGCTCCCTTTTCTGCGATTTACATGGAGTCCTTTGCCTGCTGGCAACGGAGTGGATCTGTTCACATTTCTTACAACTTCCTTTCAGCGTGTCCTAGGATCAATTCGGTGGAACCTGACACGATCCTATGGTGTACTCCAATACGGGATGACCATTTCGATCCAGGATAGCCCGTCCATAATTGTCCAATACCGTCCGCTCCCAGCGGCACATACCAGGAGGGATGCTGGGTTTATAGGAATAGATTCTTGTTGGGGGTGGAGGATACCGGTACACTGCTTGCGGCGGTGGTGGAGAGTACAGCAATGCCGCAGCGAGTACCGAGCCGACGACCAGCCCGCCCAATCCCCAGGCCCACGCGTCATGGTGATGATATCTTCCATGAGAGCCGCCATAATAACGGCTTGGCGCACGATGATACCCGCCGTGAAAGCGGGCGGGACTTCCATGATACCCTGGATGTCTGCACAGCCCTGTTGACGGTACCACTCCTGTTGTAATCAGGGCAACTACAAGAGCGTAAACGGTTTTTTTCCACATCGATATACACCTTCTGTGTTTGTACCAGTGTCTGCAGGTATCTCCAACCGTTACATGTGTATACTCTACCACCGTTGCTGTTTCAGGTCTCGTTCCTCTGGTGCGACCGCAGCAGGGCGGGGAATACGTTGATACCCACTACGCGGAACTTCGGAGTGGGGCCGGTATCGTTCAATAGGGTTCTACATAATAGCCAACGATATAGGCATTCTTTTGGATATCTTCTAAACTTTCCCCTGTTATCGTACGCTTAAAATATCCACGGTATGGATTGTTGGCTTCTGCCAATCGCATTGTAATTT
Organism: Desulfobulbus sp.; assembly: GCA_041622895.1. Lineage (GTDB taxonomy): Bacteria > Desulfobacterota > Desulfobulbia > Desulfobulbales > Desulfobulbaceae > Desulfobulbus. Next base: position 549 of record JBFJXW010000262.1, on the reverse strand, counting down.
TGCCGTTATTTTCTTCTAGACCTGTCACCTCGGCCAGGTGTCCGAATCGTGCGTTTTTGCCAGGTGTTCGAATAATGGCGACACTTTTTTCCTGTGGAACAGAGGAATTGATAATCGCTACTTTGGAAGCATACGTCGTGAGGTTTTTCGCTGGCAGTTTAATTCCTCGCTGCTGCCGTAAATACAAAACGCAATTCGCATCGTTCCTTCCGTTGCCGACTTTTTTGAAGACCTGATGCGCAGGAGAAGCTGTGGATCTCTTTTGAGAAGCTGCAGCTGTCTTTCGTATTTTACACGAGGGTCGGACCTTTCGAACACTCGTCGTTGTAGACGTCTTGGTTGTTATTGTAGTGGTCCGGGAGCTGGTGTACCACGTTTCTGCCGCCAGGCATACACTCGCCTGATATGCCAGGAACAATGCTATAACAGTCTGCAGTAGGATTGTTTTTCGCATGGTAATAGGTAATTGAAATTTCTTGCTGTTTATTAAGCGTCTGCTGTTATGCGCATCACAAGCAGCCACTCTAAATACAAGTATTGGTTCTTTCC
>JBFJXW010000261.1:0-4758 GCA_041622895.1 Desulfobulbus sp. | reverse complement strand
GCACTCTTCGATTTAAAGACTGCTGTACAGTTCTTGCAATTGAAGGCACTGCAGCCAGGCTTGTGCAATTTGTGGCTGCTGACATTGCCATGATATTCTCCGTTGGCCATGCTAGTTTTCTGCCCGGTTTTGGTTGTAGATTGCTGTCGGTAGGCGTTTGTCTGCTTTCCTTGGTGCCTCCACTCCCATGGTGGGACCGCATGAGAATCTAGCCATAGTCCCTTCTTTAACTGCTTAGCGGTAGCCTCAGTTTTGATCCATTCTGCGCAGAATTTCTCTTGGCAATATTGTCGATACACCCATGCGTAACCATTACGGACAATCAATTCGTTAAGGATTTGACCATCGACGGTAACCAATCCAACGGTTCGGCCGTACCGGTCAACGTCCATTCGTTGGACTTCGACATTCCTCCCTGCTACCAGTGCGCTTGTAAGGGCTTTGGCTTTTTGCCCGAAGTCTTGTGCTTTTTCTGGGGTATCTATTCCGTATAACCTTATTTTTTCTACTTTATCGTTATGCGACACCTTGATGGTATCGCCGTCTGATATAGAAACGACTTTTCCGGACCATGCCATGCAGAATGACGGAACTGCGATAGCAAAAAGCAGAAATGTTGTGAAAATAGAAGGCCTTGAAAGATTGAGCATTCGGTAATTCCTTGTCACTGTTGTATGGGATGGGTGAAATCTGGGTACCGGTCACACTGTCCCTGATATGTTAGCCGTAGCTGTCGCGAAAGGAAAGGTCCTGATAGGTATCAATGCCTTCAGCGTACACGCTCTGCCACAATGTGGTTCGGTAATTTTGTATCTAAATTATAGATAGTTAGATCGGTTGTTGAATTGGTATTTCGGTGGTGAAAAGGCGAATTAGTACAATAATTCAAAGGATTGACGTTTCCATGATCAGTGGAGTACTTTAGGCGGGTTACCAGTTCGTATAAATTGGAATTATGTTGATTTTGCGCAGAATTTACTAGTCTAACATTTCCCTTGCCCCCTTCTTCGGTAATGGCATGCTTGTTCCACATATTTTCGCTTGTGTTAGATTTTGCTCACCGCAAACTTGATACTATGGGTGGTTTGGGTCAATGGGGATTTACAGGACAACCTCAATACAGTTAATACAGTTTGTATCAGATCAATTTCTCACAAGAACCTGAAAAGGCAATGGAAGAGCATAACCAATCCCCTGTCGAAATTATAGCTTCCCTCGAGAAAAGGCTGGCTACAATGAAGGCTCAAGAAGTACGCCTCGTTGCCGAGAATGCTCTCCTGAGGCAACTTTACGATCCGACTCCGCTAGCTTATCAGTCCCTTGACAACAACGGCTGTTTTATCGAGGTCAACCAGGCATGGCTGGAGGCACTCGGCTATACGAGGGAAGAGGTCATCGGTAGAAATTTCGGCGACTTTCTTCATCCGGACTGGCGGGACCATTTCAAGCAAAATTTCTCAAAGTTCAAGGCAATAGGCGAGATTCTCGGCATCGAGTTCGAGATGGTCAGAAAAGATGGTTCTGCCATCCTTGTGTCCCTTTCTGGCAAGATTGGCAAAGATCCGGAAGGCCAATTCCAGCAGACTCACTGCATTTTTTATGACATCACCAAGCGTAAGCAAGATGAAGAGGCGCTGAGGGAGAGCGAGGAAAGGTTTAGAGCAATCCATAATGCATCTTTTGGCGGAATTTTCCTACATGACCAAGGAATCATTTTAGACTGTAATCAAGCCCTCTCGGACCAGACCGGTTACTCTGTCAAAGAGCTTATCGGCATGGACGGGTTTATGCTCGCGGCACCTGAATGTCGCGAATTAATCACGCGAAATATTCAGCGTGACTTTAAACAACCATACGAAATCGTTGGACTCCGCAAAGATGGCACGAGGTATCCCATCAGCGTTCGAGGTACCAATATTCCTTATAAAGGGCGCATTGTCCGGATGACCGAATTTCGGGACATCACTGAATACAAACGAATGGAGGAAGCGCTTGAGAAACGTTTGGCAACCCTCACCTGTCCGCTTAACCAGGCGGATGGCATCACCTTTGAGGACCTGTTCGACCCAGCAGTAATTCAGCACCTCCAAGACGAGTTCGCTGCAGCAACCGGAGTGGCTTCCATAATCACACATCCTGACGGAACCCCAATAACGGCGCCGAGTAATTTCACCCACCTGTGCAGCGAGATCATTCGCAAAACCGAACTAGGCTGTTTCAACTGTTTTAAATCCGACGCTGCCATCGGACGGTATCATCCAAGTGGTCCTATTGTGCAGCCGTGTCTCAGTGGAGGGTTATGGGATGCCGGCGCCAGCATCACTGTCGGGGGCCATCACATCGCCAACTGGTTGATCGGCCAGGTGAGAGATGAGACCCAAAACGAAGAAAACATGCAAGCATATGCTCGTTCAATCGGAGCAGACGAAACAGCTTTCATGAAAGCGTTCCATGAAGTGCCTTCCATGTCACAAGAGCGATTTGGACATGTTGCTCAAGCCCTCTTCATTTTAGCCAATCAACTTTCTAGCGCCGCATATCAAAATATCCAGCAGGCACGTTCCATAACTGAGCGAAGACATGTGGAGGCAGCCCTTCGGGAGAGTGAGGAACGATTCCGCATGGCCATGGAAGCTACCAAGGATGGATTGTGGGATTGGGATATTGCATCGGGACATGTCTATTACAGCCCAGGATACTGGTCGATGCTTGGTTATGATGTCAATACGCGACCTCAATCCACTGAGGCGTGGGCTGAATTGATCCATCCCGATGACAAAGAAACCGTGTTCGCCGCCAATAATGATTGCATTGAAAACCGATGCGAAACATTTCTCATTGAATACCGCATGCGAACAAGCGACGGGGAATGGAAATGGATACAAGGCAGGGGCAAGGCTGTTGAGAGAGGTGAAAATAACCATGCATTGCGTATGGTCGGAACCCACAGGGACATCACCGAACGAAAGCAGTTCGAAAAACTGATTCTGGACATAAATAACGATTTAGAACGAAAGGTTGAGCAACGTACCCGCGAGTTGCAGGAATCGCAGAAACAGATTCTGCATGCTGAAAAGCTGTCGGCGATCGGTAAACTGTCTGCCTCCATCGCCCACGAGTTCAACAATCCCCTACAGGGCATTCTCTCCGTACTCAAAGGTTTGAAAAAAAGGGCGATTCTGGAAAAAGAGGATAAAGAGTTGCTGGATGCGGCCATCAACGAAAGTGAACGCATTAAGGATTTGATCCGTAGTCTTCAGGATTTTAACCGGCCATCTTCGGGTAGGAAAGCATTGTTGGATGTGCACCATGCTCTCGACTCCATCCTGCTTTTGCAAAAGAGCGATTTTAACAGGAAACGGATTTCCGTAGTGTGCAACTATGCGCATGATCTACCGCAGATATTGGCAGTTTCGGATCAGATCAAACAGGTCGTCCTCAATCTCCTTACCAATGCGGCGTATGCCTGCCAAAAGTCAGGCGGGGTGATTACAGTAACTACCTGGCAAAAAAACAATAAGGTGGCGGTGGCGATCAAAGATACCGGTGTCGGTATAAATCCCGAGGTAATGGAGCATATTTTCAGACCTTTCTTCACCACTAAATCCGAAGTTAAGGGTACCGGTCTGGGGTTGTCAGTCAGTTACGGCATCGTCAAAAAACATCATGGAGAAATCCAAGTCGACAGTCGACTCGGGGAAGGCACAACCTTCACCATCCTGCTGCCTATCAAAGATGAGGAGGCCACCTTCGCAATCGGTAAATAGCCTGGTGTCCGTGTTTGAAAATGAAATAATATCCTCGTCCCATGCGTAAGAGAGTCAATTTTCAACGCGGAACAGGGGGCAGTCTTAGATGCTGAATACTACCCTGCGTAATCAGAGTAAGGATATCTCTGAAGTATACGTAACGTGGACCCAACCCCAACATTCTTCCAACCAGCCGCCAATTCAGGTTCTATTTAGAGAAAAAAGAGCTCCACAGGGCGAAAAAGCCGCTATGTTTTCATTGATCCTTTAACGGGGCTTGCAGTCTTATGGAACGAAAATGAATGCTAAAGAATATCGATCTTTAAATCAGAATCCGCTCGACCTCATCAAGTGAGATCTGGTCATTGCGCCGATCATAAAGGCCGGTGGTGCGGGCTGATTCATGATTCGCCATCTGTTGTGCCACTTCAAGTTTGCCGCCATTGCGTAAGTATTCCGTAATCCCGGTCGCTCGAAAACTATGACAGCAGATTTGGGTGCGGACACCGGCATCCTTGGCGCGACGGCTGACCATGCGATACACGTCCACCTGATGCATAGGATTATCGGAAAGCTGGTTAGTGCGGCCGCGGGCAGTGCGGAAGAAATACCCCTTTAAGTTACTGCTAATCCCCGCCCCCTCGATATAGGCCTCAAGGTATTGTTCGAGATTATGGTGGCAAGGCATCTCATGACGCTTACCTCCTTTTTCGTGCAAACGCACCCACATGCGGCGGCCCTGCACATACACATCGTCACCACGCATCTTGATGACCGCACCTACACGCGCGAAGGTATAAACCATAAGGCCGGCCAGAGCGCGATCGCGTAGGCCGATCAGAGAGTCCGTATCAATGGAATCGATCAGCTCCCTAGCTTCTTCGGCCGACAGCACCGGCGTCTTGCCTTTTTTCACCACATGCTTTGGTCCTCGGACGGCGTGCGCCGGATTTGTCGGGATCACCTGACTGACAACCAACCAGTTGAAGAGCATGCGAATCGCGGCGAG
>JBFJXW010000260.1:0-4772 GCA_041622895.1 Desulfobulbus sp. | reverse complement strand
TCCGGCAAGCCCAGATGTTCGTGGGGGTCATGGGAGCCAGTAATCAGACCTATGCCGAGCTCACCTGGACGCAGTCCCTTCCGGACTGGACCGGCTCCCATGCCCGGGCCTTTGCTTTTCTGGGTTCTGTTCCGCATTGCCTGGTCCCCGACAACCTGCTCTCCGCGGTTACCAAGACCTGCCGCTATGAACCTGAAATCAATCCCACCTATACCGAGCTTGCCGATCATTATGGCACCGCTGTCGTTCCTGCCCGTGTCTGCCATCCCAAGGATAAGGCCAAGGTCGAAGGCGGCGTACTGATAGCCCAACGCTTCATCCTGGCAAGCCTTCGCAACCGGACCTTCTTCAGCCTGGCCGAAGCCAATGCTGCCATTCGGGAACGTCTTATTTTGCTTAACAACCGTCCTTTCAGAAAACTGCCCGGTTGCAGGCAAAGCCGGTTTGAAGAGATCGACTTGCCTGCCATGCTGCCCTTACCGGCAACCCCCTACCAGTATGCCCAGTGGAAGAAGGCCAGGGTGCATATCGATTACCACGTTGAACTGGAAGGACATTTCTACAGTGTCCCTCATCAGTTGGTGAAGGAGCAGGTGGAACTCCGTTACACCGAGACGATCGTTGAGTGCTTCTATAAGAGAAACCGCATTGCCTCTCATCCCAGGTCGTCTGTCCGGGGGATACACACAACAACCCCGGAACATATGCCCAAGGCGCACCAAGAATTTGCCGCCTGGACACCAGGAAGGATGATCTCGTGGGCGGCCCAGACTGGAACAGCGACGGCGCAAGTGGTAGAGAACATACTGTCACGCAAGGCCTATCCCGAACACGGCTTCCGCTCCTGCATGGGGATCATCTCCTTAGCTAAGCGCTACAGCAACGAACGCCTGGAGAGGGCCTGCGCAAGGGCTCTCACCATCAAAGGCGTTACCTATAGAAGCATCAAGTCGATCCTTGAAAACAACTTGGACCAACAGCCACTCCCCCGACAGATAGACATGCCACCTATGGTTCACGACAATATCAGGGGTACAGAGTACTACAACAACGAAAGGAAACAGCATGCTGACACAGCCAACCATTGAGAAATTGAACGCCATGAAACTCGCAGCTATGGCCAGGGCCTTTGCCGACCAACTGCAATCACCGGACATCACACACCTCTCCTTTGAGGAGCGCTTCGGCCTGATCGTTGATTACCAGATGACAGACCTGGAAAACCGGAGAATGCAGAACCGGCTCAAGAATGCCAAGCTGCGCCTGTCCGCTTCACTTGAGGATCTTGACTTCAAGCAGGGACGTGGCTTGGACCGCGCAACCGTTATGTCGCTTGCCCTGAATCAATGGGTGACGAGCCATCACAACATTCTGGTGACCGGGCCGACCGGTGCCGGCAAAAGTTACCTGGCCTGCGCCCTGGCGCAAAAAGCCTGTCGGGATGGGTACACAACCCTCTACCAACGAGTGCCGCGATTGATTCAAGAGATTGCGGTGGCACGGCTTGACGGCCGCTACGCCAAGCTCCTTGCACCCCTTATCAAATGCGAGGTCTTGATCCTGGATGACCTCCTCATCTCCCCCTTGACCAGGGAGGAACAACGGGAATTCCTGGAAATTGTCGAAGAACGTTATGACCGCAAGGCGACCATCATCACCAGTCAACTGCCGGTGAAGGCCTGGCACGATGCTATGCAGGACCCAACATTGGCTGACGCCATCTTGGATAGGCTGGTGCATAATGCCTATAAACTTGAACTGAAAGGAGAATCTATGCGACGAAAACGATCAATGCTTGACCGGAAAGCCGAAACTGTGACAGTATAAATCATCAACCCCGAGACCCTCTCTTGGCACTGGCCGTTTTCACCGGAATGGTGGCCGTTTTCAAAACGGAACAGCGGCCGCTTTCGCGGCAGTTCGCCCGGCCGCTTTCACCGGAATACCCAATATAGTCGAACAACTTGATTTCACTGCTATCAAGGCCAGCTATGCTGGTCATGGTTCCAAGGCTCATCACCCAGCTATGCTGCTGGCTCTGCAGTTTTACGGTTATGCCACAGGCGTCTTTTCCAGTCGTAAGCTTGAGCGGGCGACGTACGACTCCGTGGCCTTTCGTTACCTTACCGCCAATGATCATCCCGACCATGACACCAACGCCAACTTTCGCAAACGCTTTCTCTCGGAACTGACACCGCTCTTTGTCCAAATTCTCGGCATTGCTCAGGAGATGGGTATTTTAAAGCTGGCCAAAATCAGCCTCGATGGAACCAAGATCAAAGCCAATGCCTCCAAGCACCGCGTCCTGAGCTGGGAATGTGCCAGCCAGCTCGAAGCTCAACTCAAAGCCGAGGTTAAAGACCTGTTGCGCCTGGATGAAGAAGCCGACCGTACCGATATCCCCGACAGAATGGACATTCCGGACAAACTCGCACGGCGCGAACAGCGTCTGAACGCCATTGCCAAAGCCAAGGCCGAAATCCAACGACCGGCAACTGCACCTCATACTGCGGAACAAGCCGAATACGAGCAGAAGCTTGCTGAACGTAAGGCCAAAGCCTTGGAACCGTCTCGACACCCTTTTGGCCGGTGCAGGTTACTTCAGCGAAACCAGCATCGACCTTTGCTTGCAACACAAAGTGCTGCCGTATATCAGCACCGGACGCGATACCCACAACCAAACACTCAAAGAACGCTTCGCCAAGCCACCCCCTCTACCCGACAATGCGGATTGTACCCGGATTAACCATCGGTTGAAGAGCAAAGATGGCCACGCTCTTTACTCCAAACGAAAAAGTACTGTCGAACCGGTCTTCGGCATTATCAAGGCAGTAAAGGGGTTCCGCCAAATCCTGCTCCGAGGAGTGGAGTTGGCCTGTAAAGAGTGGGATCTGAGGCGACTGCATGCTTTGGCGGGTATAAATCCCCTTAAAAGAGCTTTTTTTCGTCGAATTGACGATATTGAGCCGCTCAATAACGATAAAATTACAGGGTCTATTTACCCCCCAACATCAACTGGCAACAATTTAGGTTAGTGCACTTTAATGTTGGGGCAAGACCGACAGACTCCTAGAATTTAAAAAGGCCACCTAAAAAGGTGTCCACTTTTACTTGACTACGTCAATATCTTTCCACCTCCACAAAGAAAACAGATAAAATGACCGAACAAATTACCAACTGGGAAAAAATAGCCGAGCATGAAACCCAGCTTAGGATAAATGCTGAAAAATCACTCGAGGAAATGCGCCGCTTTCTGTTCGATTATTTTTATCTTTTAGGCCCGGATCCCAAACAAAATATGTCTATTGTAGTCGACACGTTAGGCAAAGTGCTTGGATCTACGGTGGCTCTTTACAACCGGCTTGAGTCTGGAGTGCTTAAAACCTGGTGTATTGATCATGAACCGAATGGGTTCCAGCGAGAAGATTCTCCAGAAGGGCATATTTGCTATGACATGACCATACGGCAAAGCAGCCAATCTAACATGACCCCAGTGGTGCTCAACGACCTCGAAGGATCAGAGTGGGAGACGCTTGATGCAAATGTCTCTGAATATGGGTTGAAATCTTACTTGGGATTTCCCATTCTGTTAGAAAATGAAGTCGTTGGATCGCTTTGTGTAGTTGATACCGAAAAACGAAATTTTTCAGAAGTTGAAATGTATATTATCGAAGCGTTCGCCTCTGCTATCCGCCTGGAAGAGGAACGTCTGTTGACACAGAACAGACTGGCGTCAGCGTATGAGGATCTGAAACTAAAAAAGGAAGAGATAGAGACACTTGCCCTTACAGACCAACTTACCGGACTACCAAATCGCAGGGCTATGATCAAAACCCTGAATAGTAGTATAGCAACACTTCAGCGTAGGCTGTTTCGGCCTGAAAAATCTAATGACTTTAAGGGATTCTCCCTGGCGATATGTGATATAGATTATTTTAAAGCGATAAATGATACCTACGGCCATAACTGCGGTGATAATGTTCTCATTACTGTTGCAGAAACATTGTCCCGTGCGCTACGGGCAAAAGACAAAGTAGCACGATGGGGTGGTGAAGAGTTTTTGATATTTTTTCCTGAAACAGATTCTGAAAGTGCTACAAAGATTGCTGAACGTTTGCGAGATAGTGTTTCAAAATTGAATTTTAAACATGAAGATAAAATTTTTCAGATAACCATTACCCTTGGTTTAAGCACCTATATTTCAGAAGATATGGACCTGGATCGTTGTGTCCATGAGGCAGACATGGCCCTTTATGATGGCAAGAGAAACGGACGTAACCGTGTTGTCTTAGCAAAGACTGCTGCGCTAACCAACTAATTTCAGATAGATTTCAAATGCCCACAACAGTAGGTTTCTACTATTGCCTCTGTGGGCGAGGAGTTGTCCTCGCCCACAGAGGCAAATCTATCCATCAAGTGTCTCGATCCACCTGATATACTTTTCAAAAAATCAATTCAATGTGAGCTTTTTCAAGGCCGACTATCTAGTCACCGCAGTCGAGTCGCCCCTCCTCTTTTTGCAACTTTCTGGTTTTTCCGGCGGCGCGAACGATATCCAAGGCATCTGCATACTCATAATCCTGTGGGACTTCGCGTTCCTTTATGCAGATGGACCCCATTTACTCTTGTAGATGCGGACCCGATACTCAGCAAGGAATTAGAACAATCATTTCAGGGCTCCTCACACAAATCTGTGCATGAGCGGTATAGCCGGTAAGTTGCCCATGCAGTGATACAGGTTGCAGATAAAAGTATCAGCAGTTCGAAACCCG
>JBFJXW010000259.1:0-4851 GCA_041622895.1 Desulfobulbus sp. | reverse complement strand
TTTATCAGCATAATACACGTTTACATGAGAGGATGAATGTTGATAACCAGGCGTAACGTCATTTAAAAGAGCACGAAGAAGGCAACGTCGAGGAAACAGAAGGCCAGGTTGAGCACAAGAATGGTGATCGGAAACAACGTCCTGGACAAAAAGTAATGCCGGCGTATCGATCCTTCGGCTAGCCGGGAGGTGCACAGGCAGGACGACAAAAAGCGCTTGCGGCATGTTCATGGAAATATTCCTCCTCCACCTATCCCTTCTCCGCAACGGCTTTTATTCCCAAGGCGACCCCACTATCAAACATCTTTCGTTATCTCACGCATGGAAGAGAATCGCAGAGAAACAGAGCCTATGTCATCATTGAGGGGATATCTTCCTTCTTGAGAGGCATATTAGGCATGTTTATTTAATCTATAATATCGATATATTAAGTGTTTTTGTGCTGTTGTTTGTAAAAAAATATTGACTTTTTCTTTTGATGGTGTTCATCTCGTTAAATAGGAATCAAATCCTAACAAGTAGAGATTATGAGTATCAATAAAAGCGAAGTTGCACAACGAATGAAATCGTTCGAGACGGTTTGCCGGAGCGAAGGCGTCAAGTTGACACCCCAGCGCATGGAAATTTTCCGTGAAGTTGCTCAAACAGGGGATCACCCTCATGCGGATCAGGTTTTCCATCGCGTCAGGGACCGGTTACCGACTGTCTCTCTTGATACCGTTTACCGGACCCTGTGGCTGCTGAAGGATCTTGGGCTGGTCGTAACGCTGGGTACGAGCCGTGAAGGCACTCGTTTCGACGCTAACCTGAAGAGCCATCATCATTTTGTTTGCGGGCAATGCGGGTTCACTCGTGACTTCTACAGTAATGATCTCGATAACATCAGACTTCCTGATTCGGTAGATTCTTTTGGCGAGATTGAGGCAACGCACGTTGAGGTGCGAGGCACCTGCCGAGAATGTATTGAGAAAGGAAGATAAGCATCCTTTCCCAGAGCTGGAGAAATCGTCATGGCGTACAGACTGCCCAACGAGGGTGGCGCTCCGGTCGCTGACAATCAAACAAACTACCCGCTGGTCCCCACGGAACATTGCCGGTGCAGGATGCTCAGTTTCTCTGTCCTGGGTGGAAATGCTGTATTGAACTCGGGGTTACCTTTCCTGGCGGCTTGTCGATAGAGCGCCGGAAATACGTTCTCTTGTAGATTCGTCGCACTTGATGGAGGTTGTGCAAAGAGGGAAATTCAGAATGTTGAAGCCCTGGAGTCGATTGGAAACCTACTCACAAACTCATTGTGGGCATCAATGCACTGTCTTTAAAGCAGTACGGTGGAAAACTTACAACAATGGGAGGTTTTATGAGTGACGAAAAAAAATGCCCCGTAACGGGAAGAACGAACAAGCACGTAGTGGGTGGCAGGTCGAATCGCGAATGGTGGCCAAACCGGTTGAACCTGGATGTTCTGCGTCAACACTGCCCCAAGGTCAATCCGATGGGCGCGGATTTTAACTACGCCCAAGAATTTAAGAGCCTGGATCTTGCTACGGTGAAAAAGGATCTCCACGCCCTGATGACCGATTCGCAGGACTGGTGGCCGGCGGATTACGGGCATTATGGACCTTTTTTTATTCGCATGGCATGGCACAGTGCAGGTACCTACCGTACCGGCGATGGCCGCGGCGGTGCAGGGACTGGCAACCAACGCTTTGCGCCCGTCAACAGTTGGCCCGACAATGTCAACCTCGATAAGGCACGCAGGCTGCTCTGGCCGATCAAGCAGAAGTATGGCCGGAAAATTTCCTGGGCCGACCTGATGATTCTGGCAGGCAATGTCGCGATGGAATCGATGGGGTTCAAGACCTTCGGTTTCGGCGGCGGGCGTGTGGATATATGGGAGCCGGAAAAAGACATCTACTGGGGTGCTGAAGAAGAATGGCTGGCTACGAGCGACAAGCCTCAAAGTCGTTACAGCGGTGAACGCGATCTCGAAAACCCCCTGGCGGCGGTGCAGATGGGTCTGATCTACGTGAACCCGGAAGGCCCGGACGGCAACCCGGATCCGGTCGCGTCCGGACGGGACGTGCGAGAGACATTTGCCCGCATGGCAATGAACGACGAGGAGACAGTCGCGCTTACCGCCGGCGGACACACCTTTGGCAAGTGCCACGGTGCCGGCGATCCTGCAACGGTTGGGCCTGAACCCGAGGCTGCCGGTTTAGAGGAGCAGGGACTTGGCTGGAAGTGCAGTCATGGCACCGGCAAAGGCGGCGACCAGATTGGCAGTGGTTTGGAAGGCGCATGGAACCCGACCCCGACCAAGTGGGACATGAACTATTTCAACATGCTGTTCGACAACGAGTGGGTACTGACCAAAAGCCCGGCAGGCGCGCAGCAATGGACGCCAAAGGATGCATCGGACAAAAACATGGCTCCAGCCGCTCACGATTCGTCGAAGCGGGTGCCGATCATAATGACCACCGCCGACATGGCGATGCGGATGGATCCGATCTATGAACCCATTGCGCGGCGCTTCCATAAAAATCCGGAAGAGTTCGCAGATGCCTTCGCCCGCGCCTGGTTCAAGCTGACGCACCGGGATATGGGCCCTCGTACACGCTATCTCGGACCGGAAGTTCCTCAGGAAGAATTGATTTGGCAGGATCCGATCCCTGCAATCGATCATGAACTGATAGGTGAGAGTGATATCGCCACGCTGAAAGGCAAGATCCTAGCACTCGGCCTGTCTGTCTCCGAGCTGGTTGCGACTGCCTGGGCATCGGCTTCGACCTTCCGTGGTTCCGACATGCGCGGCGGCGCGAACGGTGCCCGCATTCGTCTGGCACCGCAGAAAGACTGGAAAGTCAACCAGCCCGCTCAACTGGAGAAGGTGTTGAAGAAACTGGAAACCATCCAGAGCGAGTTCGGCAAGAAGGTTTCCATGGCGGACCTGATCGTTTTGGCAGGGTGCGCGGGTGTTGAGCAAGCGGCGAAGAATGGGGGGTACACTATAACGGTTCCCTTTACGCCGGGCCGTATGGATGCCTCCCAGGAGCAAACGGATGTTGTGTCTTTTTCCGCTCTGGAGCCGGAAGCAGATGGTTTCCGCAATTACCTCAAGACCAAATACACCGTATCGGCAGAGGAAATGCTGGTCGATAAGGCACAATTGCTGACGTTGACTCCGCCTGAAATGACGGTTCTTGTTGGTGGCATGCGTGTCTTGAATGCCAATTTCGAACAGTCGCAGCACGGTGTCTTCACCAAGCAACCCGGAACCCTTACCAATGATTTCTTTGTCAATCTGCTCGACATGGGCACGACGTGGAAGCCCGTCTCTGAAGACAGGGATCTGTATGAAGGCAGCGATCGCGCAACAGGTGCGCCGAAATGGACCGGCACTCGTGTCGACCTGATCTTCGGTTCCAACTCCGAACTTCGCGCCCTGGCTGAAGTCTACGCATGTGCAGACGCGAAGGAGAAGTTTGTCCAGGACTTCGTGGCGGCGTGGAACAAGGTGATGAACCTTGACCGCTTCGATCTCGCCTGATCGTGGTGAAAACGTTTTCGATGGCCCATAAAGCGTATCGTGAACGGCACAACGAATGACCGGGAAAAACCAGTGCCGCCTTGAATTGGCGGATGTTTTGAACGCTCATTGAAGCTGTTGGTACCACCCGAGCGCGGCGTTTCAATGCAATTTGAAACGCCGCGCTTTTTTTTGGGTGCTTGCAAGCCGCTGATCACCGAATGGGTGTCAGTATCATTCTTTGCGTCGTACTGACCGGTCCTGCGACCTTCCTTCACTTTGCCAAAATCATCTCGATGACTGCACTATCACATAAAAGAAACCCACGCCAGAGCCTAAGACACTGAATAAGCGCCTCAAAGGGGTAGGGCGACACCTCCGCTTTGCCCCAGCCGCACCTCAGGCGGACGGTAAGATAAGCACATCAAATAGATCAAAACGGAGCATGCTGGCATTTCAGTAAATTCAAGAATATTTCGAAAAAAAACGGGGTGATTTGCAGATCTGGAAATCATCATCATCATACTTACCGTATGACACATGGACAGCCACCACCTATACAGAGGCACTACCAGGTGGACGTACGACTCATGGGAGGCAAGCATGGTAAACGAAAAAAACATATTCGCAACAGGCAGTACACCCTCGAAAGACTGGTTCCTTCAATTCCTGGTGAACCTGGCTAATAAAAATCGATTTGAGTTGGATATAACACTTACGGTTGGGGGCATTCTGATTTCGGGAACACTTGTTGGGGTTAGGCAATATTTTGATGATCTCAGTGCATATTTTGCCAGCCCCTTCGAAAGCGGAAAGCATTCTGAGGGGGTAAGAGAAATATTCAAGAAAATTGGTGATCAGTGTACTTGTGTTTCACCTTCAGAAAAGACAGAGACTCCTTCCTATATTCACCTTAGAAATGCTGTTTTTACCGATCGGCAAGGCAAGCCCATCTCTGATAGCTCAGGAATTTGGTGGAGAGGTCGGATTTCAGAGGTTCAAGGATTTTCACCAGGGAAATTAGCCAAATAAGGTCTGGTGATGAACAAGAATTCGAATCGATAGACCAACAATCAAGAGCAGAACACATATTAAACAGAGACAGAGATGTTCCCGGAATCTCTTTATTTGATGGTCTGAAAGTATCTGGGGCTTGAGGATGACTTTTTCTGTCTGGGAAAAGTCATCCATCCAATCGGTCAATGGTCAAAGTAATAATTCAGACTCTAACCTTACGCTTTCACTGTGAATTGTATTGAGAAATATCGGTTACGAACCAGAAACCAAAGAATCCCTCCTGTTGCCCCAACCAGGATCTGGATCCC
>JBFJXW010000258.1:0-4877 GCA_041622895.1 Desulfobulbus sp. | reverse complement strand
TAGATGTCGCTTATCAGCCTCAATTACCAGACCGGCCTGATATCACAGAACACCTGAATCAGATTATGAATGATATCAAGCGTTTTGCCTTTGGCGCTTCGCTGGACTTGGCTGATGGCTTATCGTATCAAACAACGCTGGCTGATTATTTACAATCCAAGGCTTATTCACGAGCCTTTATCTACGATTTTCTTTATCCGACCCTCGCTTCAACGGTTTGCACGTGTTCTTATGAGAGTATAGATGCTTACCCGGCTCCCGTTATTTTGAAAACATTACTCAATCTATTTGGAGCCCAGCCCTTATTACGAACAAAATATGGTACGCAAGACGTCGTACAGCGTTTGAGCCGTGGCATTGATGATATTCGCTATCGAACAGGGGGCTGTGCTGTGTATTCAACACCGGCTGGTGTGCGGGTGGAAACGACACAGGGGCAGGCCGAAACATTCGATCATCTGATTGTGGCCACTCAGGCTAATCAAGCCCTCGATCTTTTATCCAGCCCTTCCGAGGCTGAATGCAAAATGCTCAGCGCTTTTAGCTATGACGACGTGCCCATTATCGTTCATCAGGATCCGGACTTGATGCCTGCCAAAAATGAAGACTGGGCTCATATAAATCTCATCATTGCTCAGGACCGGTGTGCCACAATGTGCAGTGTGTGGATGAACCGCTTTAATCCGGAGTGGCAGATTGCCCAACCAATTATCCAGACCATCAATCCTCTGTTTGCGCCTCAGCCAGATACCATTGTCGCCCAGTATAACTTACAACGGCCGGTCGTCAATGAGCAGTCGTTGGCTGGTTTAGATTTACTCCAGCAGTTACATCAGCAGGATAACAGACGGATCTGGTTCTGCGGATCCTACGCTGCTGAGGGGGTACCCCTTTTAGAAAGTGCGGTTCTTTCCAGTCTGCGGGTAGCTAATCGTTTGTTGGTTCAATTGCCGGAAACATTTTCGACCATAAGGATTTAGCCTTAGGATAGGGATACTAGAATAAGGTCAACTTTTTTTGATGTTTTTTAAAGGCACAGCTATCCGGTGCCAATCCATGTTGGTTTTTTCAACCTGAAATAATCTAAACTTATTGGTCGTCGCGGATGATTTTGAATAAATTTGAAATTCAATCTCAACAACAAAAATGCTACGGATAAACCGTAGATTTTGAGGGTTCCTGCCGACTTCGTCGCCAGGAATCGCGGTGCTGACTGCATGCAGCCCCTTGTCCATCGCCTCTGGCGCCGGAACAAGGAGCTGGACCCGACACCGTGACCACCACAACCGAGCTGCACTTGCTTGCACTGCCCACGGCGCGGGTCAGCACCGCGATTAGCCACATCACACAACAAAAAAATAAATTACCAAGATGACACAAAATATTCTGATTAGAGACGAGAAAAGCACTGATTTTGGGGGCATCTCAGAGGTGACTATCGCAGCATTTGAAACGATGGAGATTAGTAATCACACTGAGCAGTTCATCATTGATGCACTACGAACAGTGAAAGCCTTAACCGTATCATTGGTCGCGGAGGCAGATGGAATTGTTGTGGGACATATTGCATTCTCTCCTGTAATCATGTCGGACGGTACCAAAGATTGGTATGGGCTCGGTCCGGTTTCAGTACATCCAGACTTTCAGCGTAAAGGCATTGGAAAGGCACTTATACAAGAAGGTTTGTCACGCTTGAAGGACCTCAAGGCGAAAGGTTGTTGTCTGGTCGGGCATCCACAATACTATCGACAATTTGGGTTCAAGAATGTTGAAGGATTATTCCACGAAGGCGTGCCCCAAGAAGTGTTCTTCGCTCTTTCATTTGATGGAAACATTCCGCAAGGAAGTGTCTTGTTTCATGAAGGATTCAAAGCAAATGGCTAACAAGGCGCTCCAGTGGACGGCTAACCGCCGTCGCTTAACGCACCGTTAGCCGATAGAGAAAACCATGCACAAAAATACCACAGAGCATAAAGCATACCGGATACAGCTTCGTTCATTGATACCATTTCTGCTGATTTCGTTCGGCTTGGCATGGGGTATCCTGGGTTTGTACATCTTTCTGCAGGAACGTATGGTAGCGGTTTTTGGTCAGCTCACCGGCAACCATCCCCTCTTTTTCCTGGCGGTGTATGCTCCTGCAATCGCGGCGTTCACTCTTGTTGCCAGTAGCGGTGGTCTCGCAGGTCTGCGGAACTTCCTTGGAAGGGCTTTGCTCTGGCGCTGCAGCGCAGCCTGGTATGCCTTTCTGTTTATTGGGATTCCGTTAATCTTCATTGGCGGCTCTGCGATCAGAGGTAACCTTTTTTCGGAACCGTTTCCATTTGCGTCCTATCAAGCGCTATTTGTTGGGTTGTTTGTGGCAATCATCAAAGGCCCGATGGAAGAGTTCGGCTGGCGAGGTCTTGCACTTCCTCTTTTACAAAGGAAATTTGCCCCAATCTGGGCCGGGTTGATTCTTGGTGTTATATGGGGGCTGTGGCATTTCCCTGCCTTCCTATTGAGCGGAACCCAACAGAGCGAGTGGTCATTTACGGCGTTCTTTGCTGGGTGCTTGGCAATTAGCGTTATCGTTACTGCACTGTTCAATAGAACACATGGCAGCATTCTGCTGTCAGCGTTATTCCACTTTCAGTTGATGAACCCGATCTTTCCAGATGCCCAACCCTACGACACATACCTGTTAATCGTTGTTGCCAGCCTAATCGTTTGGAGGAACCGCAAAAATATGTTCACAAAGGAAAGTTCAATCACAGAAGTTATTCCAAACCAAAGGAAATCGACCGATGGCTAATCGGGTAGCTGGGGGAATCACTCCTCCAGCCCCCTCACCACCTGGCATGCGGGTCCGCACCAGGCGGTTCCTATGAGCTACCGAGCCGTAGTCGGGTAATGGATGTTTACCCATAGATCTTTGACAGAAAGCAAACCTTGATCTTTGAGCTATTGATTGGTTATGCCCGATTGGGTAGCCAGTGTGCGGGATAATCTCCATGGTCGTTTCCGGCTCAATCCGACCGAGATAGCAGTGTGCAGGAAGGTTCCGAGCTTGATCAGCTCACGAACCTTGGTGCGGCAATAACGCCACTGCTTCCAGTAGCACATGCGTACCCTGCGACGCAGCCACTGGTCAAGTTCTGGTATGGGCCGATACAGCTCTGATTTCCCGTAATACCCCATCCAGCCACGCAGATATTCTGCCAACTTGAACAAGCGGTACTCCATGGAGACGCCCTAGCTCCGTCCGGTCAACTCCTTGATGCGCTGCTTGAAACGCACATAGGCCTTGTCCGACCAACGGATTTTAGCGCCCGTAAAGGCAAAACCGAGAAAGGTGATCTCGTTGGTATGAGCCACCTTGCTCTTCTCCTGATTGACTGTGAGCTTGAGCTTTCTCTCAAGGAACCGAGTGATACTCGCCATCACCCGCTCGCCCGCCCGACGACTTTTTACTAAAATGACGAGGTGAGTCGGCCGAGGGGGAGGATCCTTCTGCCGACTCACCTCGTGGTAAATTTCCAATACAGGTGTGATGCGGAAGGATTCGCAAGAGTCTTGCCCAAACGATTCGGGAAATTCGGGCTGAAATTGGCAGAGGAAAAGACGTGGTTAATGCGTTTTGGGCGCTTCGCGCGGGCTGACTTGGAGAGAACCGGCAACAAACCGGAAACGTTTGACTTCCTAGGGTTCAAACACGTGTGCGGATCGGATCGCGGAGGCAAATTTGCCTTGATTCGAATACCATGCGTTAAAAGTTGCCGAAAGTTCCTGGCCAAGACCAAAGAGAGGCTTAAGCGGCATATGCACTGGAAACGACGCGACCAACAGCGTCAACTCGTGTCAATGCTGCGAGGTTTCTATCAGTACTTCGGAGTCCACCATTGCAAACCGAAACTCGACAATATTCGTCGGGGAGTACAGAGGCAGTGGTGCCTCAGCCTGCGACGGCGCAGTCAGAGGCATCGAATGTATTGGAGCTACCTCAAGAGTTGCTCCTGGTTTGAACTGCCCTACGTGGTGTCAACATTACATCCGTCGATTTGACGAACGGTCAACGAGTGCAGCCTGGGGAGCCCGTTGCGGGAATACCGCACGCAGGGATCTATGAGGGGGCGGTCGGGTAACTGACCGTCCTGCCTTAATCATTTTTTCTAATCGGAGGGCAATGTGGGATTAAAAGTTAATACGATCTGCGAAATTTCAGATCACGTTGCAGTAGGATTCTACATCTACCTTCTGGCCTAAGGATGGCATGAACCTCCTGGAGACGCACTTCGAGAAAATTTCGACAAAATTGCAGGGTTCACTAGTCGAAATGACGCTGCAGTAATTATGGGATTCGGTTCAGAGTTTAATGATAGTGTCCTTTCCTGGCATGGCTTTAATGGGTAAAGTGCAAGATGTCAAAAAGGCATTCAACTATCATCATAAGGAAATTTGTATGAAAATTGGAATAATTGGGACCGGCATTGCCGGTTTAAGTGCGGCCTGGCTTTTCCATCGTGTTGGACACCAAGTGACGCTCTATGAGAAGCATCATACTTTGGGCATGGATGCTCATTCAATGACCCTCGAACAGGATGGTATCGCCCTGCGTACGGATGTGCCACCCCGTATTTTTAATGACACTCAGTGGCCAAATTTGGTCAATCTTTATCGTGAGGTGGGGGTTGAGTTCTGCCCCATAGATCCATCGCAATCTTTTAGTTTGTTAGGTGAGCTTAGTTTTCTAAATGTAGATGTCGCTTATCAGCCTCAATTACCAGACCGGCCTGATATCACAGAACACCTGAATCAGATTATGAATGATATCAAGCGTTTTGCCTTTGGCGCTTCGCTGGACTTGGCTGATGGCTTATCGTATCAAACAACGCTGG
>JBFJXW010000257.1:0-4893 GCA_041622895.1 Desulfobulbus sp. | reverse complement strand
TGCCAGGCAGCGACGCTTGCATCAATCGATCAAACCAAGCGCACGATAGGTATTGCGCCCGGCAATTCCGTCCGCTTCAAGGCCGTGTGTTTTTTGGAACGCCTTCAAGGCAGTCTCAGTGATAGGTCCGAACTTCCCGTCCGCCTCGATCTCGAGGGCCTTCTGGAGCTTGACCACCCATGCCCCCTGCGAACCGAATCGCACTATGTCGAAATGCACATTCGGCACCATCTCCGCGGAACCGGTGTCCATCGCTGCAGAGCCGGTGCTGGTTGCGCCACTGGCCATATCCAGGGCGTGTTGCCGCACATCGGCGACCCGTTTGGTCCAGCCGGCCCCAAAAGTCGTGAAGATGTCCAACCCCTGCAAAAAGGCGAGGCGCTGGTCGCATATACTGTTGATGATTGATGCCTGTTCCTGGGTGGCGACCTTGCCGAGGGTGATCGGGCCGATAGCGCCATCCTGCTCCGCCCCGACGGCGGATTGCAGAAACTTTGCGGCACGCCCCGGTCCCGAGTTGACGGCTAAGTCGAAAACGGCGTAGTCGACGCCGGCGGGCAGCTGATCGCAGCTGCATTTATCCCAATAGCCGTTGCGATACACGCGAGTGAGTTGCTCCTGGGTAATTTGACGAAGGTCCTGCACGGTTTTATCGGCCCCGAAATGCCTGCGGAAGGTCTGCAGCGTCACGCCCTTCATCGTCGCGCCCCCCGGATCATGGGGATGGTCGGAGAATCCCCCCTCGTGCACGAGTACGAGCTGCAACGACCTGTCGAAATTTTCTTTCATGATTGGTCCTCATTCTACGTTGTTTTTGTGTTGCTCGGCCTCCGCAGCAGGCGAGAACGGCTGGTAACCGCTTCTGGCCCTGCCGCTGTTATTCGCGATTCCTGCCCTGCACGTCGGCCGCACCTATTACTTGAGTTCTACCTTGAGCTGCTCGGTTCTTTGCTTTGTCGCGGTTGTCAACGCCATCACCTCCAGGATCGGATACATGGTACCGTCCGCCACCACGCTGGCGACAAAGGCCGCATTCTTGTCTCTGAACGCGATCCACGCCTTTTGCGCCGCCTTCAGCTTTGCGCGGCGCTGGTCGGACAGCTGGGAGGCAAGCTGCCGGTAGACCCGATTCAGTTCGGCATCGGCCGCCTTGTACCGTTCATTGGCGCAGGTCCGCATCTCAGCCGTCGACACGGCGTCCTTGCAATCCTTGTCGGCGGCCGACAGGTCGGGCACCATGACGACGAAAAGCAACAGGGCTCCCAGAATCGGGAGGAGGAGTTGGTTAGACGTCTTCATTGCAACGAGCAGTCTCTTCATAAGCAGTTCCTTCCTATCCAGGCTGAATAAATAGCGGCGTGAGCGCAACCACACCCCGCCGAAATACAGTAGCCTGTCGCTAATGCCTTGGAGAGCCGATGCCGGCTCTACGCGGTCATGGTTACCGTCACAGTGTTGAGCAGGCAAAAAAGACCGAGCACCAGCATCACAAGAACACCGTGGTTGTTCCAGATAGTATGTATTCCCCCCGTACCTTTTGTGCTCGCTGACTAGACATCCCGGCCACCCTGGGGACAACAGCCTGTTGCACAAAAGGGGACGTGACCAAGCGGTTTGCACGATGTCGTGTCGCGTATGACCTGAAGGTGGCTCCATTGGTCTATCCATCCGTAATTGATAGAAAATACTATCTACAGACCATACGAGAATAACAATAGAGGAAAATTGGAGCTATAATAGATAGGAAACATATCCACACGGACCCCAGCCAGCGACTTCTTCCAGGGCCGGCAAGGACCGGTACAGCACAAGAGCGTGGATAGCGAGAGGCTGGATTGCAAGGGCCGACAAAAAAATCCCCTGCAACCGCAAGGGTGAAGGGGATTGGCTGCCGGTGGAGAACCGGTATGACACGCTTGCTGTGGCGTGTTAGTAAAAAACGGTCAGCATGGTGATCAGCACGGCCAGAAACATGACCGTCATGCCGGTTCCCGCCCTGATGTAATCAATGGTCTGATAGCCGCCCGGCCGCATGATCAGGGCGTTGACCTGATGGGTCGGGAGGACAAAGGTGTTGGAAGCCGCGAGCGCAACCAGCATGGCCGCCAGCCGCGGATCACTGCCCCTGGCCACTGCCATGGCCATGCACAGCGGCACCAGCAGGACGGTGGCGCCGACATTGGAAACAACCAGGGTGAAAAAGGAGGTCAGCAGACCGATGATCAGCAAAAAGACGATTTCCGGGACATCGCCCACCGCGCCCATGATCGTAGCCGCCATCCACTCGGCGGCACCGGTTTTCTGAAACGCCAACCCCAGGGGAATCAAGCCGCCAAGAAGAAAGACCGTCATCCAGTCGATGGAACGGTAGGCCTCGTCAATGGTCAGCACCTTGGTCAGGATCATGCCCAGGGCACCGGTCAGCAACGCAACGGACAGAGACAGCTTTATCGGAAAGCCCAATGCCGTGGTCAACGGCTCAAGCCATAGAATCATGGCAATGGTGATCACCAGCCAGGAAAAGGCGGTGCCGGCCCGCTCCGGATGGATCTCCTCCCCTTGAATCGCGGTCGTATAGACAAAACAGTCTTTTTTCTGCAGATCACGGAATTTTTCCCAGCGGCCGAACATCAGCAGGGCATCGCCCGTTTTGATGGTTTCCTTGGTAATCTGGGCGAACTGGCAGATACCGTCGCGACACAGCACCAAGGGTACGATCCCGTGTGTCTTGCGGAATCGCAGTTCGCGCATGTTGTGGCCGGCCATCAGGGACCGCGGGGTGACGATGCCTTCAATCATCCCGGCGTTGTTCGGTGAAAAATCCTCGGCAAAGACGTCGAGATCCCCCTTAAAAACGAGCCCGAGGTCCTTGGCGCACTGACGGACATGCTCTTCGTTGCCGACCATGACAATAGTCTCCCCGGAATGGATCAGTTCGTACCGGGTGGGCGCATAGTTTTTCTGTTTCTTTTCCGGCGTGTACACACCGACAATCGACACATGGTATCGGTCGCGAACATGCAGTTCCTCCAGGGTAAAGGAACCGAAATCCGCCGGCACATACAGCTCATACGCTCCGGCCACTTCCCGGTAAGTGTCGGCCAGGTTTGACGGCATCAGGCCGCTCTTGTCCTTGTCTGAATCCCTGCGCGGCAGGATAAAGCGACCGAGCACCACAAAATAGGCGATCGCTGCAATCACCAGGGCAATGCCGATGGGCGTCTGGGTAAACAGGCCGAACGGCTCGATTTTCGCCCCCAGGATATTGAGCTTGTTCGCCTGACCAATGAGATCGTTGAGCAGAATCGTGGGACTGGCGCCGACCAGGGTGACGGTACCGCCGATGATGGCACAATAGCCCATGGGCAGCAGGATACGGGAGGCGGGAATGCCGGTCTGGCGGCCGATGCGAATGACGGCAGGCATGAACAGGGCAGCCGCACCGATGTTCTGCATGAAACTGGAAATCAGGGCCACGGTTGCCGAGATCAGGGCCGAGATACGGTTTTCCGATTTCCCGGCCACGCCAAGGATCCTGCGAGCCAGGATATTCATGCACCCCGTCTTGTCGAGACCCGCACCAATAATGATCACCGCTATGATGGCCACCACGGCGTTACTGGACAGGCCGCTGATCGCCTCCTGGGGCGTCACCAGCCCGAGCATGGGCAGCAGCACCATCATGATGATGCCGACCACATCCACCCGCACCCATTCAAAAACAAAGAGGGCAATGACCAGCAGCAGCACGACAAAAACCAGCCCCATCTGGGTGGTAAAGACCACTGCCTGGGCCTGGCTGCCGATTCCGGCTGCCAGAGCCGAACCGCAGAACAAGAGCAGTGCAGCGACAATCCCCCCGACAACGGACATTCCGGTTTTCAGCGACATAGTGAACCTCCCTGGTACGATTGCAGGGTTCGCTCCCTGCATACTTCTTCGCGGTTTTGTGCTCAGTGCGGATGCTCCCGTTCCGTCTTGCCGTGCTGCGAGGCCTGACACGCCTTGCGGTAGGTCTGCAGGGTTTTCTGGGCCTGGCCGAGCACGCTGGAACGCGGAAAAACACCACGGTTGCTTGCACGGCCCGCAGCCACACCGGTGAGCAGTTCCAGGCCTTCGACCACATGTTCGGCCGTATGGATATGAAACAAGCCCCGAGCGACAGCTTCCGTTACCTGGCGGTCAAGCATCAGATGGCGGCGGTTACGGTGCGGAATCAACACGCCCTGACTGCCGTTCAGTCCACTGGCGGCGCAGATGTAGAAGTAGCCTTCGATCTTTTCATTGATGCCGCCTACCGGCAGCACATCGCCGTGCTGGTTGAGCGCACCGGTCACCGCGATGCCCTGTTTGAGGGGCACCCCGGACAGTGACGAGAGCAACGCATACAATTCGGCGCAGGAGGCGGAGTCGCCTTCGACGCCTCTGTATTCCTGTTCGAAGACAACGGAGGCATTGAGCGCCAGAGGGGCGTTGTGGGCAAACAGCGCTGACAGATAGTTGTGCAGGATGAGTACGCCCTTATCGTGGATCGGCCCGGACATCTCCACCTCGCGTGCGATATTGATCAGGCCGTCCTCACCGGCGTAGGTGCGTGCGGTGACGCGCATTGGAAAGCCGAAGCGGTGATCTCTCAGGTCCACGACGGTCAGGCCGTTGAGCTGACCGACCTGCTCACCATGCAGCGAGATCAGCACATCCCCTTCAGCAATGGCTTCCCGCATCCGCTGCTCGGGATAGTCGTGGCGCAGCTTGCGTGCAGCCAATGCCGCATCGATATCCTTCGCCTTGACCAGACAACCGTCTTGTTTCCGGCACAGCACAGCACTTTCCATGACCAGTGCCTCGATATGGCCAAAGATGGCACTTTGGCGCGAGCGGTCTTCCACTTCC
>JBFJXW010000256.1:0-4903 GCA_041622895.1 Desulfobulbus sp. | reverse complement strand
CTTGGCAGGTTTCTTCTCAAGGTGGTCGGCAACAGGACATCCCGATTGGTGATCGTGATCATGGTGATTGCCGGGGTTCTCTCAGCCTTTATGAACAATGTTGCCGTTGCGGCTCTGATGCTGCCGGTGGTCATGGATGTGGCTCGAAAAACCCGGCATTCCCCGTCGCTTTTACTGATGCCCCTGGCCTATGGCACCTTGCTGGGCGGGCTGACAACCATGATCGGAACCCCGCCCAATATCCTGGTCAGTGAGGCCTTGCGGGCTAATGCGCTCGAACCGTTCAAACTCTTTGATTTTTCACCGATCGGTTTGCTGGTCATGGTTGCCGGCACCCTGTTTGTCACCTTTGTCGGCACACGTCTGCTGCCGCAAAACAACAGCGTTGTCTCTTTGGAAGGCAGGGAAAACAAGGATCTCTTGACCCGGTATCGATTGAAGGAGCGCCTTTTTCGTATCAAAGTTCCCGAGCATTCCGCCTTGATCGGCAAAACCCTGGCGGATAGTCACCTTGGCTCCCGGCTGGGTCTCAATGTGGTAGGTATTTATCGTGGCAGAATAACGGATCTTGCCCCTGATATAACGAAAACAATCATGGCGGGAGACGAGCTCATTGTTGAGGGGCGTCTTGACCGGATTCAGGAAATGAACAACTGGGGGCAGCTGTTAAGTGAAACCCGTGTTCCCGAGAAATCAAACCTGCAGGCGTATGGTTTGTATGTGGCGGAAGTACCGCTTGGCGGCGGTGGAGAATTTCAGGACAAGACTATTTCGGAAATCGGTTTCCGCAACCTGTATGGGCTTCATGTCCTTTTTATCCAACGGCAAGAGAATAAAATCGTCGAACATGTCAAGTCCGTCCCGCTGAAGGAAGGGGATACCTTGGTCGTATGCGGACCGCTTGCCCGGATTATCGAATTGAGTACGGCAGCCGGTGTACAGTCGCCTAATTTCCTGGAAAAATCAGAAGTCGGACATGAGTATGCCTTTGGCAGGAAAATGCGTCTGTTCAGTGTGCCGCCCGGCTCCAAACTCTTGGGCCAGACCGTCAGTGAAAGCTGCCTGGGTGATGCCTTGGATGTACAGATTCTTTGCATTGTCCGGGAAGACGGAACGGCCATGATACCCTCTTCTGACATGCATTTTGAATCGGGCGACAAGTTGTTGATCTCAGGGCTGTCGGATATGATAGCTGTCCTGCTGATGCGTGGACTTGAGGGTGTTTTTGTGCAGGATGAAAAAAGCAGTGAGGATGTTTCCATTCTGGAGAATGAAAAAGTGGGTTTGGTGGAGGTTGCGCTTTCGCCGTATTCAACCCATTTGGGCCAGACCTTGCAAGAACTGGGGTTTCGCGAAAAATATGGCTTGACGGTTCTGGCGGTCTGGCGAAAAGGGCAGGTCACTCGAACAGGACTTCGCGATCTGCGGCTGCAGCTGGGAGACGCCCTGCTGCTGTTTGGCGACTGGAGGCGGTTGGCCCGTCTTCGTCGGGAACCGGATTTTTTGGTGCTGACGGAAAATATGCAGGAAGCTGCCCGGGAAGATAAGGCGAAAACTGCTCTGGCCATTATGGGGGCGGTGCTCTTGCCGGTGATGCTGGGGTGGGTGCCGATCTATATCTCCGTCGTTATCGGGGCGGCATTGATGGTGTTGAGCAAATGTCTGACCATGGAAGAGGCCTATCGCTATATCGACTGGAAGTCGGTTTTTCTCATCGCCGGTATGCTCCCTCTGGGGGTGGCACTGGAAAAATCTGGTGCGGCATCCCTGGTGGCCGAAAATGTCATTGCTCTCCTTGGCCCGTACGGTCCCCAGGCAATCCTGTTCGGGATGCTGGTGATCACCTTTGTTGCAACCAGCATCATTCCTACTGCCGCCCTGGTGGTGTTGATGGTCCCCATTGCCCTGAAAACTTCTGTCGGGCTTGGCATATCACCCTATCCCCTGATGATGGGTATTGCCATGGCGGCCTCTTCCAGTTTTACCTCGCCGATCTCCCATCCGGCCAATGTTCTGGTTATGGGGCCGGGCGGGTATCGTTTTATAGATTACGTGAAAGTAGGGGTGCCGCTGACCCTGCTGATTTTAGTGGTGTTGATGGTGACCATTCCGATATTGTGGCCGTTGTCCCCTTGACCCGGTTTGCTCTTTGCAATCCAGCTTGCTTACGGAGTCCGTCTCATGGCCGATGCCCCTGGTGATCTACGTCCCCCCCGTCTGAGCGCCGATCTGAAAGCCGCTACCGGTGCCATCGGCTGGCTGGCAGGATCGTTGTCCGGTGTTATGGCCCTCATGTATGCGGTGGGATTTCTTTGTGCCAAGTCCCATCTCAACATGCTGGGCATCGAACTGTATTCCGGTCTGGCTGCCGGCGCTTATGTGGAGATCGGGGCCAAATTTTTCTACATCACCGTGATCATGCTCTTTGAAGGGTTGATTGATCTGGGTCGCACCGTGCTGCCGGCATGTGCTCTGTTTTTTATCCCGACCCTGATTGTTGTTGTCGGCGCGGGCGCCGTGGTTGCCCGTATCCGGCGCAGCACTCTTCGAAAGACGTTGCGAACATGGTATGCCGCCTTGTCGCAATGGGGGCCGGAAACCAGGTCGGCGCGGGTTGTCGCAAGTTGTTTTCTCGCCCTGGTCCTGCTTTGGGGCGGCAGCCAGTACAGGAACCTTTTCGCACCGGTCCAGATATCCGGTGTTCTCCACATGACCTGCGCCAACACCCCAGGTGCCGTGGATGCCCAGTCTGTGGCCTCGCTCCTGGCCTGTAAAATCCGCATGCAGGAGCATGCCGTAACCCGGGGCTATTATTCCGGTCTGGTGAGCCTGGTTTTTGGGCTTTTCCTGGTGGTCGTTCCTTTTCGTCGCCGGTTTCTGGGGCAGGGGGAGACGCGCATGTTCTACTTTCCCCTCATGCTTCTGTTCGTGATCTACAGCCTGGTGTTGCCGCTGACCTACGGGGCCCTGGTTATGCCCAATGATTTTCCCCTGGTGAACATCACCGCCAAAAGCAATTCCGAAATACAGGTTCCTGAAAATCCGTTTTATTTGATCCATCAGGGTGAAAAATTCTCGATCCTGTGGCATGCCGGCAATGCTGCATCGTATGTGATTCCTGCATCTGACATCACTACGCTGGAGGTGACAGGCCGCGCTTCCCTGTTTTCAGATCAATCCGTTCCCCCCAAGGACCGTCATTCAGGAGGTACCCCATGAAATGGTTGTCCCGCCTTTCCACCACGCTGCTGGTATTGATCGCCCTTGTTTGTCTGACGGCCTGTCCCGCGCCGTATCAATCCGGTTCCCATCGTCCCGGCAGTACGGTGATGGGGGAAATTACCAAAATTGTCGGGACAGGGGAGGTGCGCATTAATAACCGTATCGTCAATGAAGGCGCGGTGATGCAGTCCGGAGACCACATTGAAACCGTGGGAGACGCTCGAGCCACCCTCAAACTGGCCCGGGGCGGGGAAGTGCTTTTTGATGCCGATACGGATCCGATCCTGCAATGGGTTTCGGCGGCCTTCTGCAAACTCCGCATTTTGGTGAATGTAGGCAGTGTGCTGGTGGATACCCCCTGTGTCACCGAGGCCGAGACGGGCTCCGGAGCGGTGATCAACACGCTGGGGACCACCTTTCATCTCAAGGTGACCTCGGCCTGGACGGAGCTTACGGTCATCGAGGGCAAGGTGGCCATCCGCAGCAACGTCGGCGGCAGGCAGATCGTTTCGGCCGGGTACCAGTGCCGGGTTCTGCGCAATCAGCCGGCGCCGCCGCCTGTGTGGGTTGATACCCGGTCCGTGCATGACTGGGCCTGCCGGCTGGAACGGCGTCTATGCCGCGAACGCTCGCCGCAGCAGCGCGACGTGTCGGTGCCCAATGTGGTCGGCACCGAACTTGACCAGGCACAACAGATCCTTTCCCGGAATACGCTGCAATTGGGGCGGGTGCGGGAGATGGAGACGAAGCGAAGGTTCGATGACGGCCGGGTGGTTGCCCAGTCCCCTGAACAGGGGGCTTGGGTTCCTGCTCACGCTGAAGTCGATCTTTCCGTGTGGCGGTATCGAACGGTCACTCGAGAGATGCCCATGCTGGTGAATCGGCCCTTTGAGGAAGCGGAAGCGGTGCTCGAGGAATCCGGCATTCGTCTTGGCCGCATTGAAGAGCTTGCAACCAGGTATTCGGGGCAAAATGGTCGGGTGGCCCGGCAATCGCCTGGACCTGGAACCCGTATTGGACCGGGTACGGTGGCGATACTCACGGTGTATCGGTATGGCGGTCCGATGCCGCAGAGCGATGTAGTAGTGCCCAATGTAGTCGGCATTGAACTTGACCGGGCACAGCAGATCCTTTCCCGCAATACTCTGAAAACGGGACGGGTACGGGAGACGGAAACCGCTCGAAGGTCCGATGACGGCCGGGTGGTTGCCCAGTCCCCTCGGCCGAGGACACGAATTCCAGCCAACACCGAAGTAAATCTTTCTGTGGCGTACTATCGTGCCACCGTCAAGACGATGCCCATGCTGGTGAATCGATCCCTCCGTGAGGCAAAGGAGATACTGAAAGAATCCGAGATTCGCCTTGGCCAGATTGAGGAGCTGCAAACCAGAGACCCCAGTCAGAACGGTCGGGTAGCCCGGCAATCACCAAGAGCCGGCTCTCGGATCCGGCAGGATACGGTGGCGATGCTCACGGTGTATCGATACGAACGTCAGCAGTTGGGTATAGTCAAGGTGCCGCGTCTGGTGGGGATGCATATTGACAAGGCCCGGGCAGAACTGGAACGTACCGGTCTCAGCATCGGTCGGATTGTCAGGGAACCCGCACTGTCTTCGCGTCAGAACGGACTGGTATTCCGTCAGCATCCCGGCGCCGGTACCGGCATGAAACGCGGCAGCCG
>JBFJXW010000255.1:0-4922 GCA_041622895.1 Desulfobulbus sp. | reverse complement strand
CTTGCTATGTAAAAGCTATGAGACGAAAAGGTGCGGGCCGAAAAATAGCAGTGACCGTCTGGGAGCACCGGGTTTCCCCGGTATTTGACTCAGCCAGGACGCTGCTGATTGCCGAGATCGATGGCAAAACAATCGCCAATACTTCCTACCTCACCGTTGATCCCGAACGGCTCATGGAGTTGGTACGACTGCTGCTGGCCCAGAAGGTCATGGTGATTATCTGCGGAGCAGTCTCCGAGGGGCCGGCCACGATGCTTGAGGCTGCCGGTTTTGAGTTGATACCCTTTATCACAGGAGATGTTCACCGGATACTGGCGCATTGCATGGAGGATAACGCGGTCTGGTCAGATTTTAAAATGCCGGGATGCGGAAAAAATATCTGCTGCCAGGGCAAAATTCGCCGTGGTCGGGAAATAGGCAACATGAGTACGCATCGTCAGGAAAGGGGGCGGGGAAGACGCCCCTCGACGATCAGGACCGGGAAGTGCGACACGAACGAGAACAGTGCAACCGTCGCGGAACTGTCCGCAGGACGATCAGGAAAATCCTGAACACTGTGCAATATAATCGAACATATTCGAATGGAGGTATGGATATGCCTGGAAAGAATGGAACAGGTCCCTTGGGTAATGGTTCGGCCACGGGTCGCCAACAGGGCGGATGCAAGCCGACGGAGACAGACGCTGTCAATCAGCGTCAAGCTGCGGATCAGCGTCAAGCTGAACAGCCCCAGGTTGCCAACCAGAGTCGAGGGCTTGGTCAAGGCCGTGGACTCGGTCTGGGCGGCGGAGCGGGTCAGGGCGGTCCGACCGGGCGGGGCCGAGGTCTGGGGAATCGCTGTCAGAATGGCACGGGTCGCGGCGGCGGACGATGTGGCGGCGGCCGCGGCCGTGGAGGTAACCGCTGACCAGCAGCCTATTCACTGCCAATTATAAGAACTCCACTGAAAATAAAAAAATGACCGGTTGCCGCAGGGATGGCAGCTGCGTTTTTTATGAAGAGGTTGCTCTTGATCATTTTATTTGTTGCCAAGGATTTTTCACGATTTTCCGTGCTGGTGAGCCGATTGCGGCGCGAGCAGGAAATTGAGCTGGTACCGGCTGCAACCGGTGCAGCCGGACTGGAACAGCTCAAGGACAAAGCCATGGATGTGGTGATTGTCGATGAGCAGCTCGACGACATGAGCGGTATCGATTTTGTCAAGCAGCTCGTAATGGTCAGTCCGCTGGTCAATACTGCAATTGTCGGCGATCTGTCGAAAAAAGAGTTTCACGAAGCAACCGAGGGGCTGGGCGTATTGATGCAGCTGCCTCGTCACCCGCAGGAACAAGATGCCGAAGCACTATTGGCTGTTCTCAAGAAAATTTCGGATTTACTGCACCCTGAAAAGCAACAGGTTACTCCATGATTATCAGCGTAGCCAGCGGCAAGGGCGGTACCGGCAAGACGACTATCTCAACCAATATGGCGCTTGCTTTGGGCAACAAAGTGGAGCTTCTGGATTGCGATGTCGAAGAACCCAATGCCCACCTCTTTCTTAAACCGGTGATCGAGCGAACCGAACAGATGACCACGCCTGTTCCGCTGGTGGATTTGGACAGGTGCACCTTTTGCCGCAAATGTTCGTCTATCTGCCGATTCAATGCCATTACGGTGGTCGGCAGTAAAGTGCTGGTTTTTCCTGAGCTCTGCCACAGTTGCGGCGGCTGCATGGTGGTCTGTCCCGAAGGGGCAATCACGGAAACCGGACGGGAACTGGGCGAAGTCAATTTCGGCACACGCAATGGCATCCGTTTTATCAACGGTCGCATGCGGGTCGGTGAGGCCATGTCGCCGCCCTTGATCAAGCGAGTGCGGTCCGAGGCTGACCCTGGAAAGGTGACGATTATCGACGCTCCGCCGGGCACCTCCTGTCCGGTTATTGCGGCGATGAACGGTACGGATTTTGTCCTGATGGTGACCGAACCTACGCCCTTTGGTCTGCACGATCTCAAACTGGCGGTGGAGGCGGTCAAACTGCTCGGCATTCCCAGCGGCCTGGTGGTGAACCGGTCGGACATCGGTGACCAGGAAGTGTTTGCCTACGCCAAGCGTGAACAACTGCCCGTGTTGATGACCATCCCCTTTGAACGCCGGATTGCCGAAGCCTACTCCAGGGGGCGGTCTATTGTTGAGGAATTTCCGGGATGGAAAGAGCGGTTTTGCGAGCTGTTTCACAAGATTGAAGCCATCATCCAAGAGAGGAGCACAGCGGTCCAATGCGGGAAATAGTTATCATCAGCGGCAAGGGCGGTACCGGCAAAACCAGCCTGACCGCAGCCTTTGCCGCTTTAGCGAAAAACAGCGTCCTCTGCGACGCCGATGTCGACGCGGCGGACCTCCATCTGTTGATGCAGCCTGAAATCATGCAGCGGACCGATTTCATGGGCGGTGGCATAGCAAAGATCAATCCTGACCTTTGCACCGGATGCGGCACATGTTTGGGCCTCTGCCGATTCGGAGCCATCACCGACCGGTTCGAGGTCGATGCCATCCGGTGCGAGGGTTGCGGTGTCTGTGTTGATTTCTGCCCGGAGAAAGCCATCGACTTTCCGCCCCAGCGCTGCGGCGAATGGTATATCTCGGATACCCGTTTTGGCGCCATGGTGCATGCCCGCCTGGGCATTGCTGAGGAAAATTCAGGGAAGCTGGTCAGTCTGATACGCAAGGAAGTGCGGCAGCTTGCTGAAGAGCGGGGCGCTGACCTGATCATCACCGATGGCCCTCCGGGCATCGGCTGCCCGGTTATCGCCTCCATCGGCGGGGCCACGGCTCTGGTGATCGCGGTTGAACCCACGGTCTCCGGCATCCATGACATGGAACGAGTCATCGATTTGGCCGCCCATTTTCGGGTTCCGGGTATGGTCTGCATCAATAAATGGGATCTCAATCCGGAAATGACCGAGGCCATCGAGCAGTTGGCGACCAAGCACAATGTTACGGTTTTGGGCCGGGTGCCTTTTGATCCGGTATTTACTCACTCGATGGTGCAGGGCAAGACCCTGTTTGAATACGGCGAATCCACGGCAACGCAGCAGTTGGTTCGTGATGTCTGGGCGAAAATTATTCATTCACCGTCCATGAATCCTTTGGGGATTGTGGATTTTAAAACAACGATTCAATAATGATGGAGAAACAAACGGTATGACAATGGTACGTGTAGCAATCCCTTCCGAGGGAAATGGTGGTTTGGACGGCAGAAGAGCAGGGCATTTCGGCCATTGCGATGTCTTTACGTGTTTTGACGTGGAACATGGCGAAATCAAGGAAATTTCTATTTTAGCCAACCAGGAGCATGTGCAGGGCGGCTGTATGGTTCCCGTTAATCTGCTGGCACAAGCCGGGGTTAACGCCCTGGTGGTCGGTGGTATTGGCATGCGGCCCCTGATGGGGTTCAAGCAGGTCGGTATCGAGGTGTATCACGATGGCGAGCGAGCCGATATTCGGCCGGTGGTTGAGGATTTCCTCGCCGGCAAATTGCCGATAATCAGTAATGATCAGGTTTGTGGCGGTGGCGGCGGCCATTGATTCAGCATATGCACAAACTGGGGAGACACTATGAAAGTCGCGGTAACATCAAAAGGAACCCTCCTGGAAAGTGAGGTGGATCCTCGCTTTGGGCGGGCCCCTTATATCTTGATTGTCGACACCGATTCACTTGCCTTTGAAGTGGTGGACAACAGCGTCAATGTCAATGCCTTCAAAGGTGCCGGCATTCAGGCTGCCACCACTGTCAGTGACAAGGGCGTCGAAGTGCTGATGACCGGATATTGCGGCCCTAAGGCCTTCGCCACCCTGGAAGCAGCTGGGGTCAAGGTGGTCAGCGATATCTCCGGCAAAGTCCGGGATGCGGTGACAGCCATGAAGGAAGGCAAGGTAAGCTATTCAGCATCGGCCAATAAAGATGCGCACTGGTAATCTCAATCGTGTTTAGGGCGACGGGGAAGAGAGTCGGAAGCCAGGCACATGATACGGCCTGGCTTCTCTTTTGTGCCTTGGTGTGGACGGGTTGAGGTTAAAGAAGAGCGTTTACAATTTTGAGAAAACCATGAACGACGAACAATTTAATGCCATAGTAGACGGGATACAGGAAAAAATTTTTCTCGAAACGAAAGAAATCTATGGTGCGAAGGGGCTTGAGCGTTGGCAGAATCCCCAATTCAACGGCAAGCTGGATGCTGCTGATGCCCATGGACGGATCACCGGGAAATGCGGTGATACCATGGAGATTTTTCTCTGCTTTGATAACAATAGAGTCACCAAGGCTTCGTACATGACCGATGGTTGTTTTTCCAGCAAGTTATGCGGCTCTTTTGCCGCCGAACTGGCTATCGGCAAGAAACCCGAGGAACTGTTTGACCTGACCGGAGAAGACGTGCTGCAAGCGATCGGCACCTTTCCCGAAAATGAAATGCATTGTGCCTATCTTGCCGTGAAAACCATGCAAGAGGCCGTCAACGCGTACATGGTTAAAAAAGTGGGACAGCAGTAACTATTGGGTGTGGCTGTAGATGGTGCAACGATTGCTCGTACTGTAACGGCCAATAATTCCATGATGAGGACGAGCAATGAAACAGGTGAACATTGATGAAGACGAATGTATCGGTTGTGAGACGTGTGTTGAATTGTGTCCTGACGTTTTCGCCTTCAATGCTGATTCGAATAAAGCGATCGTCATCACCCCTGAGAGAGGCGATGAGAACTGTATAGAGGAGGCTGTCACCTCATGTCCGGTTACCTGCATTACCTACGAGGAAGCCTGACACCATCGGCCAGGACCTGCCCCGTGCCCTGGCCGGGCAATTGTATAATTTAACGTAGTTTTTTGCAAAAAATCAAGAGGGGCTTTGACCTGCCCCCCAGGAATCTGTTGTGCGGCTGGT
>JBFJXW010000254.1:0-4942 GCA_041622895.1 Desulfobulbus sp. | reverse complement strand
GAGCTGCTCAAGCAGATCAAATCCCTCACGGAGGATGGTTTGTACAGTGTCCGTTTCGAACAGGACGATACTTCAAACCAATTGGTTGTAAAGATTGTCGACAGCACAACCGATGAAGTTGTACGGCAGATTCCATCGGAAGAGCTTATCAATCTCACAGAACGATTAAACGAACTGAGCGGTAACCTTATCAACACGGTCAGTTAATCAGCACCCTCGGAGACTTGCGCCATGACTATTCAATTCGGCGGCCTGGCAACAGGATTGGATACCAGCAGCATTATAGAACAGCTGATGGCCGTGGAAAAACAACCGATCACCCGGCTGGAAACAGATAAAACCTGGTACAACGATCGGTTGACCGCTTTCACCGAGTTGGATACCCGGATGAAGTCCTTTGCAGAGGGGATCAAGGACCTGAATTACTCCTCAACCCTGCTGCAACGATCTGTCATGCAAAGCTCCGATGAATTTCTCTCTGCCTCTGTTACCACCAAAGCATTGAGCGGCGCCAGCTACCAGGTGGAAGTCGTCAGTCTGGCCCAAGTGCAGAAATCAGTTTCAGTAACAGGTGTGGTCAATAAAACCAGCGCTACCTTCGGCACCGGGACCTTGAATCTCAGTGCCGACGGTACCAGCCGCACCATCAACATCACCAGCGATAACAACTCGCTTGAAGGCATCATGGAGGCGATCAACAAGGCCGACGCCGGCGTTTCCGCGGCAATCATCAATGACGGCAGCGGTACGCCCTATCGCCTGATGCTGACCGGTGCAAACGTCGGCAAAACCTTTTCCCTGGACAGCAGCGGCCTGACCGGCGGTACAAATATACTCGGTTCCTACAACTTGGATGACGGCACGGGGACCATCACTAATCCACCGGTGCAGCAAGCGGGGCGTGCCCACATCCGCGTCGACACCCTCGATATTTACAGCGACTCCAACACGCTGAGTGAAGCGATTCCCGGCGTCACCCTGGATCTGCTCAAAGCCGAGGTCGGCATGACCACCAGCCTGAATGTCAGTGTGGACAAGAGCAACATCAAGGCGAGTATAGAGGCTTTTGCCACGGGATATAACGAGGTGATCAGCTTCATCAGCAGCCAATCGGTTATGAATGGGTCAAGCGGCGGTGTTCTTGGCGGTGATTCCGGTGTCAGTTCGATCAAGCGGCATTTGCAAAATATGTTGACCCAGCCCTTTGCCAATTCGGGAGTTTTTACCTCGCTGTCGCAGCTTGGTTTCGAGACCCAAAAAGACGGCACCCTAATCGTCAACGACAAAACCTTGACTGCTGCCATCGACACCAATCTCAACAGCATTGTCAGCCTGCTGACAGGCGAAGACGGCAAAAAAGGCGTAGCAACCCAATTCAAGGATTATCTGTTCAGCTTAACGAACTCCAGCAGCGGTATGCTCAAGACGCGGAAGGACAGCACGGACAGTAATATCAAGCGGATCGATACGAAAATCACCTCCATAGAGGCACGGCTTGAACAGCGGCAGAAAACCATGGAAGCCCAGTTCAGTGCCATGGAAACCTTGGTGAGTGGACTCAACAACCAGTCTTCCTTTCTTACCCAGCAGATGGAAGCGATCACCAACATGATGAACTACGGGAAATAATTATGAATGGATACACCAACCAATACCTGGCCAATACCGTTAACGGCGCTTCTCCGGAACAATTGATGCTGATGCTCTACGATGGTGCTATTCGATTTGCAACCTTGGGAATCCAGGCCATCGAAAACAGCCAGATCGACAAGCGGGCCTACTATATCAACAAGACTTCGGCCATCGTCTCTGAATTTGCCGCCACCTTGGACCATAAGCAGGATGCCCATCTGGCCGAAGATCTCGATGCGCTCTACAACTACATGTTGGGCAGATTGCTGGCGGCCAACCTGAAAAATGATGTCGAGCCGCTGCATGAAGTCAAGAAGATGCTGTCTGAACTGCGCTCCACCTGGGCCCAGGCAATCGAGATCAACAAGCAGGAAATGCACCAGGCGGCAGGTATGGGAGCACAGGAAGATGCGGCCTACAGACCGCTTGTGGCGGCGATGTAATATGGATTATGCATGCATTGAGCAATCCCTTGTTCGGTACCGACAGCTGGCCGATATGGGCGGGGATATCGAACGAGCGCTCCAGGCCCGTGATGCCGGCGCCCTCACCTCTTTATGCCGCGACATGAACACGCTGCAGGAAGAGGTGAAAGCCAACGATGCCGCTCTCCTTGATCTGTTGCAGCGCCAACAAGACCTGAGAGAACACGAACAGATGCACGAGCTGGTAACACTGATGCGGCACATTCAGGAACGCAATCAGCGGTTGATGCCGCAGATCCGAAGTATCATGGCGGTGCAGCGTAATGAACTGCAAAAACTGCGGCAAGGGACCAAGGTGCTGCAGGGATACCGGCCCGCTCCCAGCCAGACCGGCAGACGGATCTCCTCCGCCAATTGAAAAACCGGTGTCCCGATGCGCCCTTGCAACGAGGTTCGCACCGCATACGCGATTTTTTTACCTGCAGTACAGCTAGCCCTAAAAAAATCTTCCTTTCTCAGCGCTATTATGGCAATCTAGAAACACTTTTTATTTTCTCTGCCGAAAGAAGGTAACACCTTGCCATCACTGAAAAGTTTATTCCAGAATATACAAGAAGGGAAAGCAGTCCGGGCAGCAGTGCCCTTAATCGGGGTTGCTGAAAAAGAACGGGTACATTGTTTTTACGTTCATGCCGAACCCCCTGCTTTCAGGTTATTTTTTCCTCACGGAACGTTATCGATCGATCAGGTGGATACCAGCAGAACCTGTTTGGTGACAATTGATTTCACCGATCGAACCGTGACGGTGTCTGCCGATATCAGCACGATCATCGATCCCCACACACTGGAATTAACGGCCCTGGAAACGGTGAACCATAACCAGTCGCGTAATTATTTTCGCGTCGATGCAACCACCAGAGTATCGGCCTCGTCGGGCATTCCCGAAACGCTGGCAAAAGAAGGAGAAAACTGGAAACTGCTCGGGGATACTATTGATCTCAGCGGCAGCGGCCTGTTATGCGCCTTCAATGAACCCATTGATAAAGGAAAAAAAGTCTGGATTGAACTCACTCTGCCTACCCGGGATACGGATGTGATAGCAGCCATTGGGCATGTGGTTCGCTGCCGGAAAATCGAGGACGACCTGTACCACATCGCGCTGCATTTTGATTCGATCGATACAGAGAGCCAGGATAAAATAATGGCCTGCTGTTTTGACTTGCAAAGAAGATATCTGCGAATGAAGGTACAGATTAAAAATCAGATAACCTCCTGACGACAATACGTCTGCACTGCAGTTGATTGCATACGACGAGTATTGCCTCCATCCCGTAAACTGCAATACATGCACGAATCAGGATGTGTGACGGTACTCCAATTTTTTATGTAAAAGAGTGTTTATAGCGTGGCAAGAATCAATGAAATCCTAGAAAAACTCAACGACAATGCGCCCACTATTGTCGATATCCCGGGACACAAGGAAGAAAGCTTTCGTTTCAAAGCCCTGTTGATCAAAAAAGAATCCCCCCTGCTGGAACTCGTTTTTCCGCCCGATTCCTGGAATGCCGATGACCTGCGAATAGGAGCCAACTGTAATCTGGCCGTCGAGCATGAAGAAAAAACCGTCAACCTGATAGCACGGCTCGACCGCGTCGCCGACAGCCGTCGACTGCATTTCACTGCCAGGGAGCCGGTTTCTCCGCAATCACTGCGCGACTATTTTCGCGTATCCATCAACACCGCCATCGAGGCAAGTTACATTGCCGGCTCTAAAGAGGTGAAAGCCCGCACGTGGAAAATGGAGGGCACCACCATCGACCTGAGCGGCAGCGGACTGTTGGCCTTATTCACGGAAAAACCACCGAGCAACTTCCACATTCAACTGATCATCACTGTTCCCGGAAACAATCCCCCTATTGTCTGCCTGGCAAATGTAGTTAAATCGTACCGGATACGAAAAAATCGGTACCAGGTTGCCTTCCATTTTGAAAATATCACCCAGAAAACAAGGGATCAGATCATCTCGTGCTGCTTTCAGGAACAGCGCCGTCAACTTCGAGAAAACGTAGAAACCCGGTATTGATGGCATGATGGTGCCGCTCGCACGGTACGAGAGGAATGTCAAGCGACCGGCCCTTCGCCCGAAACTGCAAACCGGTCACATAGACAGCACCGATGCCCCTGCAACCGGCAAACGTGCAACACGCCCCCATGGAGTAAAGCATCTTTACTTCACCCCCTGCAGGTTCCTCGGCCCCAACCAGAGTTTATCGCACCCCCCTTGCAATTCCAATTTGTCATAAACGTTTTTTGTATTTGGGCCGCGGTGTTCCGCTGCGTTTTTTCATCACAAAACCGGTAATAATAAAAAATACCAGGAACACCAGAAAGCCCACCCCCAGTCCGATGAAAAATTTACCCCAGCCGCTGCCTTTGGCTTGCGACGGGGTTGTCCCCATCGAACCCTGCTGTACAGCAGTGCTGCTTTCCCCCATGGGTGCAGTGGTGGCACCTGGAGTTGGGGAAACCGGAGTAGTACCAAAGGTAACATTTCCCTGCTGCGCTGGCAGCGAGGCCGCAGCGGTAGTGGCTGCCGGCAGTTCCGGTTTCGGCGGCACCATGGAAAATCCCTTGGCCAGCAATTGCGCGGCCTGGGCATCACGGACCTTGCGATCGGCGCTGCCCATCACCAGCGTAATAATGCGCACCCCGCCTTTCTTGGCGGTGGCGGCAATGGAAAATCCCGCAGCCTGATAGTAGCCGGTTTTCAATCCGTCACAGCCGGCCACCTGGGACAGCAGTTTATTATGGGTGCGCATGATAAACTTATCTTCTCGAAATCCTCTGGTCTGCGTGCTGGTATATTTCAGCGCCTCGGGCCGTTT
>JBFJXW010000253.1:0-4970 GCA_041622895.1 Desulfobulbus sp. | reverse complement strand
TACCCTCTGCACCACCTGCTGTTGACTGCTGTTGCGTATCCATCTCGCTCGTGCTCCTCTCTCCCTTACCGCCTGCATATGACGGCAACGAAGGTATTCAATATGGCAGCTTAATATATTTTTACACACTGTTTTCAAGACATTACCCGGTTCGTCACCAGCAACACTGCCTACAAAACAGAGGAAAAATTTTGCGAAAATCGTGCCAAAACAAAGAGAACCATTTTTCAACAAGATACAGAAAACCTGCAGCGCGAGTTCCCATATACTGAAATTATTATTCCAACATATGGGAAAAAGCGGTATTTTTTACCGTATATCGAAATAACGGCCGTATGGACAAGGCAACACAAGGGGTACGCCATGGTGAAAAGGGATGATTTTTTCAGAGAGACCACGCTGCGCATCTGCGGCAGCCTGCAGATTACAACGGCCATCGCCAGTGTGTTTGACTATTTCAAGCTCCATTTTCCCATCATCGGCATGAGCCTGAGCATTCGGGACGACGACCTGGGGGCAATTCGACGCATCGCCCTGGCCACGGATAACCAGGATGAATACCCGGAAGAGATTGTGCCCCTGCCGAAGCACCTCTGGATGCAGGTGCAGGCCATGGCTCTGGATGAGCCTCAGATCATAACCTCGGACCAGAACGAACTGATCGGCAAGCTGGCCGCCCTGTTTAAGCTGAAGGATAGAACCGACCTGATATTGCCGCTGCACATCGACGATCAGCTTCGAGGAGGGTTGGCATTGCGGGCAGCGAAGGAAGGTTGTTTCACCAAACAGCATGTCCGGCTGCTGGCGTCCATCACCCAGCCCTTTACCATTGCCCTGGCCAATGCCATTGCCCACGACAAAATCAAGCGCTTCCGAGATCTGCTGATTGAAGACAACCGTTTTCTCAGCAGGGAGCTTTCTTCACGGACCGGCGAAGAAATCATCGGCCGTGAGGGCGGTCTCGCCAATGTCATGCAGATGGTGCAACAGGTGGCACCGCTCAATAACACGGTCCTGCTTTTGGGTGAAACCGGAACCGGCAAGGAGGTGCTGGCCAATACCATTCATTTTTCCTCTTCGTATAAGTATGGCCCCTTCATCAAGGTAAACTGCGGCGCCATCCCGGAAAACCTGATCGACAGCGAATTGTTCGGCCACGAAAAAGGTGCCTTTACCGGGGCCATTGCCGAAAAACGGGGCCGCTTCGAACGCGCCAACCAGGGTACTATCTTTCTCGACGAAATCGGCGAACTGCCTCCGCAAGCTCAGGTCCGGCTGCTGCGCGTACTGCAGAGCAGGGAGATTGAGCGGGTTGGCGGGCACAAAGCCGTCCCCGTCGACATCCGTGTGATTGCCGCCACGCATCGCAACCTGGAAAGCATGGTCCAGGAAAACCGGTTTCGCGAGGATCTCTGGTTTCGGCTCAATGTCTTCCCCATCATCATCCCGCCGCTGCGGCAGCGGAAGGACGATATCCCGGCCTTGACCCTTCATTTTATCAGTAAAAAATCGCAAGAAATGGGCATTAAGAACATACCCCCCATTGCACCGGGGGCCTTGGAGCGGTTACGACAGTACAACTGGCCGGGAAATGTGCGTGAATTGGAGAATATGGTGGAACGGGAACTGATTCTCCACCGGGACGGCCCGCTGACTTTTGCCCCTCTGTCCTACACCACCGATACCCGCCCCCATCCTTTGCCGACAAAGGATAGCTCCAGCAAAGGCGTCCAACAGCTGGACCACGTGGTTGCCGCCCATATTGCCAAGGCACTGCAGGTGACTGGCGGCAAAATCAATGGTCCGGGCGGAGCTGCGGAACTGCTCGGGGTCAAACCCAACACCCTGCGGGCCCGAATGGACCGGCTGGGTATCCGTTATGGTAGACAAAATCCGGTCGGAACAGATGCAAAATAAACAGTAAAGAATACCTGCCCGATACTCGCAAAGCATTTGTATCGCAACTGCAATCGGATCGCATACAGCCCCCCTTTTTTCCGGTGCGGTCACACCAATACAAAAATTAATTCCATTGTAAAAACAGGAAGTTTTATTTATTATCCTGCCTCATACAGGGATGCGACACGGAACAAAAAAGATACAGATACAGCACCCGCTGAGCTGTACGCTTTTTCGCCATCCGGCAACACGATACACGTCGAATCTTCTCGTATTACGACCGCGACTCACTCGTCCTCCATTCGGGAAATTTCAATGCTTGCTGTCAATACATACGGGGTGGCGCTCCTCTTGCGCGTGTTGCCTTGGGGGATAGCGCTCTTGTTCGCAGCCTGTTCGCCGGTCGGTCCCGATTATCAGCCGCCCCGGCCTGATCTGCCCGCCCAGTGGAGCAGCGGGATGGAGGGTGCATCTCATTCGGCAGACGAGGCAACCCTGCACCATTGGTGGACCCTGTTCAGGGATCCGGTTCTGAATTCGTTGATTGCACGGGCCATCAATGCCAACCCCGATCTGCGCCTGGCCGAAAGCCGTATCCGCGAAGCCAGGGCGCAGCGACGCCTAACCGAAGCCGGAATGCTGCCTAGCCTTGCTGTCGGCGGCGGGTACACCAACAGTCGCCGCAGCGAACACAGTTCATCCAGCTCATCCAGCAGCGGTACCAAGGAGCTTTTTCAGACGGATTTCGATGCCGGCTGGGAACTTGATATCTTCGGCGGTATCCGACGGCAGGCAGAAGCCGCCGATGCCACCCTCGCCGCCACAGTGGAAGACCGACGGGATGTCCTGGTCAGCCTGCAGGCAGAAGTGGCACGAATCTATCTGGAACTGCGGGCAAACCAGCAACGCCACGCCATCGCGCTGGAAAACATCCGCATCCAGGAACAGACCGTGGATCTGGTGCGCAACAAATTCCTCATAGGCCTGGGCGGTGAGTTGGAAATCGTGCAGGCCGAGACGCAACTCTCTCTGACCAAAGCCCAGGTCCCGGCGCTGGAGAGTGCATCGATCCAGGCCATGCATCAGCTGGCGCTGCTCCTCGGGCAACAGCCAGACACCCTGAAGACCACCCTGGCAAAGACCGCGGTCATTCCGCCTGCACCTCCGCAGTTGCCGGTCACCCTACCCTCCGATCTGCTCCGCCGACGTCCAGACATCCGTGCCGCCGAGCGTCAACTGGCCGCAGCCACCGCCACCGTCGGCGCAGCCACCGCCGATCTGTTTCCCCGCTTCTCGCTCTCCGCCCTCATCGGCCTGCAAAGCAGCGCGATCCATGACCTCATTGCCACCGGCAGCCGTTTCTGGTCTGCTGGCCCGAGGGTGCAATGGCCGCTGATCGATGGAGGCCGGACCAG
This sequence comes from Desulfobulbus sp., assembly GCA_041622895.1. Lineage (GTDB taxonomy): Bacteria > Desulfobacterota > Desulfobulbia > Desulfobulbales > Desulfobulbaceae > Desulfobulbus. Next base: position 1,656 of record JBFJXW010000253.1, on the reverse strand, counting down.
GGCCACCCTCGAAATCAGCGAAGCCCGCCGGGACCAGGCCCGGACGACCTATGAAAAAACCGTACTCGCGGCTCTTGCCGAAACGGAAAATGCGCTCGTTGCCTTTGACCGGGAACAGACAACCCGAACATTGTTTGCTGAGGCCGTTGTTTCAAGCCAGCGGGCAGTGGTAATTGCCAAGGGGCAGTATAAGGCCGGCATAACAACCTTTCTCAACGTCCTGCAAAGCGAAAACACCCTGTACCAATCCCAGGATAAACTCGCGCAGAGCGATCAGCGGCTGGCTGTCGACCTGGTCGCCCTGTACAAAGCACTGGGCGGCGGCTGGCAGCCCCAAAGCAAGACCACCACCGCTCCTCTCCCCGGCCTCGGATCGAACACCACGCACCACGCAAGGAACACCCCATGACGCCTTCCTGCAGCCCTCGCCGCCTTTGCTTGCGATTCTATTCCGCTTTCTTTCCTTGTTGGATAGCAGTACTGCTCTGCTGTACGCTGTTTCTGCTGTCGGCCTGCTCGACCGACAACGGCGCTGCGCAAAAAAAAGGCCGCAAACCCAAATCAGCCGTGCCGGTCACCCTGGCCCGCAGTCAAACAAAGACCGTGCCCCTTGCACTCGACGCCACCGGCCATGTTGAAGCCTTTGCCACCGTGGCAATTCGGTCCCAGGTGACCGGCATCCTGCAATCGGTGCATTTCAAGGAAGGCGACGAAGTCAAGGCAGGCGACCTGTTGTTCACCATCGATCCCCGACCCTTTGCCGCCAGCCTCGCCAAGGCCGAGGCCGAGCTGACCAAAGATACAGCCGAGCTGGCCAATGCCCGCCGGGAAGGGAGCCGCTACGCCCTTGCCGCGCAAAAAGGTTTTGTTTCTGCGGAACAGGCCGATCAGGCAGCCACCCGGATCGCCACTCTCACCGCCATGGTGCAGGCTGATCAGGCCGCGGTCGATGCCGCGCGCTTGGAACGCAACTACAGTTCCATCCCCGCACCGCTGGCCGGCAGGACCGGCGAACTCCAGAACGATCAGGGCAACCTGATCAAGGCCAATGCCGACGCCCCCATGGTCACTATCAATCAGATGCAGCCTGTGCTGGTCACCTTCACCGTGCCCGGCCGCCATCTGGGGGATATCGTCCGCTATCAGAAAGCCGGCACCCTGCAGGTCGAGGTGATGCCTCAATCCGGTAAAAACGATACCCTGAGCGGGACGCTTTCCTTTATCGACAACACCGTTGATCCCGCCACCGGGGCCATCAGGCTGAAAGCCACCTTTGCCAACAGCGATACAACGCTCTGGCCCGGCCAGATGATCGATGTGCGCCTGCAACTGGCCACCCGACCGGAATGCATCGTCGTTCCTTCCCGGGCGGTGCAGATCGGCCAGAACGGTCCGTATATCTTCGTGGTTACGGCAGACAACACCGTCGAATATCGACCGGTCACCCCGGGCATGCTGTATCAAGGAGAGACCGTAATCGAGGCGGGACTGCAGGCAGGCGAACAGGTGGTCACCGACGGACAGATGCAACTGGCTGACGGCGTGCAGGTGGCGGAGCGCGGTAAAGGACACGCAGGGAATCCCGCAAAAAATGGGAAAAGGACAGGTGCCGACGCCGACACCACCAATGCGCGAGGGACGCGATGACCGGCATGT
>JBFJXW010000252.1:0-5008 GCA_041622895.1 Desulfobulbus sp. | reverse complement strand
TTTTTTAGGCAACTACACAGGATACACAAAGAAGTGCGTAGGGATCCGCTCAACAGATCTGTTCACGGATGGTTCGAATGGAGACGATGGCAGAATAATTAATTGTTTTAAAATCAGGATATTAAGAAGAAGGTCACCCCAAAATGCGCATTTTGATCCCCGTCAGATCGGAACATACGTTAATAAATGGACGATGAATACCGCCCTGCCCTGCGCAGATTAATGTGAAAAAACTTAACGAGATCTCAAAGAGAGCCCATGGGTATTAACCAGTGAGGCAAAACAGAGAACAAGAAGAGAGAATGGAAGAACTTAGACGTTGGCGCTGGCAAGGAAACTTGACAACGGTGACAGAATGAATGGATGGCGGGATAGTTTGAAGGTGAGGGGGAAGGGAAGCAAACGCAACCCGTCCCCCTCGCAGTGCAGTGCAGAGCTATCTTATTTGTGCTGGTCTTTTTCTTCGGCCATACCGGCTTTGGAGAGCATCCGCTCAAGACCTTTCACGCCGATGTGGCAGGAAGTACAACGAGTATTAGAGGCAAAAGCGATATTGCCATTGTGGCAGACGCCGCAATATTTGCCGGCATAGAGCGCCCTCATGTTGAATTTTTCAGGATGCTCCTCAGCTGCACCCTTGCGCATCTCGAAAGCCTCATCATGGCAGCTTGCACAATCAAGCCCCATCTCCACATGCTCCTTATGCCCGAAGACGACGGCTTTTACCGGTTTATTGAAAACAATCATATCCGGCTGTATCATATCACTGCCGTGACAGGTTTTACAGGTTTCCGGGCCGGTAACACCGAACGCGGTACTCCCATCGTGACAGGCGCCGCAGTATTTACCTTCTTCCATTGCGGCCATGGTGTAGTCGCCCGCAGCCTTTGCCGCTCCGCGCTTCCGCTGAAAAACATCAGGATGGCAACTGTCGCAGCTCAGTTGAGCGGTAATGACATGCGACTTGTGACTGAACATCGATTTCACTGGATCTACAGCAATAACCTGGGTGTCACCGTACGATTCATACTGCTTTTCCGGCGCGTTGCCGGCGGGAGCAGCCGGTTCAGTCGCTTGACCAGTGGTACTGAGCAGAATTCCGGCGGCGGCGACCATGCAAAACGTTGACAGTAACTTTGTTTTTAATCCCATCGAAGTCTCTCCTTTTGCCGATTAGGCGTACACGTTCAAATCATTCATATAAAAAACATTCGGTAACGCGCCGGTTTCAGGTCGCAGAACCCATACCGTTGTTTCCGGCTGATGCACCAGTTTGTACACTTCACTATTAGGATCGCTGAGATCGCCGAACACCCTGACTTTAGCGGGACAGGCTTCCACACAGGCTGTGTCCTTCTTTCCTTTGGAGAGACGGGTATCCAAACAGAAATTGCACTTATCGACTGCCCTGACTTCCTCGTTAAAATAACGCGCATTATAGGGGCAAGCGGCCATGCAGGTCTTACAGCCGATACACTTCTTGCTTTCCATCACGACGATACCGGTGGTCTTGTCTTTGTAGGTAGCCACGGTCGGGCAGACACGGACACAAGGCGGCTCATTGCACTGATTACACAGCACTGGCATGAAGATGGTTTCTTTTTCATTGGGGCCGATAGCTTTCGAGCGCTCAAGAATCGTAGTTCTGTATCCATAGGAGGGTACATGGTTGGTCTGCACGCAGGCATCCATGCAAAGCTGACAATCAACACAGAGATTCTGGCGCATAACCATGCTGTAATGAGGGCTGTAAGGATATTTCTCAAGCTTCGGCATAGTTCCCATGGCGCTTTCGGCATTGCGAACGGACGTCAGTGACAGTATCGTTCCGCTCATGAACAATCCAGTGATGGCGAGTCCGGCGCGAAGAAAGGTTCGCCGCTCAAGCGAAGGCAGATGTTCCACTCCTTCATTGTTTAACTTTTCTAACTCTTTAATGTTCATTCCATACCCTCAAAATAAAAAGTAACGAAAACGACATCGGCACCCAGTGCTACAATGTGTTGTTTTGGCAAGAGAAAAAAAATCTTAGAATGAATAGTCACTCATTTAAAAAATATCGCAACGTGCGAACATAACTCAAAACCAAGAGAAGAGCAAGTTTTCAAATATATGGTATATTAACAGACTGTAACGAAGTACGTGCATCGTGCGAAAACCGAGCACGCCCTCACTGCCTGCGAAACACAAACTGCATCTATTTTCTCGTTGCCGCCTGAATAAATTACGGCCAATCGGAATTATTTTTTTGTTTGACTCAACGACGATACACGAACCATGACCACAACACCAGCCCTCGACGCTACCCTATTCCAAGACACTTTGGCGGTTTTCCAGCTCGATCGTGACTGTCGAATCGTTGCGCTCAATAAAAATGCAGAGCTGCTGACCGGACGCCCCCTCGCCGACCTGTTTGGCATTTCAATGGATGAAATCCTCGTTTTCAAGGAAGGCGCCCCTTCCCTGACCGCACTGTTCGAACAGACAAACCTGGAAAAATCATACTCCCGCCAATCGCTTATTGCCAATACCACTAGCGGCGGTTCACAAATTGATGTACTGGCTACTATTTTGCCGCTCTGGGGCAAAGACCGGGCCATCTCCGGTGCACTGGTGACGCTCGACACCAACAATCAGTCCTATTACCATCAACTGCTGCTGGATTCGGTTTCCGAAGGCGTCCTGACCGTCAACCGCTCTCTGGAAATCATCTCGTTCAACAAAGCTGCCCAACAGATTACCGGATGGACACGCGAAGATGTGCTGGGAAAAAACTGCCAGGAAGTTTTTCCACCGGAACTCTGCGAAAATAAATGCCTGATCAAGGCCTCCATCGAGCAGGAAAAACCGGTTGTTGCCCACACCGTTTACATGACGCACCGCGACGGCCATGCCTTTCCCCTTTCCCTTACCTCATCACCGCTCTACGACCTTAACGGCAAGGTGATCGGTGGTGTGCAGACCTTCCATGACTGTTCCGATACGCTCAACAATGCCCTGATCCTCGCCTCGGTGGCTGATGGCGTGTTCACCATTGATCGCAAGCGGATTATCACCTCGTTCAACCGGGCGGCGGAAAGCATTACCGGCTGGAAACAGGAGGAGGTCATCGGCAAACCGTGCAGTGAAATTTTCCATTCCAATGTCTGCGGCCATGATTGCCTGTTGCAGAAGGCCATTGACTGCAACAGCATGTACATTGACCGTTCCATCTTCATAAAAAGCAAGGATGGCGTTTCCATTCCGGTCACCATCAGTTCAGCCCCGCTTTTTGACGATTTCGGCAACATCATCGGCGGCATCGAAACCTTTCGCGACAACACCTCCTCCATACGTGAAAACCTCATTCTCGATTCCATCGCTGACGGGGTTTTTACGGTAGATCGAAACTGGAACATCACTTCGTTCAACCGGGCGGCCGAGGAAATCACCGGCTGGGCCCGCGATGATGCCATGGGCATGTCCTGTTCCGATATTTTCCACTCCTCCATCTGCGGAAAGAACTGTGCCATAGCTGAAAGCCTGTACAAAGGCGCGCCTGTCGCCAACCGTTCGATCACGATTCGAAACAGCAAGGGCGACAAAATCCCGATCAGTATCAGTGCGGCTCCGCTGACCGATCATGAGGGCAATATTATCGGCGGAGTCGAAACCTTCCGCGACCTGACCACCATTACCACCTTGCGTCAGCAACTGAGCCAGAAGTACACCTTCGATGCGATCATCTCCAAATCAGCCGGTATGCAGCGTCTGTTCGCCATTCTTCCGGACATTGCCCGCAGCCCGAGCACTGTCCTCATTCTCGGGGAAAGCGGTACCGGCAAGGAGCTGATCGCCCGGGCCCTCTATAATTCCAGTGAACGCAAGGACAAACCCTTTGTGATTGTCAACTGTGCGGCCCTGCCGGAAACACTGCTGGAATCGGAGCTGTTCGGCTACAAGGCCGGTGCCTTCACCGATGCCCGCAAGGATAAAATCGGTCGTTTTGCCACGGCCGAAGGCGGCACACTTTTCCTCGATGAAATTGGTGATCTTCCTGGCAGCGTACAGGTGAAACTGCTGCGCGTCCTCCAAGAAAAAGTGTATGAACCGCTGGGTTCCAACACCCCCATAAAGGCCGATGTCCGCATTATTACCGCCACCAACCGCGATCTCCAGGGACTGGTACGGGAAGGCTCGTTCCGGGATGATCTGTTTTATCGCCTTAATGTGGTAAAAATTACCTTGCCTCCACTGCGGGAGCGCAAAGAAGATATTCCCCTGCTTATCGACCATTTTATTAAAAAATACAGTGCGCAACAGGGAAAGGACATCGTCGGCATCTCCAGTGGAGCGCTGGCTATTCTCATGCGCTACGACTATCCCGGTAACATCCGCGAACTGGAGAATATCGTCGAATATTCCTTTATTCTCTGCGAAGGCGGTTATATCCAACCACAACATCTACCGGAACCGTTTGCTGCCGGATTCGAAGAGGCCGCTCCTGCCCCAACCAGCACAACCGGCCCGCAAACCCTGGAAGAAATCGAAAAACAGGCCATCACTCTCAGCCTGGAACGCAACCACTGGAAAAAAATGGTTACCTGTCGGGAACTGGGCATATCAAAGGATACCCTGCGGCGGAAAATTGAACGATACGATATTACCAACCCTCTGGCCATCGACACGTCCGAGTAAGTCCATTCGTGCCCATACACGCATCCAGCAAAAAAAAGGTGCTCCGAACAATCCGGAACACCTTTTTTTATACAACCATACTCTGTACCCTTTTGAAACGCCTGGAACAGTCCGCACGATGGACACGCGGACCTATTAACCGCAGGATCGTCGTGGCCTGCCTTCCGGAATTGGCTGCAACCGCTTTTTCCGATAAAGCATTAACCCGACGATTGGTGCTTTTTTTTTTGCCCAGGCACGCCCTGTTGTTTGCATGTATCACATTCTTTGGCCTTCAGCCTGGCTGCCGCATCGCCAACCCGGTGCAGGGTACGGGGTACGGCTCGATCCA
>JBFJXW010000251.1:0-5073 GCA_041622895.1 Desulfobulbus sp. | reverse complement strand
TTCGAACGACCGGCAAAGGCAATGTCAGGGTGCACAGGATCCGGCAATTGTTGTATAGCGTAGGCGGAGAGAAGAAACTCAACTTTTCTAAAATCCATATCTACTCCCCGCCCATTCTGCTCGTACAAGTGGATCATCCACCAGTTAAATCACTTTATTCAACGAATACTCAATAATACCTTCAGCCCCATTTTTTTTCAACTTAGGAACCAAATCACGGACCTGATGTTGGGAGATAACCGTTTCCACCGAAAACCACTCTTGTTTGTAGAGCTGGGCAACCGTCGGAGCATGGAGGCTAGGAAGCATGGAAATCACTGTATCCAAACATTCTTTAGATACGTTCATTTTCAGACCGACAATGCGATCTGCTCGCAGCGCTCCCTGGAGCAACATGGCGATATTTTCGATTTTTTCGCGTTTCCAGGGATCCGCCAGAGCAGCTTTACTGGCGATGAGCTGGGTATTCGACTGCATCAGTTCGTGGATTACCCGCAGACCATGGGCACGAATGGTGGACTCAGTTTCGGTGACTTCTACAATAGCGTCCGCCAAGCCGGAAACCGCTTTGGCTTCGGTTGCCCCCCAGGAAAAGGCAATATCCACATTGAGACCGCGCTGATCAAAAAATCGTCGGGTAACATTTACCAGTTCGGTGGATATTTTTTTACCGTCCAACTGCTCGACTCTGGTGATATTCGAGTCACCGGGCACGGCAATAACCCAACGGGTCGGTTTTCTGCTGACCTTGGAATAGATGAGATCAGTTACGACCTCCACATCGGATTCGTTTTCCTGAGTCCAGTCTTTGCCGGTAATCCCGGCATCCAACATGCCCGATTCCACATAGCGCGACATTTCCTGAGGCCGGCAGATAGAGCAGGAAAGTTCGGGGTCATCGACCTCGGGAAAGTAGTTTCGTGAAGCCAGTTTAATTTGCCATCCCGATTTTTCGAACAGAGCTATGGTGGCGTCTTCCAGACTGCCCTTGGGAATTCCTAGTTTCAACAGATTCATATCATACACCTTCACTGATTTGGGCTATTACTTTTTTGTTCCGTACACCGCAGTTGGATCAAAGACCCGTTCCTGCTCGTGAACGGTAAGTCCGTTTTTTGTCACTTTACGATAAAAACAGCTGCGATAGCCGGTATGGCAGGCTGCACCACCGAGCTGTTCGACCTTGAACACCACCGTATCTTCATCACAGTCGATAAATATATCTTTTATTATCTGAACATGACCAGAGGTTTCCCCTTTCAGCCACAGACTGTTTCTAGAACGGCTCCAATAATGCGCCTTACCGGTTTCAAGCGTTTTTTCCCAGGCGATCCTATTGATATAGGCAAGCATCAATACTTCACCTGTCTGATAATCTTGAACAATAGCAGGAAGGAGGCCGTTGGTATCTTTTTCAAAAGCAAGTTCTATCATTTTGTTTTTTTGAATAAAAATAAGATGGCGGTTGGGTCACCGGTAAAAAATTCTGTAGCGAGAAAAGTGTTCACAAAACACCTGAGAGTGCCGATCAAAACCCATGAGGTTATCTGGAGGATCCCTACTGAAATCTCATGACCACCGTGGAATTTTCCCGCTTTCGTTCAACCAGCAAGCATTCTCTAGGCATAAACGGTCACATTTATGCCTTCAACGCCACTTTGTCAAGTCTTCCGTCGGAAAGTGCGGACTCTTGTCAAATCAAGGGGGGAAGAGTATAGTCCTGCCCAAATCGTTCTCATTCTCTTCTGAAAAGGATACAGACATGCCACACGTTCAACTTCTCGATACCGTTTCTGTCAGTTATACCGCAACGCTTCCCTCCGGCGAGATTATTGAGAGCGTTCCCGACACAAAACCAATAACTCTGGTCATTGGTTCCGGCCATATTTTCAAAGCTGTTGAGGCTTCGCTGATGGGTATGGAACCGGGACAATCCAGAACGGTGAACATTCAGCCTGAAGATGCGTATGGGCCCTATCACAAGACCTTGTTGCATGAGGTTGCACGTTCAAGTTTTTCCGGAAAAATCGATCCCAAACCTGGAATGATTCTCTCGCTTGCTATTGAAAAAGACGGGATAAAACAACAGGTTCCCGCCACAGTACTGGCCACCAGCAAAGACACTGTCACCATTGATTACAACCATCCATTGGCAGGAAGAACAATTACATACACGGTCAAAGTCCACGCTATTGGTACTTGACCGTTCGACACCCACCGGTTTGGTCCGAATCGACCTGTCTCGTGTGCGTCCTCAAAAAAATAGAACGAGTACTCACGATCAAAACCTGCACGTCCCCTTGCGCAATAACAATTTGAGCATAAAGCGGATAAGGGGCTCAAAACCTCTTTTCGCAAATGACGCAGTATCGACAAGGAGTCGACCAGTATAAAAAAGGTGCAAAGTGCACATTGCACCTTTCCTCATTAATTTACCTTCCCTGCATTGCATGGCCATCACCCCCATGATCGCCTTTTGTTCGTTTTTCCCCTCCCCCTCTGCTCTGCGGTACTTTTCATGTACTTCTTTCGGCAATGACAGAGAACCTAATTTTTTCAACAATACTTCCTCTCTAAAAAAATCTGTACAATCACTTTTAGGCACGTACAATACCCGTAAGGCCAAAATATCAGGAAGTTCAGCGCATTCTCACAAAAAACGCAAAGTTGAGCTGCCTTTGAGTCTTGAATGTTGAACAAATAATGCCCATCAAGGTTAGCTGAGGAACTTCCCGTGTTCATTGAAGATGACGAAATATTACAAGGGTTTATAGAAGAATCACTTGAGCATTTGGCCGATATCGAAAACGACCTTCTCGCCATAGAACAATCAGGTGCCGATATTGACGTGGAACGAGTCAATAAAGTTTTTCGGGCTGCTCACTCTATTAAAGGTGGAGCAGGCTTCATGGGGCTCACCGTTATTCAAGATTTAGCCCATGCCGCAGAAAATGTTCTTGGCCTCATTCGCAGCGGAAAGCTCATCCCCAATCCTGACATGATAAATGTGCTGCTGTTGGCAGCTGATGAACTGCAACACCTGATCAAAGATATTTCCAACAGCAACAATGTCGATATTTCCCGCCATACCTCTGCGCTCAATACTATTTATGAGGGAAACGAAGCCCCGCCGGTGGATCTCGAAGTTAACCAGGCTGCGACTTCGACGAAAATTGACCTCATAGAACCAACCGAAGTTGTCACCGCACCTTCGGAAGCCAAAGAAGAGCATGCTGAAGAGATAACAAGGGAGGATGAGGAAGAACTGGCTGAAGAATACGAAATCGAAGCCGACCTGACGGATGCAAGAGCACCGGAATCATCCGGCGATAGCCCTTCTCGAAAATCATTGGCAACACCCCAAAGTGCGGATACCACTATCCGGGTTGCGGTCAGCCTGCTCGACCAGCTAATGAATTTGGCTGGCGAATTGGTGCTTTCCCGTAATCAGCTTCTACAGACTATCACCTCGGGTGATGTACGGAACGCTGAAGCCGTGGGTCAACGGATCGATCTGGTGACTTCCGAGCTCCAGGAGGCTATCATGCTTACTCGCATGCAGCCCATTGGTAATGTTTTTAGCAAATTCCCGCGTGTGGTGCGCGATCTCTCAAAAAAACTGGGGAAACATATCGACCTCACCATTGTCGGTAAGAATGTTGAACTCGATAAAACTATTATCGAAGCCATCAATGATCCACTGACCCACCTAGTGCGCAACTCTATCGATCATGGCATAGAGCCGCAGGCAGAACGGCTAAAAAAAGGAAAAGAAGCACGTGGATTGATCGTGCTTAAAGCCTACCATGCTGCAGGCCAAGTGATTATAGAAATTAGCGATGATGGCCAAGGTTTGGACGGGGATCTGCTTGCTGAAACGGCGGTCAAAAAAGGTCTGATCACCTCCGATCAAGCAAAGGTTATGTCAGATAAAGAGCGGGTTAATCTCATCCTGCTGCCCGGATTTTCAACCGCCAAGAAAGTAACCGATGTGTCCGGCCGCGGTGTTGGCATGGATGTAGTGAAAACCAATCTCGATCAGTTGGGTGGTTCCATTGACATTGAATCCGAGATCGGCAAAGGGTCGACCATCAGTATCAAACTGCCTCTGACTCTGGCGATTATCCCTTGCCAGATTGTCATGACCGGTGAGGAGCGCTATGCTATCCCCCAGGTAAATCTTGTAGAGCTGCTACGTATTCCTGCTTCTTTGGTCAAGGAACGGATTGAACGAGTCGGAGATGCCGAAGTTGTACGGTTGCGCGGGAACCTGCTCCCTCTGATTCGTATGACCGAGGTTTTCGGTATCGAACCGACGTATTACGACGCTATGGAGCATGAAATAAGGCCCGATAGACGACGTAATGTGGCAGATCGACGATCAAAGTCAACGCCTTTGTTCAAAGAGGAAAGTGTAACCGCATCGCCATTCTTGGAAATCGACAAGCGGGAACAACCAAGAAAATCAGATGAACGCCGACAAAGTGCCTCAAGCGCCCTCAATATTGTCGTTGTCTCTACCGGCGCTATGAAATATGGACTCATTGTCGATCGTCTCCAGGATTCTGAAGAAATCGTTATAAAGCCACTAGGGCGCCACTTGCAGCAGTGTCAGGGGTATGCTGGTGCAACTATCATGGGGGATGGTCGCATCGCCCTGATCCTCGACGTCAGCAACATCGCTCGTATGGCAGGACTTACCTCCCTCGATGGGTGTGAACGAGCCAGCGAACTTGCCGAGGCCGCCAAAGAAGCCATCACCAAAACCCGTGACAAGCAGGCACTGCTCACCTTTTTCAGTTCACCTGTCGAACAATTCGCAGTACCGCTTAACCAGGTCGAACGAGTCGAAAAAATACAGCGCGATGAAATTGAAAATGTTGGTGGACGGCAAGTTATGCAGTACCGCGGCGGCAGTTTACCCCTTGTTCGTATCGATGAGGTCGCTTCGGTAATGCCGCTTGATGAACGGAAAGATCTCTTGGTTATCGTGTTTCATTTAGCCGGAAAAAACGTCGGATTATTGGCTATTGGCCCCATTGATGCCCTTGATATTTCTGCTGACATTGACGA
>JBFJXW010000250.1:0-5133 GCA_041622895.1 Desulfobulbus sp. | reverse complement strand
CTGCTCGACAAGGTGGTCCTGCTTTCCCAAGGCAAACTGGTGTTTTTTGGCAGCCCGCGTGAGGCGCTTTCCTTTTTCAGCGAGGAGGAGATGCCCCTGGCCCGGCCCAACCTGATCTTTGATCGGCTGACCGGGGAAGAGGGGGCGTGTTCTGCTGGAAGCGATGACTGTTCTTCCGGCGATCAGGAAGCGATCGCTGCCCGTTACGCCCATAAGTATCGACACTCACGCTACTACGCGGAGTATGTCGAGGAGCGGCTCTCTTCAACCGGTCATGCCCTTCATGTCACCGAAAGAGAGTGCCTGGACCGGACCCTGGCGCAACACTCCGACAGACCGGCCCGGGGCCGCATACCATTGCCATGGATCAGCAGCGGCAGGCCCGCGTTTGCAGGGATGCGCTCCTGGCTGATCCTGTCCCGGCGCCATCTGCATCAGCGCTGTCTTTCGCCCAAACGGTTGGTACTGTTGCTTGTTATCCCGGTGGTGCTTGCCCTGGTGACCCTGTCGCAGCATATCGAGGGCCCGCTCGACGATCAGGTAGTCCGAGCGCAGAAAGGCCGGTTGCAGGAAGCGGTGAGCCGAGGCGGTCCCTATATGGAGAGCCAGCTGAAATCGTTGCTTTCCCCGGCTGGTACCTATGATCCGCGTTCCGGTGCCGATCTCCTTTATGCCCTGCGCAACGAAGGATTCGCCAATCTGCCCGTACCGATGAGTGTGCTGCTGATGGTGGTCATGACGGCGATTTTTTCCGGGACCCTGATCGCCTGTCTTGAAATTTCAGGCGAGAAGTCCATCTACCGTCGCGAGCGGATGTCCTATCTAGGTATTCCTTCCTATCTTGCGTCGAAACTGCCTTTCTGTCTGCTGGTCACTGCTCTGCAATGCCTGGTCTTTTTGGCACTCTGCTGGTGCAATCCCGCATTGCGTCAGGCCGCCTTTGTTCCGACGCTGCTGGTCATGGTGGCCATTGCCTGGAGTTCGGTGAGTATAGGTTTATTGCTGAGTTGCGTCGATCCGAGCAACGGCCGTTTTTCTGTGCTGCTGGCTATTGCCGTGGTGCTGCCGCAGCTGCTGCTCTCCGGCGGCCTGGGGCCTGATTTCTACCTCAAGATGGACGGTGTAGTCCGGGGAGTCGCCAATATGCTGCCGGCGCGTTGGGGCCTGGAAATGGTGTGCACGAGCCTGTTCAATTCATTTTCCGGCGAGAGCGTGCAGTGGATTCCTGATCTCATCCGCAAGGGGATTGGTTTTGACTTCGGTGGGGCGGTCTATTATACTGGCGTCTGCCTGCTAACGGCGCAATTCTTCCTCTGGCTTTTTCTTGCTGCCTGGATCCTGAAACGTCGGGATACTTGTTAAACGAATTGAAAACACTCGTTGATACCACCGAAAATCTTATCCAAAATCCTGTTGTTGCAGACGACCGCACTCTGATTGCCGGGCGGTACCGTTTCCTCCGGCGCGTAGGGGAAGGAGGGATGGGCAACGTGTATCTGGCCGAGGATCTGCTGCTGGCGCGGCAAGTAGCTGTGAAAACCGTGCGTGCGGAGTTGAGTGGCCATGAAGAAGTGCGGGCTCGGATCAAACACGAATGCCGCATGCACGCCGCCATCGGCACTCATGCCAATATCGTCACGCTCTATGACACAATTGAGGAAAACGGTCGACTGTACCTGGTCATGGAATATTTTGCTGGAGAAACGCTGACGCAACGCTTGGCAGCCGTTGGCTCCTCCGGCCTTTCTCTGGATACTGCGCTCGATATCATCCGTCAGCTGTTGCAGGCACTGACCTGCATCCATGAGCGCTCTATTGTCCATCGCGATATAAAAACATCGAATATTTTGCTTCAATTTCAGTCAGATGGACGCTGTCTAATGAAATTGACCGATTTCGGCATAGCCAGGGCGGAAGTCGATGAAGACGGCCGGACCCAGTTGACCACTCTGGGGGTACAGGGCCCCGGCACTCCGGTGTACATGGCGCCGGAACGGATCGATCCGCAACGCTTCGGCGCGATCTGCCCGGCCACCGACCTGTATGCGGTCGGAATCATTCTTTTTGAACTGCTGACCGGTGGACCGCCATTCAAAGGATCGTTGACCGATATTTTTACCGCCCACCTTATGCAGCAGCCAAATTTCGATAAGCTGCCGGCTGGGCTGCCGCACGGATTGCTCGCGATCCTGGGTACAGCACTGGCGAAACAACCTGCGGATCGCTATCCGGATGCGGCATCATTTCTGGCGGCCCTGGCAGCAGTCAAAGAGCAGCAGCCACTGGTGCCGTTACCCCTCTTGCAGGAAGCCGCCTTGCCGGAAGCCACTCTGCTTGCCATGGAACGTGCTGATGTTCCTTGCGATGCCACCGTTCTTGATATGAGTTTCGACCGCGGTACGCCCCCGCGGGTTTGGCAACGGAAATGGCTTTTTTTCGCAGTGGGGTTGGTCGTCTTGCTGCTTCTTATGTACCAGCTGCGGGGCCGCTTGACCGTGGAGCCGGTACCCAGCCCGGAGTCGCAGACTAAAGTCCCTGGAAACGCTCCGGTCACGACCGGGGTAGAAATCGCGGAGCAGAGAAAAGAAGCGAGCTTTTCTGCCCTGCAAACCGTTGAAAAGGTTCGACAGAAAACCGGAGAATTCCAATCAGCCGCCGAAAGCAATACAACGGATACCCCCACTGCGCAGGAGTGGCGTGTCGTAGAAGAAAAATCGATAAAAATCCCCTGACAACGAATTCTGGAAACGATGCCTAAACGACTTTGTATTACAATCTTGCTGATTATTGGCCTGCTGTCGACGGGCTGTGCACCCGCGTTTTTTGCCGCAGGTGCTGGAGCCGGTTACCTGGTGAGTCAAAAAGGTTCTTTGAAGAAGGTGGACCGATTTTTTAAAAATTTCGGCCGGTCGATTCGTCAGACAACCCGGAAAATTTACAGTGAAAAACGAACCGGTCAACAGATAGCCTACAATTCCAAAAAAGGATTGGTCCTCTCCATCCGCAAAAACGAAATTTCACCAACCCGGGTCAAAAAAGGGGAACGCGTCAAACTGACCCTGCGGTATGTCCTCATGGGGGCTCCCGCTTCAGGGCTGCAACTCAAGGAGAAGAGCAGGCTCATGCATGGGGGCAAGGAACTGTCGGTACTCAAAACGGATTCGACCAACAGGGAAAACGGTACATGGGAAAATACCCTGACCTTTGTCGTTCCCGAGTCGGCAACATCCGGCAGATATACCGTGGTGCAGGAACTCAACGTCCAGAGGGTGCGCCGCAGCTCGTCGCGCTCCTTTACGGTGCTGTGAAAGGACGAACGGTGGCGATGCTCTGGATCTCCTCAAAAGGAGCTGCTGCGTGATGGCGCTGGTTGAGGGATCATGCCGGCTTTTCGGTTCCCGCATCGACTATGCGGGGGGCTCCGATCCCGGTCGGGTGCGCCGGTGCAATGAAGATGGCATGCTGCTGTTGCCCGGTGCCGGAGTGTTTGCCGTTGCCGATGGTTTAGGCGGATTGGACGCCGGCGATCTGGCCAGCCGGACAGCTCTGCAAAACCTGGAAGATCTCTACGCTGTGCAGCAGGCAGGCAATGGCCTGCCGCCATTTTTGTACCAAGGCGGGAATAACACATCGCTTGAAGAGATCATCGCCATAGTCAACACCCGAACCTATCAAAAAAAAGTGGCTGTGGGCAGAAACATGGCAACAACGCTGGCCATGGTGCAACTCCAGGATGCAACCATCGGTTTGGCCCATGTGGGTGACAGCAGGATTTATCACTGGCGTGCTGGGGTGCTTGACAGGGCAACCAGCGATCATTCTCTGGTTAATGAAATGTACCGAAAAGGTGTTTTGACAGCCATTCAGGTCGAGCAGTCACCGCAACGCCATGTGATCACTCGGGCCATTGGTGCCGAGTCGGCTGTCAAACCTACGGTGCAGCAACGGCCTGTAATACCGGGCGATCTGCTGATGCTCTGTACCGATGGATTGACGGGGATGGTATCGGATGGACAAATTGCTGAAATTATACAGACCGGGTATGGGGATGTCGGCCGTACGGTGCAACACCTCGTGCAAGCAGCTAATGATGCCGGCGGTCGCGATAACATCACTGTGGTTCTTGTGGCTATCAACGGGTGAAGGGTGGCGGAAAAGATCGACCTGATCAACATTGCGCCTTGAAATGCAATGCAAAGAAGAAAAAAAGGGCTTCCCGAAAGCGGGACGCCCTTTTTTTGCGCGAAGGCCGCAGGTGGGGATTCGCAGTGTCAGGAACTACATCTCATTCCATGAGATTTAGTTGACCAATGGTTTGCCGACCGGAAGAATAGGTCTGCCGAAAAGTTGAGCAAAAATGGCAGCAGCCATCATGTACCACGCCAGTGATGCACAAACGATCAGATCGATGGCGGTGATCTTCAAGAGTTGATCCTTCATACCGGCGAGAAATACCAGATCCAGACCGATGAATCCGAGGACAAGGGTGGTGAACGTCAGAAACATGGCCATGTGAACGCGCATGGATCCTATCCACATAATAGCGGTATACAGGGTGAAGGCCACCAGGAAGAAACCGATATCATTACCAGTGATACTCAGGTGTTTCCATTCCGGCGGCACCAGGTCGGCAAGAGCCCAGATCAGGCCGAGGGCCATCCAGAAACCACCGTAAGTGCAGAAGGCGCTGTAGCCAAAATTGTTGCCGCACTTGAACTCCTGAAATCCGGCCAGAAACTGCATGAGTCCACCGACAAACATAGCTGTACAGAAAATCGTTCCAGTGCCCATCCAACCCAGGTTGTGAAACTGCAGCATCATGGTCGTGAGACCAAAACCTGCCAAGCCTACAACTGCCGGATTTCCCATGGGTTTTTCGTCTGCCATTTTTCTCTCCTTGTGATGTGATTGTCTTTGTCCCCATACGTTGTACGGGAACGCTTTTTTGTTTCTCCACCTAAAATTTTGCCTCAGGGCAAAAAAAAAACATCGAAATGTTACAGGTTGTAGAGCCATTCCAAGTTGTTGACACACTTCATCAAACTGAAAAATTACAACAAAAATACCATGCTATGGCAGTGCGGTATGCATCATTGCTTAATGCAGTGTTTACATAAACTGCTTGCTACGAGG
>JBFJXW010000249.1:0-5189 GCA_041622895.1 Desulfobulbus sp. | reverse complement strand
GTATCCCCCAGTAGCTCCGTCAATTCGTGAGAAAATAGATCAATCTCACCATTGATGCCCGATTCAGCGGTGCAGAGCGTACTGATAAGCTGGTTCTGCAATCGAATTCGCTCAGTTTGCCTTTGCTGCAACCGCTCTCTTTGTTTCTGTTCTGTGATATCGCGCCATACTGCACAAATAAGCAATTGACCACTGTGGACTATCGGCCTGAAGGTCATCGCTATATCGCGCAAATCGCCATCCTTGCAAACGTGGCAAGTCTCAAATACGATCGATTGTCCCTTAATGGATTCCGAAAATTTCACAGCAAATTGTTCCATAAAGGGATCCGACTGTATCCCTTCCAAGGATAGATCAAAGAGTTCCTTACGTGTGTATCCAAGTCCCTGGCATGCTATTTTATTAAAATTGACAAACTCCGTTTTCACTGGATCTACCAATGCAATGGCTTCCTGAAACTGGTTAAACATGGTGGTTATGAGAATTTCGTGCTCCTTAATCGTCTCCGCTGCCTGTTTGCGATCCACAAATGACACCAGACATTGCACGATGCTCTCGGTTAAGGTCTTCTCTTCTTCGACAAAAGTGTATTCATCTGTTACTGGAGGGGCCTCGCGATAAGCAACTGTTAGCCGAAGAGATTCGCCCTGCCCTGTATACCGTTCCGTTACATGACGCCATTGTGTCTCGACAAAGCCTTGCGTACAGTACTGCTTACCTCCCCAATCTATACACGCAGATGCTATTTCCGAGAATTGATAGCCATAGGGAATCAGGTTAACAGCTTGCTGCATCACCACGTCTTTCCGGGCTATTACCTCTGCCGTGGCCGCCGCTATTTGTTGGAGGCATTTTTGCTCTTTGATCCGTTCGTGCAGTTGCCTGCGTTCATATCTAAGTTGCCATTCGGTCTCTTTGCTCGCTGTTATGTCGTTGTAGGCAAGCATGATCGACGGCTCGTTGTCGTAGTCCACCAGTGTTGCCGATACAAGCGCCCAAAAAATGTTCCCTTCCTCATCGCACATGCATACTTCCTGGTCGAACACTTCTCCTTCCGTAAGCACACGTGCGAAGATGCGATCTCGTTCGGCAGGAAATCTGTAATATTTTTTCGCTTCCTGGCCTATAATTTGATCACATGAAACCAGAAACTGCTTTCCCGCTCGTTGATTGCAATATCGAACCACCTTTTCCTGCACACTGGAAATGAGTATGGGGAAAGGTGTTTTTTCAACAAGATGGCGAAAGCGCGCTTCGCTCGCCTTCAGTTGCTGTATAACCTGTTGTTTATCGCTGATATCCTGGATAGACATCCGGCGTCCTTGAAACACTCCGTCTTTGTTGTAAATGGGCCTGCAGGTATGATTCACCCAGATTGTTTCGCCCGTTTGTTTAATGATCCTGAAGACGAGATCTTCGTGCGCTGGTTGCTGCGGATGCTCTTTTATCGACGTAACGTGCTCTGTCCATATACCTTGGTCATCTGGATGGACCAAGGTATGGAAATCGATTTTTTCTTGCCCCGTAAAATCTTCTGCAGGGTAGCCGCAGATCGTTTTACATGAAGGAGAATTCCAGACGGTGAGCCCGTCAGGGGTAGTCCATGCCTCCCAGTTGAATGTATTGTCGGCAATGATATGTAAATGTTCTTCAATTAGCTTGAATTTGGTGATATTGCGCACAAGGGAGGCAACTTGCTTTTCAGGTAAACCGACAAGCCGTGCCTCATAATATTGATCCTTTCCACTGGGGAGAGTCAAAGCATAATCAAAACAGGTTAATTCTCCCGGTGTAGCCATAACCTGTTTGACCTTTTCCCGAAAAGACGCGGCCACTTCTGCTGGAAGGATATCGGTCATCCGCTTACCGAGAAACGCTTCCGGTGGAGCATAGAGTTCTTCCTTGCTTTGCGCGTAATAGTCTAAAATAGTACTGTCGGCGGCCATCAGGAAAAACAGATCAGGTGTGAGGCTAAACAAGGATCTTAAAATAGATTCGCGTTGGTCTGCCTTTTGTTGAGACATCCTCAGGTCTGTTATATCCTGAATAACACCTTCCATCTTGACGACGCGACCCTGTTCTACAACTGGCCCCCCCATGACCCTGACCCACTTATGAACCCCTTGAGCCGAAGTCATTTCCAGTTCAAGATTAAAGGGTTTCTCCTGTTCAACGGCCTTTTCCAACGCCTGCTCCAGGGTTACCCGAGCTGGACCATGGAAAAAGCTGAGGCCCTGCTGAACCGAAACAACATCGTTGGGTTCCAGGTCGTGAATCTTAAAGGTTTTCTCACACCAGGAGGCCTCTCCAGTGTTCACGTCGAAACACCAGCTGCCGACTTGAGCCAAGCGGTTAATCCGATGGAGCGTCTCTTTCGTTGACCGGAGTTCAGACTCCTTCTTCTTGATTTCGCTTATGTCTGTGATGACGACGAGCTTGCACGCGTTGTCCGCATAGGTGATATCCTGTGGCCCCTCCACCACGACATGCAAGAGTGATCCATTTTTGCGCCGGTGAGACCAACCTGGCAAGCGGGGAGACGCGGGCAGGTGATTTGCCAGGGCGGCGAGATCTTTTCCAGTAGCTTCGATGAAAAGATCGGAAAAATGTAGAGTCAGGGCTTCCGTTTCACTGTAGCCGTAAAGCCGTACAAAGGCCCCGTTTACCGCGACCAAGGCAAGACTTTCCACCTCGTAAATACACATAGGAGCCGGGTTTTGTTCAAACAGCAAACGATATTGAGATTCGCCCCGGCTAGAGGCTATGGAGGAACTAATCATAATTTTTATTGACGGTTGGAATCGGCGAGAAGCCGTAAAATATTTTCAAAAGCATCTTGGGAGGATTCAAACGCTTCTACCACCTCAGGATCAAAATGTTTTCCTTTTTGCAGTTGTATATATTCAGCAGCTTTTTCCGGGGCCCATCTCTTTTTATAGATACGCGGCGAAGTCAATGCATCGTAGACGTCGGCGAGTGCCATCAAACGAGCCGGTAAGGGTATGGCGTTTCCTGCAAGTCCTTCCGGATAACCCGTTCCGTCCCATTTTTCATGATGGCTGGTGGCAATGACACGAGCTACCCGCAGGACCGCTAAAGATTCCGGCTTCGCCTCGTCCGGCTGCCCTATATCGGTAAATAATGCCTTATCCATAGCCCTGCGGAGAGCATCAGCACCTATATGGCAGTGCGTTTTCATGATTTCAAACTCTTCGACGGTGAGTTGGCCGGGCTTTAAAAGGATAGCATCCGGAATACCAATTTTGCCGATATCGTGCAGGGGGGCAGCTTTGACTATCCGAGCCAGGTTTAACTCATTTAACTCCGGAGCAAGGCTAGGATGGATTTGCAGTTTGCGGGCAAGAGCTTCAACATAGGCTTGGGTCCGCGAAATATGATTACCGGTATCAGTGTCTCGCGTTTCAGCTAATTCCAAAATAACATTCAAGCTGACATTCTGAATTAGAAGGTTTTCATTTATGCGCCGTGTCACCTCAGCTTCCAAACAAAAATTCTGATTTTTAAGTTGATCCCGGGACTGCTTAATCTCCAAGTGTGTCCTAACCCTTGCCAACATGATCGCCGGCCTGACAGGCTTGGATATATAATCTACCGCGCCGAGCCGGAGCCCGTTCTCTTCATCTATCTCTTCGTTCAAAGCAGAGATAAAAATGACGGGGATATCTTTGGTTTTCTCGTCCTCTTTCAGTCGTTCGAGAACGGCGTAACCGTTCATGCCAGGCATCATGACATCGAGTAAAATCAAATCGGGTCGCGGTTCACCATTTGCTGCTTGAATCGCCTGTGCTCCTGATTTGCAGGCTCGAACCTGATATGATGGCTTCAATTGCTCACTCAGCACGGACAGGTTAATCGGCTCATCGTCAACGATCAAAATAGTTGGAGTTTCCATATGTTACAATTCAAAATAATTTAATACAATACAGGTATTATTTACACGATCGACTTTTCGGATCGTACAGGGATAACACAAATGATTAGCTTACGCTTTCGATTATCAGAATTTACCGGTGACTTTTCTTTTCTGGAATTTGACTGACGAATTTGTTCTAGATCTGACTGAAAAGTTGGTCTACATATTAATGCCACCGGTTGTGAGGTGGACGGTGAGTTGCATCACAGGTAATACATTTCAACAGACAATTCAAGGCAACGGATATTCCAATTGCTATAATAAAAAATACGTTAATCGCCGGACATGGCACTTGGCTTTTTTGACTACGATCTGCGCGACCATCTGAATTACTATTGTTCAATCATAGCCCAAAACAATAGAATCCCTGGAAATTAACGACCGGACTAATAACTGGACTTGTTTACCTGGAGAGGATGGATCGAACTTACCCTACAGACACGCTCAATATATTATTTGTACAGGACTTAATGTGAGATTCACCAGAAGAAAGAACCGATACCATACGTTTAATCTTCAAATAGCCCCATTTTCGCAAGAGCTCGAGACAGCATCATATTTTTTTCCTTCAAAGACTGAAGAAGTTCCTCTTTTTCCGCGCGCATACTGAATAGTACAATTGCTTCGTTAATGGATCCTTTCAGTTCTTCCGGATGAAGGGGTTTGGTGATAAAACGGAAAACCTCCCCATGATTTATGCATGGGATCAGTTGAGAGTACTGAGTGTAGCCGCTTATTACCATGCGGATAATGTCGGGATACATATCCTTAACCATAGTCAGAAGCTTGAGTCCGTCGATACCCGGCATTTTCATGTCGGCAATTATAATATGGATTGGTTGTTTAGCCAATATTTCAAGCGCCTCCCGACCACTCCTAGCAAAAAACTTGCCATAAGGTTGCTTGAGAAGCAGACTCTCCATAGAGTGAAGCGTGAAGGGCTCATCGTCAACGAATAATACATTCAATTTTCTCATAACTCATTTCCAATCAGTCAGTTCCCTGAAAAACCAATCGACTGATTCAATACATGGTACTCTGTCACTTGATTCTTCCTGAAAAAATTATCTTTAGACCAACAACGCTGAACGATCCACTCTTTGAATAACCATGGTAAAGCCGGATCGTGCCGAACAGAAATCATAACGGTGCGCCCTGATCTTCAACTTCTGATAATCTATTTAAATACGGGAAGTTTGTTCGTATAATCAACGCCTTACTGAATATTAATCTCCACTTATCATATGCGAGAAGT
>JBFJXW010000248.1:0-5217 GCA_041622895.1 Desulfobulbus sp. | reverse complement strand
CGCCGGAATCCGAATGACGCCACGGAGAGTTTCAACATGGCGTACCTGGCGATCCGCGGCAGTGGTGCGGTCAATGGGGTGAGTCGCCTCCACGGACGCGTCAGCCGGCAGCTTTTCGAGCCCCTTTTTCCCCGTTGGCCGGCTGCGGAAGTGCCGATCGGCCATGTGACCAACGGCGTACACATACCGACCTGGGATTCGGATTCGGCCGATAGTCTCTGGTCCAAAGCCTGCGGCAAAGATCGCTGGCTGGGGACAATGGAAACCCTGGAGCAGGACTTTCGTCAAATTTCCGATGCGGATTTGTGGCAATTCCGCCTTGCGGCCAGCAAGTCTCTTGTTGCCTTCACTCGGAAACGTTTATTCCGGCAGCTGGCGACCTCCGGGGCATCATGCGAGGAGGTTGCCAAGGCAAAACACCTGCTTGATCCCAACATCTTGACGATGGGTTTTGCCCGCCGCTTCGCCGCCTACAAACGACCGAACCTGCTGCTGCACGATCCGGAGCGGCTGCTTCGGCTGCTGACCAATCCGCAACACCCGGTGCAGCTCATCCTTGCCGGCAAAGCTCATCCGGAGGACCAGGTGGGGCAGGCCTTGATCCATCAATGGATACAATTCATCCGCCAGGCAAAGACGCGGCCCCACATCGTCTTCCTCAACGACTACGACATGCTGCTGACAGAGCATCTGGTGCAGGGCGTGGATGTCTGGATCAATACGCCGCGGAGGCCATGGGAGGCGTGCGGGACAAGCGGCATGAAAGTGCTGGTCAATGGCGGTATCAATCTTTCGGAACTGGACGGCTGGTGGGCCGAAGCCTATGCACCGGATCTGGGCTGGGCGTTGGGGGATGGTCAGGAGCATGACGATGATCCTGCATGGGACGCTGTGGAAGCCGAGGCGCTCTACGACCTGCTCGAGCAGCAGGTTATCCCGGAGTTTTACACCCGTGACCCAAGCGGTATTCCTTCGGCCTGGGTGGCAAGGATGCGGGAAAGCATGGCAAGGTTGACCCCCCGCTTCTCCGCCAACCGTGCGGTACGCGATTACACCGAACAGCACTACCTTCCAGCGGCTCAGGCGTACCGTCGTCGCAGTGCCGAAAACGGAGCAATAGGCAGGCAACTGATCGATTGGCAACACAGCCTGGAGCAGAAATGGGCGAAACTGCGTTTTGGCGATGTGAAGGTGGAAACCGTCGGCGAGCAGCACTACTTCGAGATTCAGGTCTATCTTGATGACACCGACCCGAATGCGGTGCAGGTAGAACTCTATGCCGAAGGGATAGAAGACGAACGTCCAGTGCGACAGGAGATGCAACAAGAGCGCCAGCTGGTAGGCGCGTCGGGTGGTTACGTATACAGGGCAGCAGTGCCCGCAATCCGCCCCTCATCCGACTACACAGCACGGGTGATTCCCCGCTTCGAGGGTGCTGTCGTTCCACTGGAGGTCACGCACATTCTATGGCAGCGGGGGTAGCCTGCAGCAGAGGGATGGCCCGCTGACAGACGGTTGAAGGAAGGGACGTTGCACTGCAATTCACTAAAAATATCGAAAGACTGTAACGCTAACCACACCTTCATTTCTTTCCGACACGACAGTATGCCCAGGGGCTAACACGTCGATATATCATCAGTTCAACAACTCTCGTCTGGTTGTTTTCAACGACCTCCCTGTCCAGCATACGCCCTGGTTGTGCTTTCCAGCATAATTAGCGTCGCATCCTCAATCCTATCCCGCTCGCTCTTCCCTCTTCAGAATCCCCACACGTTCTACCGGAAGTTGAAATGGGCTGGAAGACCACGAGCACTCCGGGCTCGGGCATTCGTATGGTATTGATGATGTTTTGTGAATACCATATTCCCGCGTACGCCCCCTCGGGGGTGAGAATGACCCCACCATAATACTCACAGCTCCCGAAATTTCTGGTGTTGATCCAGCTCAACCATCCGTTTAACATCTTTTGGGAAATATCGACCTGGGCCCATACTCTTGTACGGAGAACAAAGCGGTTATCGATGGCAATGACGGAATCCGGAACAGCAAAGGAGCCGAGGTAATAATAGGTATGATCCGGAAGCACCGTACCTGCTTCAAAGGAATGTTTAACAGACCGGTCCACCTGCCATTTCCCTACAGGGCCGGTTGCGGCACAGCCGGCAAGCAAGAAGAGCGCACCACAAATCAAGAGAAAAAAACATACGGTACACTGTCGTTTCATACGATCCCCCTTGCCGCTTTCGCGGCATTTGCCAAGAAAAGCTTGAGTACGATTCGTCTCTAGTAAACGGATTATCGTCCTGACCTTTCTTGTCAAGTTGATCGTCGTTATTATTCTCAAAAAATAATAGAAACCCTTTCTGTTACCGCTGCATGCAGCCCGGTCTCACTTGGACTCGTCGCCCGGGCAGCGCGTTGTCTTTTGGACAATTTTCTGCTCCATGCGCAATCGTCGATTTTCTTCCCGAAGCCTCCGCAACTCTTCCTGTTCCGTTGCCAGCCGCCTCCATACCGAAGCAGTATTTTCCTGCCCCGCTTTTATCCCGCCTCTGCCCTGATACTGCGGCACGGCGGCATCCAGGCAGAGATCGCCCGACAGCGCAGCGTGCAGAACGTTTTCCGGTCGCACCTGACTGTATACCGATTTATTGAACAGCACGGGATGCGTTTTTTGCCACTTTTTCAGGGCCTGTATCGGAGTAATGCAACCGAGTGCTTTCTGCGGAATATGATGATTGTACATGCGGGTATACCTGAGAAGTGTCTCCTTGAGCTGAGCCCCGCACTGGAAACGCATCCGGTCTGAAATTGCCGCATCCGAGTCGTCGTGGGCTTTTTCCAGATCGTTACTGTGCGGCGGGGTGGATTTAATCAGGCGATGCTCGATGTTATACCGTGCACAGAGCTGATCAACCGGATGCGTACCGGTCGGCTCCTCCAGCCCTTTGGCGCAGAGACCGTCGGTAAACGCCGTGCTCTTGCTGGTAAGGATCGTGGTAATGACAAACGGAGCTTTTTGTACCAGTTTTTTCAAAAAGTCTTGGCCGGTTCGAGCCGTTCTGATTTCAATACAGGCCCAGCGGGTTGCGCGATCCATGGCGACAAACAGGTATTTGCCGCTGGACTCATCAGGCATCCGGGGCAGTTGTTTGCACGCCACCTGGACAAAACCCGGCGCCTTGGTCTTAAGCGACTTCCGAACACCTGTTTCCTTTTCTTCGATCGGTATCAGATGGTGCAGGTTGGAAATCCCATGCCTCCGGAGGCATCGATCCAGGGCCGAACGCGACAGAGTTGGCTGGATACATACGCGGACGATGGTCAGCAGATCATCGAGAGACAGCAGCAGTACGGTGCGTAATTCGACAACAATACGTTCTTCCACGGCGGTGAGGGTGGCATGGATTGCGTGGGGCCGGTTGGATTGGTCTTCCACCGAATCCCTTTGCTTCCATTTTCGCACCGTCGCCCTGCTGATATTGTATTGCTTTGCCAGTGCGCGCTCGGAAAGAGAGGACTGACGGATTTCTTCTCTGATTGCAGGGGTTGTGCGTGCTCGCTTATGCAGATGAATATCCATACTGATTTGCCATGTTGGCGCTCACGCCTGGCTTGCCGCTCGGGACATTTCCCCACAGGCGTGATTGCTCAGTACGCTGGAAAAGAACCGACATCATCGGAAATTCTTTCTTGGTGCAAAGTGGGGATACTGTAAAATACAGCAAAACACCTTTTTGGTCTATGATCATACGAAAGGGGCTGCGATACACTTGCTCCAACAATAATCGGTATTGCATTATCTTCGCCTGATCCTCAAAACATGCTGCAGCAGGGAATTCCCCCACTGCAGCACCAGGTCAACGAGCAATCAGGCGATCAATGATCCAGCCTGATCCCCAGCCCTTCGAAGAGAAACAAAATGCCAAACCCATACCAGACGGTGTAGATCACATAAAAAGCAAGCGCAAAAATCAGCAAGACCATTTCTTTCTTCACAGGTTTTGCCTCAACCATGTAGTAGTTATACGCCGGCTCGATGGCTTTGGTCATGGCGCTTTTTACAACCGCTGCCTGCTCAAACTTCTCGGCCTTGTTAAGATCCTTCTCCATGGCTCCCAGCGATTTATACCAGCTGTTCAGCGCCTTGCGTGGGTCAATGCCGTATTTGGCTGTAATGGCAGCGCCATCGTTTTTATACATCAGGTCCGCATCCTGAAGCATGATGGTAAGCATCGCCCCGAAATCACCGCTGACCGTGACACTGACATCGTTCACTTCCGCCGGAATATTGTTGGTGTTAAACACTTTTGCCGTGGTTGCCGCCTCGTCAGCGGTCTTCATCGTCATGGTGGTGCTGAAGGACTGACCATTGTACTTCTCAACCTTTTTCATCTGCAGATCGATGTAGTAGGCCGAGCCTTTGGACAATTCATTGAAGAAGTCGTCCAGGTACACGAGCCCATTGACTTTTTTTCCATGAACACCGGGATAGAGCGGCATGAATATAGCCACCAGAATAGCAAAGAACGGTATCAGCAGAAGTATACCGCGTGTTTTGTATTGTGCTGAAGTTGCCATGATTATTATGCCTCCTCTGTTCTCAGGACGTTCAGGTTGGAGAAAAAGCTCCAGAATACCCAGACGGCGAAGATGATAATGATAATAAAGAAACCAAGGGTGCCGATGGTATCGAGTAGCTTCAGCGTTGTCGACGATACATGGATGTATCCCATTTTCATCAGTTTGGCAGGAAGGGCGCAGGCTCGATTAAAAAAGCCGGCACTGACCGTGACCGCATAGAAGGCGCGAATGGTGATTCCGGGAACCACCTTGGTGACGATGGAACCGATCTGGATGCCGACCAGGGAACCGAGCAGCATGCCCATGGCCAACGTGTAAAAAATAAACCCGTAGATCGCATACTGGCTGATCGACGCATACCCGGCGGTAAAGACGATCTGGAAAATATCGGTGCCGACCGTGGTCATGGAAGAAACCCCCAGACCATACACAAAGATCGGGAAGGTGAGGAAACCGCCACCCACGCCCATGATGGCAGCAGCCAAGCCAACGATAAAACCAGCGAGTACCAGAAAGAAGGCAGAGATCCTGCGACCGCCAGGGGTCACATTTGCGTCAAAGGTGAGCATCGGCGGCAGCGTGATGGATTGCATCATCTTACCGAGGGGCGGAATGTCTTCAGAAAGCCTTTTG
>JBFJXW010000247.1:0-5240 GCA_041622895.1 Desulfobulbus sp. | reverse complement strand
CTTTCCTTGCCCCAAACGTAACCAAGATACGGTGTTGAGCAGCCGGAAAAAATAAATACATTATTTATTCCTTCAGGTTAGGATGCTGTCCGACAACACTACCGTTAACAAGGAGCCGGTGTTAAGGATAAGGACTTCTTTAGCTATCAAGGGCTTCAGGCTTTACTGGCGAGGAACGAGAAGGAACAGGGTGGTATCTCCACCGTTCCTGGCAACGTTGACAGCAGATGAATTAATATTTTTATCATGGAATAATAAGGAGTTCTGGATTGTCAAACACCAGGGTGCATGGTAGGAATACAGAAATAGATGCGACGCGGAAAGCTCTAGAATTACCACTTTGTTGCTTTAGTGACACCGGTTGGTGTCTACAAAAACACATCTAAACTGGAAACAGCTCAGTCACCACCTACCATGGAGGTTTGTGCATGCTGCACACCTATTTCGCTCCGGCAGAACGTACCGCTGCCAACGATTTAGCCGCTGAGATTGAAATGGTCAGCAAGAACCCCGTCACCACAGGTCTGCTCCATTGCGTGAGCGGCCTACTTGCAATCCTGGATGCAAACCGTCAGATTGTGGCTGTCAACGATTCGTTCCTGCAGATGCTGGGTATCACCGACCCGGCTGAAACCCTGGGCCTGCGCCAGGGCGAAGCCCTGCAGTGTGTGCATGCCCACGAGGAACCGTCGGGCTGCGGGACCACCAAATTTTGTTCTTCCTGCGGGGCTGCCATCGCTATCGTCTCAAGCCTGGAGCACAATATACCGATGGAAAGAATCTGCGCCCTGACTGCGCAAAGAAAAGGCAAACCGGTGGATATGGCTCTGCTGGTTCGCTCGCAGCCCCTGACCATCGACAATAAACGGTTCCTGCTCCTGTTTCTTCAGGACATCACCCAGCAGCAACAGCGGGCCGCGCTTGAAAGAACCTTTTTTCACGACATTAACAACATGTTGACCATGCTGCTTGGAGCCAGCCAACTCCTTATAAAAAAACATCCCTCAGACCTTGCCGCCACCGTGCATGACGCGGCCTTCCGTTTGCATAAGGAAATCGCTATTCAGCACTGTCTTTCGCAAAACGATTCCTACACGTTCCAACCCAGCAGGAATGAGATCACGACCGGACAGATCGTGAAAGATCTTCGGGCTTTCTTCACCAATCATCCGGTTGCGCGGGATAAATCGATTGAAATATTAGAAAATTGCACAGAAACAACCCTCACCACAGACGCTTCTTTGCTCTCACGAGTACTCTGTAATATGGTTATTAATGCCCTGGAAGCCACTCCTGAGGGGGGAACCGTTAAGGTTTGGATTGAGCGTAAAGAGAGCTTTCTTTCTTTTTGCGTGTGGAATGCGCAGGAGATACCCCGCGAAATAGCAAACAGGGTTTTTCAACGCAATTTCAGCTCAAAAGAACAGGCAGGAAGAGGGATTGGCACCTTTTCCATGAAATTGTTCGGGGAAAAGATTCTTGGCGGGAAAGTGCATTTTACAACATCCACGACACAGGGCACTGTCTTCACCTTTACCCTGCCTGTATAGTTCCTTCCCCTCCTCTTTGTGGTAGAATTCGGGTACTGCGCAACTGAGTGTCAGGAGCAATCCCCAAGGCCCAAACGGCGCGGGGGATTGCTGTTCTCAGTACCTATTCTTTTGTTTTTCCGGCAATCATTTTCCTTTCCACTTGACTGAATAGAGGTCGTGGCGGCGATCTTTGAGATTTTGCACAGTTCCGTTGGCACGGGCCATCTGCAGAAGGTCAATATTGAGATCCGCCAGCAAAACGGTTTCGGTATTGGGGTTGGAATCCGCGGCAATACCATCACGAGAAAAGGGGAAATCACACGGGGTCAGGATGCAACTCTGCGCGTATTGAATATGCATATTTTTGACCCGAGGCAGGTTGCCTACGTTGCCGGCCATGGCAACATATATCTGGTTCTCCACAGCTCGAGCCTGGCAGCAATACCGAACACGCTGATACCCCGCCCGTTCATCCGTGCAGAAAGGCACAAAAAGCATCATGGCCCCCAGATCCGTTAGACGTCGTGCTAATTCGGGGAACTCAGAATCATAACAAATCAACACCCCGATGAGACCGCAATCCGTTTCTATGGGGCGTAACTCATCGGCACCTTCCACATTCCACCAGGTCTCTTCGTTGGCGGTGGGGTGAATTTTAGGTTGCTCATGCACCTGACCGTCGCGCAAAAAGATATAGGCCACATTGAGAATGCGGCCGTCTTCTTTCCGCGTCGGATGGGAACCGCCGATGATATTGATGTTATAGCGTAAGGCAAATTCCCGCATCGCCCGGATAAAATCCGGCGTTAACCGGGTCAATTCTTCAATGGCGTCGGCGGGACTCAAGGACTGCTCTTGGATGGAAAGCAATTGCAGGGTAAACATTTCGGGAAAGAGAACGAAATCGGCCTTGTATCCGGAGCAGACATCAACAAAATATTCGACGATGGTCAAGAACTCCTCAAAGGTCTGGACCCGCCGCTGCTCATATTGTACCGCCGCAATCCGTACGGTTGAGGGTAAGCGACCCCGATCACCGGCCCATTTCGGCTTGGCGCTGCCATCGGGTGCCATGAGCGGGTTGCGCCATACCAGGTGCGTGCCGTATCCCATGGAGTCGACATCCTCCCTGATGTATCCCGGTAACAGGCCGATAATTTCGAAACCGGCGCGTAGTTGAAAATTCAGGACGTGATCGCGAATTTTCCCGGCCTTCGCCAGTTCGACATAGTTTTCCGCTGTCTTGACTTCCTTGATCCGTTTACGCAGCCCCGGGAGGCGCCCCCCGAAAACAATGCCTTTGATTTGGTTTTTGCGTACAAATCGTTTTCGCTGGTTATAAAAGCGCTGGCCTATTTTATAGCCACGGTAGGCAGGATCGACGCAGACATCCATACCGTACATCCAATCGCCATTATCATCATGCCGAGACGCATAGCCGTCACCGGTGATGGATTCCCAGGTATGAGGTTTGAGGGCATATTTACCAGAAATACGAAAGCTGGCGGTATAGCCGACAATGACGTCATTCACCGTCGCCACCCATTGCCCTTCGGGGAATTTACGGATATGGGTCCGAATCATATCAGGAGTATAATTGGGCATATCATCATCGTACACCCGGTGCGTCAGATCGTTTATTTCCTCGGCATCCTCAATGGTGGCATTACGAATAATCAGGCGGTGTTTTTCGGGGATATCTTTGCGTTCTGCCATAAAGGCCTCCAGAAGGATTCACAGTAAAATCTGGGGAAGAGATACGCTCTCGCCGCAGTGTTGAAAAAAATCGGCTAGAGATACAGCATCGGCAGGAGAAAGGAAAGTGTTATCCACATCATGAGCACCAGAGGGACGCCGACCTTGGGAAAATCGGCAAAGGTGTATTCCCCGGCATTCATGACCAGCAGATTGGTTTTATAGGCCATGGGAGTGGCAAAGCTCATGTTGGCGCCAAAGAGTACCGCCAGCACAAAGGGTTCCGCCGGCTGCCCCATCTGGCTGGCGATGGAGATAGCAATGGGCGTACCGATGACCGCGGTGGCGTTATTGGAGATTATGTTGGTGAAAACAGCCATGAGCAGCATCAACCCGCTGATGACAACGGTTGGCGAACTGTGTCCGACCACGGCGACAAACACGGCGGCCAGGTAGTCCGCCGCCCCGGTTTTCAGCATCGCCATTCCCAGGGCCAAACTGGCCACCACGATCAGTATGACCTGCGCACTCAAGGCTCTAGTGGCATCGCGCCAGTTCAGGCAACCGGTTAAAATCATCAGCAAGGCGCCAAAGGGAGCACTGATGGCTATGGGTAAAATCCCAAAAGCGGCCGTGAGGATAATGCCTTTCATAATAAACATCGCCAGCGGAGCCTTTTTGGAAAAAGGCAGGTCAATGGTGGCGTCAAGCACCAGCATATCGGAGCTTTTTTTCAGCTCGGTAATCTGTTCCCGCGGTCCCTGCACCAGCAGAATATCTCCGACCATCAGACGAACTTCGCCGATACGTTGATACATACGCTGCAACGGTTTCCCTGTGCGATGCACTGCCAAAGTGGCCAGACCGTATCGGTCGGCAAAACGGTAATTGGCCAGCGTTGAACCATTGAGCGGCGATCCCTGGATAATAACGACCTCAGCGATCTGCTGATCCGCAGCCTGCAAGGGATGCTCTTCATCAATGGGATTTTCTGCGGAATCGACAGGATAGAGCGTACCTTTCAAAATTTTTTCAAACTCTTTGAGGCGTTCGGGGGTATCCCTGAGCATCAGGTGGTCTCCGGCCTGGAGTACAACATCCGGGAGCGGCATGATCAGATTGCCATGCCCCCGCTCCAGGGCGGTCACCTGCATGGCGCCATCGGTCAGTTCAACGGCATCGGCCAGGGAAATACCATCACCCGGACTGTCCTTGAGGATGGCTAGATGGGCTGCAAAGATGCGTGGAGAGCCGTCTTCAATCGCTATTTTTCGCTTGGGAAGTAACCGGGGAACCACCAGCCAGAGATACACAATCCCGACACTGCCTGCCAGGACAGCGGGCAGCAGGAAATCGAACATGCCAAACTTTTTCAATCCCATTTCCGCAGCGACCGAAACAACCAGCAGGTTGGTGGAGGTACCGATAGTGGTACAGGTGCCGCCCAGCAGCGTGGAAAATCCCATGGGCATCAGGATGGAAGAGGCCGAGGATCCGGTCTTCAGTGAAACACTGATGAGAACCGGCAGCAGCAGCACGACCACAGGAACATTATTGATAAATGCACTGAGAAAAGCTCCCAGCACCAGGGTGAGCAGGAGGCTGAACGTAGGACTGCTTTTCCACATTTTAGCCAACACTCGACCCACCGGTTCCAGGCCACCGGTACGCAAAACAGCCTGCCCGGCAATCATCAGCGCACAGACTGCTATCAGGGCCTCATTGCCAAAACCAATGAAAAAATCCACCGCGTGCAGTGTTGTGCCATCCGCATGGAAAGGAAAAAGCTCAAACCCTACGGAAAGGGCCACCAGTATCATCAAACTGGAAGATTCGAGGGAAATTTTTTTATTGCTGAACAGTACCAGTGCCACAACGGTGAGCAAGAGTACCGCAACGGCATGAAGATTGGGAGGAGAGGGGATATTCATGAAAAATCACTCCTGAAGCGGATTACCGTTGATCTGGCGTTCCAGAAAGAAGCAAAAACCCATTCTTGCTTCTCCGGAACGT
>JBFJXW010000246.1:0-5327 GCA_041622895.1 Desulfobulbus sp. | reverse complement strand
GTACCGCAACTTCGACTACGAAAACGAGCAACAATCCCTTGATTCCACCGGCACCCAGGTTATCGGCGGCATGATGGATCAGGAACACCGTATTTTTACCAACGGCACCTTCGCCGAGGCCAGTTTCCGGCCCGTGGACCCGGTACAACTTGTGGGCGGCTATCGCTCCGAAACCCATTCCCTTTTCGGCCACGAGGACGTGATCCGCTATGGTCTGGTGGTTACGCCTCTACCGGACACCGCTATCAAGTTCAATAGCGGCCAGCATTTCAAGGCCCCGACCATGAACGATCAATTGGTTGCAGG
Organism: Desulfobulbus sp.; assembly: GCA_041622895.1. Lineage (GTDB taxonomy): Bacteria > Desulfobacterota > Desulfobulbia > Desulfobulbales > Desulfobulbaceae > Desulfobulbus. The sequence continues at coordinate 5,021 of JBFJXW010000246.1, read as the reverse complement.
GAGAGGGTCTGCACATGCTCATCGACAACATATCCTGGAACCATCAGCCAACGGGGGGACGACACACTTCCGCAGGTTATGATGTACTTGAGCGGAAAGGGCAAACCGGCGTTGCGGGAGATGTGGTGGTACTGCAGGGCCGTGTCGATCAGGCGGCGGTACCGCTGCAGCGAAGGCAGGAATGGTTGTTGCCCCTCACCGGTGCGGCAGTGATCCATCTCTGCCTCCTGGCCTTTGTTCTGACCGCGCCTCCACTGGTCGTGTCCCCAGGACACCAGTTTGAGGTCCTGCCGGTTACGCTCTTCACCGCTGAAGAACTGGCGTCAGCAGTATCGCCAGTCAGCCCGGCCGCTCCCGAGGCTGCACCAGTACGTCCTCGTCGAATGAAACGCCAGGCACAAAGCAGCAAACCGGTTGCCCCTGCACGGGTCGCTCCTCAACCACCGCCTGCTGCCTTGCCGAATGCAGCAGCCCCGGGCGCGGCCCCATCGCCACAGAAGTCGGTGCGCCAAGAGCCTGCCGCGGCGCCGCCGCACAAGATCAGCGCCAACGAGGCCACTGCCTCGCCCGGTGGCACCGGCGAGGCCTCGGCGATCTCAACCGGCCCGGAGCGGGCGATGGTTCTGGCCCGACCCCGCTACCGGGACAATCCATCGCCGCTCTACCCTGACCAGGCACGGCGGCGACAGCTTGAGGGAACAGTCGTCCTGGAGGCATCGATCGGTGAGAAAGGCAAGGTGGACGAACTGGTCATTCACGCCTCCAGCGGCCACAGGCTGCTCGATGAGGCGGCCCTCAAGGCAGTCAGGCTTTGGCTTTTCGAACCGGGTCGACGCAATGGCGTCCCCATACCTATGAAGATTCTGGTGCCGGTGCGTTTTGGTTTCCGCTGAAGGGTAACGCGACGATTTTCCGCGGCCACCCGGTGGCGAGGTGGTTGACGGTAGTGTGCGGAGCGTCCTGCACACTACCGAAAGGAAAGATACGCTCCCTTCTCCAGGAATGCTCGTGCTCGGATACCGTATCGTTGCCAGAGGCAGAAAGTTTACAACGCTTGTTTCAATATCTGCCGGCAAATATCCGGGGTGACATCCCCTGTCTCCGACAATGCCGTCATACCGTGTTTCTCCAAGGAAGCGATCACTTTTTCAATATCCGCCTCACCAAGATCATATTCCGACAGCCTGGTCTTCATGCCGAGGCTCTGGAAAAATGCCTCGGTTTTCAATATGGCGCGATCGATCCGCTCCTCCTCACTGCCATCAGTGATGCCCCATACACGCTCTCCGTACTGCAGCAGCTTTGCGCTCTTCTGCTGTTTACGCACCTTCCATACTGCCGGCATGACAACGGCCAGGGTTCGCGCGTGGTCTATACCGAAGAGTGCCGTCAGCTCATGACCGATCATATGGGTATTCCAGTCCTGGGGGACTCCAGCCGCAAGCATACCGTTGAGAGCAACCGTTGCCGCCCATACGAGGTTGGCACGGGCATCATAATTTTCAGGCTCATCCATGGTTTTCCTGCCGACCTCGATCAGGGTCTGCAGAATGCCTTCCGCAGTCCGGTCCTGAACCCTGCCTTCCACCGGGAACGTCACATACAGCTCGCAAACATGGATAAATGCATCGACGACCCCATTGGCCACCTGCCTCTCAGGCAGGGTATAGGTCAGCACCGGATCGAGAATGGAAAAACGCGGGTACGCCAATGGACTGAAAACCGGCATTTTATCGACTCCATTGCTTATCACGGCAAATGCATTCATCTCCGATCCGGTTGCGGGCAGGGTCACCACCGTTCCCAGCGGAACCGCATTTTGTACAGGGACCGGCTCAAAACCAAAGGTTAGCAGCTCCTCTTCTTTCCCCATAAATGCTTGCGCAAAGGAGGCAAGAGCGACAAACTTGGTGCCATCCATAACCGAGCCGCCGCCGACCGCGAGCAGGAAATCGATCTTCTCCCGGCGCACCATCTCGATGGCCCCCATCAGTATGGAGAGTTCCGGGTTTGCGCCAATTCCGCCGAACTCAAACACCTTTCGCGGCGACTTGGCCAGCTCTTCCTTCACTGTATCGAGCACCCCGGTTCTTTTGGCACTGCCACCGCCATAGGTGACAAGGACTCTGGCGTCGTGCGGCACCAGGTTATCCAGTTCCTGAAGCTGATCTTTGCCGAAGACGATGGTGGTAGGGTTATGAAAACTGAAATTGAACATTTCTTACTCCTTTCATGCCGCAAGGGCACGACGTTGTCTATGGATAGCACCCGTATGCACACGTGCAATACGGGTTCATGCGTTGCTGTGGTTCTCCCTTTGGGCAGCTGTATTTGCTTGCCTGCTACTATACTGCTGAACATCTGCTTGAGAAGGCACATTCCTGCCTTTTTCATGCCTATTCCTGCTTTTACAGGCAAATTTGTACCAATACAAAACGGTCTGCGTATGGTAAAGAGACCGAACGATGCAACAAGGGAGGGATCATGACTGCAATTGCTGCGCTGATGAACGCACTGGCCAAGGAAGAGGGATTCAATACCACAAGGCTTTCGGGAGTCGGCATCTATAAATCTTCGTTTCCCAAGCCGAGAGAACCGCTCTGCTATGAGCAGGGGGTAATTATCGTTGGCCAGGGATCAAAGCGTGTATTTTTAGGCAATACAACCTATGCATACGATCCGGATACCTACCTGGTGCTGTCGGTGCCGATCCCGGCGGAATGTGAGACCTCGGCCACCGAGCAGGAGCCGATGCTGGCCATGACGGTGGATATACAGATCAGTATGCTCAACCGCATCATCGCGGCAATGGACCACCACATCGACCATGGCCTGCTGCAGAAGGGCGAAAAGCATAGAGGACTCTTTCTTGCCCAAGCCACGCCGGAGATCAAAGATACGACTTTGCGCCTGCTGCGAGCGGTGCTGAACCCGCTGGAGTGCAGCGTAATCGGTCCCGGCATCATCCACGAACTGATTTTCAGAATCATGTGCGGGGAAAACGCCTCTTCTCTCTATGCCCTGGTCATGAAAAACACCAGTCTCGCTAAAATTGACAAAGCGCTGAAACGTATCCATTCCAATTACCGTGAAGCCTTGGATGTTGACGGACTCGCCACCCTTGTCAACATGAGCCCTTCCGCCTTTCATCGGGCTTTTAAGGATGTCACCGCGTCATCACCTATACAGTACCTGAAAAAGGTGCGTCTCAGCAGGGCCAAGACGCTCCTGGTGGAACAGGGTTCACGGGTTAACGAGGCGGCGGCTGAGGTGGGATATGAAAGTTCCGCCCAGTTCAGCCGTGAGTTCAAACGTTATTTCGGGACGAGCCCTGTGGATTGTATTAACGGACACCGGTGAGCAGGCCCATTGGGGTCTGGAACATATGCCGCCAGCAATACGCCGGAAAACGAGCTTCCCAACCGGCTCCGATCGCACCATGGAAATTTGCCGGCCGGCTGCTGCTGACTTTTTTGCCAAAAAACCTTAGCGAAGTATCTTGTTTTATTTTACTACATCAACCCTACCTCCGTTCACCTGCCGTGAACAATGGTGCAGTACCACCGGCGACAACGCACTCTCAAAATTGAAGGAGAAAAATTCATGAAAATAGCTGTTCCCACCGTTGGCGATCAAGTTGATCAGCATTTTGGTCATTGCGAAAAGTATACGGTCTTTGCCATCGAGGAAAAGGCGATCAAAGCCGTCGAATATATGGAATCGCCCGCCGGCTGCGGTTGCAAATCGAATATGGCCAGCACACTGGCGCAGAATGGCGTGACTCTTTTAATTGCCGGCGGCATCGGCAACGGAGCCGTAAATGTCCTGGCGAGCAATGGCATCAAAACCATCAAGGGTGCCTCTGGAACGGCAACAGGTGCTGTCGAACAATTTTTACGGGGTGAACTGGTGGACAGCGGGGACATATGCCAGGCGCACGATGCAGATCATATCTGCCAACATTGACAGTGAAAGCAAACGGCTTAGACCAGAACGCAACGGCTCATTGCTGTTGCACTGGTCGGGCACGGCAGGCATGCAGCATTTCCTGGGGCGAGGCCCGGTTTGTTTTCTGAGAAAGCGATCAGGCCACAAAAGAAATGGAACCATACCCCTCTCATGCCTGCACTACTGGTAGAGAAACAGCAGCGGAGGGACCTGGTGCCGGTATCCATGCGATGAAAACAGTCACCGCCGCCATAATTCGCCATGCTGATACCGTCTTCCTTGCACGCCGAAAGACGGGACAAAAGCTTGAGGGGTATTGGGAATTCCCCGGGGGAAAACTTGAACCGGGAGAAACGCTTCAGGCGTGTCTCGAGCGCGAGATCTTCGAGGAGTTCAACTGGGAGATCAAAGCCGGCGAAATGGTGGCAACCAGCGACTATGCCTATGCCCATGGATCCATTCGGCTGATAGCTCTGGCGGCTGCTGTCATCGCCGGCGAACCAGAACCAACCGTCCATGACGCAATGGAATGGGTACCGATCGCAAGGCTCCTGCACTACCAGCTTGCACCCGCGGATATTGCCATTGCCGAAAAATTGACGAAACTATAACTGGCGAGACACAGAAAATGGAACACCCCAGGCTGGAAATCATTGGCGTCCTCCATGGCGATATCACCGACCTTGACGACGCGCCTAAAAATTTCGATATATCCGATAGAGTCGGAACCCTGGAGATCTATCCTCAATACCAGGAGGGGCTCGACGGTATCGTTCCCGGCCAAACCATTGTTGTGCTTTTCTGGCTGCACAAGTCCTCCCGCGACGTTCTCAAGGTCTATCCGCGAGGAGACCGATCCAGAGGACTCCACGGTGTCTTTACCACCCGCAGTCCTGTCAGGCCCAACCCTATAGCGATTTCGGAACTGACGGTTCTTGCCGTCAACGGCAACCGCCTGGAGGTTTCCGGCCTGGATATCCTCGACGGCACCCCCATAATCGACATCAAAAAGAAGCTCAACGCCTGAAGCCCCCATCAGGCAGACAACTCCATGGAAGAACACCCGGCCCCTT
>JBFJXW010000245.1:0-5378 GCA_041622895.1 Desulfobulbus sp. | reverse complement strand
TGTCTTCCGCACCCTGATCGACAGTGAAATCCCCTTGAACGAAGGCTGCCTCAAGCCGCTCAACATCATCATCCCCGAGGGATCGATGATCAATCCCCGCTATCCGGCGGCGGTGATAGCCGGGAATACCGAGATCTCACAGGCGATCACCGACTGCCTGTACGGCGCCCTCGGCCTGCTGGCCTCTTCCCAGGGCACCATGAACAATTTCCTCTACGGCAACGCCGAACATCAGAATTACGAGACCATCTGCGGCGGCACAGGGGCCGGACCCGACCATGACGGTACCAGCGCGGTGCACAGCCACATGACCAATACCCGGATGACCGATCCGGAGGTGCTGGAACTGCGTTTCCCGGTACGGGTGGAGGAATTCGCCATTCGCCGCGGTTCAGGCGGCCGGGGCCGATTCCATGGCGGCGACGGGGTTATCCGCCGGCTGCGTTTTCTTGAGCCCATGACCGCCACGATCCTCTCCTCGCACCGGGTGACCGAGCCCTACGGCCTGGAAGGCGGCGAACCCGGACTGCGGGGAAGGAATGCACTGATCCGCACCGATGGTCGGCTCATTGAACTGCAGGGCAATGATGAGGCAGCGGTGCAACCAGGCGACCAATGCATCATCGAAACACCCGGAGGAGGAGGCTTCGGCCGACCGCATCAATAAATGGCCCAGGTACCCTTTCCGCCTGCCCCCGGCACCATTATCATCGATACCACCACACCAGCATTCGGACCTTTCCTATGAAGACAACGGCGTCCTTCCCCCTTCCCTTCCATTACGGCTGGCTGATCGTTGCTGTCGGGTCGCTGGGCGTCTTCGCCTGCATCGGTCTGGCCCGGTATGCTCTGGGTATGCTGCTGCCGGCCATGGGCCTGGATCTGCACCTTTCCTACACCCAGATGGGGGCGATCTCGACGTCCAATTTTCTCGGCTACCTGATAGGCATCCTCGGCACCTCGCATCTGGTCCGACGATTCGGCGCCCGGTTGCTGACCGCAGCCGCCCTGCTGCTTAGCGGATTGTGCATGGTGGGTATCGGTGTGGCCAGCAACCTCTATGTTATCATTGCGCTCTACATCCTTACCGGTGTGGGCAGTTCCATGGCCAATATTCCGCTTATGGCCGTGCTCTCCTCCTGGTTTGCCAGCAAGCTGCGGGGCAAGGCTGCCGGACTGGTGGTCAGCGGCAACGGAGCGGCCATTATCTTTGCCGGCTTGGCCGTGCCCTGGCTCAACGCCCTGACCGTCCATAGCTGGCGGCTCAGCTGGATGGTGCTGGGCCTCATCGTCGGCCTGATCGGTATCCTCTGCCTGCTGGTCCTGCGCAACCGCCCCCAGGATATGGGGCTGGTTCCCGCCGGTCAGGAAGAACACACGGCTCTCCCCCAGCCGCACCAGTTGCACAGTGAGCGCACGGTCCCCCTGCGGCTCATCCTCCATTGCGGCGCCATCTATTTCGTTTTTGGCTGTACCTTTGTCACCTATGCCACTTTTATCGTCACCACCATGGTCCAGCAATACGGATTCAATCAGCAAACCGCCGGTTCCTTCTGGTCCTGGGTGGGATTCCTCAGCCTGTTTTCCGGCCCCCTGTTCGGCATGTTGGCCGATCGCATCAGCCACCGGTTTACCCTGATGGTGGTGTTCGGCATCCAAACCCTTGCCTATCTCCTGGCAGGCCTTCATCTGTCCACACCCTTTCTGTTTCTCTCCATCGGCTGCTTCGGCATCGTTGCCTGGTCCATCCCCTCCACCATGGCCGCCCTCAGCGGTGACTACGCTGGACCGGACAAAGCGTTTGCCATGTTCAGTGCCATCACGTTCATCTTTGCCACCGGCCAGGTAGCCGGCCCCTTTTTCGCCGGATTGATTGCCGAACAAACCGGTACTTTTTCAGGCAGTTACCTGGTGGCAGCCGCCCTGACCGCCACCGCTGTACTGCTGGCACTGTTGCTGCCGCCCCCCTCTTCCCTGCACCGATGATACCCTGCGCACCCCTCGCAACCATCCCGGTCGAACAGATATATATCCGCTGAACGGGACTTCTGATTTTCTTTTTTTCGACGCAATTCAGTGGACAACCGCTGGTAACTTCAATATAAGTTAGCATTGCGTACCAATCCAAATGGCAGTGTTGCATCGCCTGCGGCGAAATACCTGATCCACTAAGCAAGGAGAGCAGTATGGCTCTATTCACTTACGAAGCGAAAGACCTGTTCCAATGGCTCACCACCCAGGCGGACATCGTGGTGGTTGACGTAAGAAACGATAAAGATTTCAACAGATTTCATATCGAAGGCCCGTATCCTTTCACCATGCTCAATGTCTCCTACTACGATTTCATGGAGATCGAAGAAGAAGCTGTTGCCCGCATTCCGAAAGATCGCAGCATCCGAATCGTCTGTGCCAAGGAGGGTTCCGCTAAATATGTTGCTGAAATTCTGCAGAAGCATGGGTACCAAGACGTCGGTTACCTGACCGGCGGCATCAAAACCTGGGGCAATCTGCTGGTACCCAAATCACTTACCAAAGAACAGGACTACGAGCTGTTCCAGTTTATCCGCCCGGGAAAGGCCTCCTGCAGCTATGGCCTGATCAGCGGCAAGGAGATGATGCTGTTTGATCCCTCCCGCAACCTTGATTTTTACCTCGATTTTGCCGCGCAGCAGGGCTGCATGATCACCAAGACCTTTGAAACGCATCTCCAGGCCGACTACATAGCCGGCAGCCGGGAAATCGCCAAACGGACCGGTGCTGCCTTTTACGCCAATGACGGTGATTTCAAGACCTCGAAAAATCCCTATACACCGCTGACCGACGGCGAAACCCTCAGTTTCAGCCTTGGCGGGCCCCAGGTTCGCGTGCTCTTCACCCCGGGCCACACCCCCGGATCCACCTCGTATATCATCGACGAACGCTTCATCATCTCCGGCGACATGATCTTCATCAACTCGGTGGGGCGGCCCGACCTGGGCGGCAAGGCTGAGGAATGGGCAGGCATGCTGTTTGATTCCATCCAGATGGTGAAACAGCTCGACCACAGCCTGCAGGTGCTGCCCGCTCACTACATCGACTGGGATGAGGCGAATGCGGATCTGCTTTTTACCCGCACCCTGGGCGAAGTGCTGGAACGCAACAAAAACATTTACGATATCGACAACCTCGCCGATTTCGTAACCTTCATTAAAGAGAATATGCGGCCGCAGCCCGAAGAATATGCAGTCATCCGTCTGGTCAACGCCAACCTTCGTGAAGAAGAGGAAGACCGGCAAGAGGAATTGGATCTCGGTAAAAACGAATGTGCCGCCTCAGCCTATGCTAAAAAACAGGAAGCACAAAACATCTGACGACAGGAACTGTTTAGCTTTTCGACCGGTTGCCGCCCTGACGGCGCAACCGTTTTCACCTACACTCTTGCTGATAAACAAAACCTATGGATCGCATACCTCGCCCCTCGTACCGGAAACCGCTGCTCTTGCTCTGCATGTTTATCCTGACACTCTGTTGGCGTACCCCGCCGGAAACACGAGCGGAAATACCACCGACCACAGAGCGTGCGAACCACCTGATGGCCCAAACCCGACAAAAACTGGAACGGGAGCTGCGGGCAAAAGGCTTTGCCGTGGGGCAGCCGGTTTTCATCCGCATCTTCAAACTGCCCGGCACCCTGGAGTTATGGATGGACAAGGGACGCGGGTTCGATCTTTACAAGACCTACCGTATCTGCAACTATTCAGGCTTTCCCGGACCCAAAAGGAGTGAGGGTGACTGGCAGGCTCCTGAGGGGTTCTACAGTGTCTCCGCCGAACAGATGAACCCCAAATCCCAATATCATCTTGCCTTTGACATCGGCTACCCCAACGCTTACGATGCCTCCCGGCAACATACCGGCAGTCTGATCATGGTGCACGGCAACTGCAAATCCGTCGGCTGCTTCGCCATGACCGACAACCGCATCGAGGAAATCTACATGCTCGCCCATGCGGCCCTGATGCAGAGCCAGGAACGGTTTGACGTGCACATCTTCCCTTTTGCGCTCGATGCAAAAAACATGAAAAAATATGCCGCGTCACCCTGGATCAACTTCTGGAAAACTCTTGAGCCAGGCTTCAAGGCCTTTGAACGCTACCGCCTGGTGCCGGAAGTGGTGGTCGAAAACGGCCATTATGTCATCACCCCGCGCACCGCGCAACTGGCCATGAAACGCACCTCCGGACAGAGGCGGTAGGCATGGCCGTCTCCGCAGCCGGTTAATCCCGTTGTGGTCCATACAGAGGTACATCAACAACACCTTCAGCTCAATGCCTGTCCGGAGTGCAAGGGCACAAGCCCTCGCACCCCGGACCGGCCTCGCTATCGACTTCACTCGTTTTGCCCCGGACAGCGCCTTGCATATTTTTCTGGTCAATCTCCACCCTGCAGCATAGATGCACCGCAAGCAGAGCCGTTGCCCAGCCTATGAATGATTCAGCAGATTGCACACTCTGGAAAAATCCACATTGACCCCCTTGCTCCAAAGCTGGATTGCAGCACGACGAAAGACGGTAATCGCTCTTTGCGCCTGCACACGACCTGTTTTTTCACTGCCTCATCATCCCACGATTGCGCCCACGGTTTATTCCGGCTACTCTTGGATCGCAAATCAGGGCAACCGCACTACTATTGTCACGCGCAATACCAAACCTAAGTACTCTCGCAACCGCCATTAAGGACGCCGGGAATACACGCTTTATGTCTGATCAGGAGACACCATGTCCGAACCGATTACCGTTGAAATACTTTGCGTAGGGAACGAACTCCTCAGAGGGGAAATTCAGGATACCAACACCCATTGGATCTGCCGCCTTATCAACAGCCGTGGCGGCCATGTGGTGCGGGTGACCATACTGCCCGACCTTGAGGACGAGATCGCTGCTGCCGTCGAATCGGCAATCGGACGAGGTGTCGGTGTACTGTTTACTTCCGGGGGGCTTGGGCCGACCGACGACGATCTGACCCTGGCCGCGGTGAGCAAGGGCGCGGGGGTGGACCTGATACTCAACGAAACGGCACGCCAGATGGTCAAGGAACGCTATGATGATTTTCAAAGCCAGGGCATCTTGACCGAAGGTGGATTGAATCCGTTCCGGGAAAAGATGGCCTGGCTGCCAGCCGGCGCGCAGCCGCTCTATAACCCTGAGGGTACCGCACCCGGCGTCCTGCTGCGCAAGGGGGACACCACTATCATCTGTCTGCCGGGTGTTCCGCCGGAATTGGAGGCCATCATCACCCATTCTCTGGCCGATTTTATCAACAAGACATTCGGTACAGGCGGCTCGTCGCAACGAACCCTGACGGTCCGCTGTAACGACGAATCCCTCATGGTTCCGGCCCTC
>JBFJXW010000244.1:0-5388 GCA_041622895.1 Desulfobulbus sp. | reverse complement strand
GGAACATCCTGCCATGAATTCCGCCGCAGCCCCTCCACGACGCCGGCGAGCAAGCCGCCGCCGCCCACCGAGAGAACGATGGCGTCCGGCTTGACCGCGGTCTGCGCAACCTCGTCAATCAGGGTGGCATGGCCGTGCCACAGCAATGGATCGTCGAAGGGATGGAGAAAGGCATCGGTGGCAGTGACCATGGATTGCGCTTCTGCGTTCGCCTCCTGCCAGGATGCTCCCTGGACGATCAGCTGCGCGCCTTCCTGTTCAATCACCTCCCGGGCCCGTTGGGTCGTGGTTTCCGGGACGACCACGGTCACTGGGACAGCCAGGCAGCGGCCCGCATATGCGACGGCGACGCCGGCATTGCCGCCGGAAGAGGAGATCAATCGTTTGGCGCCCCGGCGAACATACGCCTGGCAAGCGGCCCCTATGCCCCGAATTTTAAACGAACCGGAAGGCTGCAGTGCATCGAGTTTCAGCCAGATGGAACGGTCACAATAGAGACTGAGGGGGCGGGACGCGACAAGTGGTGTCTGAATGTGGAGGGGAGGGGTGTCCATATCATCTGCACAGGTGAGGTTGATTTTGGCTGCGGTATCCTATGCAACATACGAAAAAATCGACAAGGAGCAACGATAAAAATCATCCGACACCCTCTCAGACGGCAATTACACTCCAATTCTGCGCCCTAATCGGCATAATAAAAGGAGTGCATTTTCACCGACTGAGGGTCTTCTCTTTTCGGCATCTCATGAGGGTCTGTCGGCAAAAGCCTGTTGTTCAAGCACCATCCTGCCATCATTACCCTTGTAGATATTGATCCAGCAGTTCCAGTCAGCGGTGTTCAAGTCGGGGTAATCCAGCCGGTAGTGGCTGCATCGACTTTCTGTGCGCATGAGAGATGCTCGTAGCTTCATTTCAGCGTTGAGAATCATATTGGAGGTTTCGTGGGCCAGTCTGAGTTCATGCAGATCAGTGGCTCGCAGCAGGGGCTGGTGATGATCCCGCAGTTCTTCAATGTACGCCAGGGCAGCGTTCATCATGCGCTCTTGTTTGATATAGAGCACGAAATTCGGAATCATGATGCCTTGCAGGGTCTGCGTTACCCAGGCCGGGCTGTACCCTCGTTCTCTTTTCAGGGGAGCCAGTATTTCGTGCTCTATCTGCTGCCGTTTGCTTTGCGGGATGTTCGGCAGGTCGACTTCTTTTGCAAAGACAGTGGCAGCCTCTCCGGCAATTCCACCTTGTACGGCAGATCCGGCCAGTGAGGAGCCGATCTGCGTATAAATGGCGCCAGCCATATACGATCCCAGGGCATCACCCGCGGCGTAGAGCCCAGGAATAGTGCTGGCACCGGTAGCGTCTATCGGCACAAGCCCCTCCGCCTTATGAATGGACATTCCGGCAGACGCTCCTCCCGACACAATGCCGCCCATACCTGGAGGCGGTTTTCGTGGACTTTTCCGGTCCCCTTCTCTTCTGGGAGGAGGACTGGGCTGTTGAAAACCGGATGGTCTGTACGGCCCTCCGGGAACGCTTTCCAGAGCGAAAGGAGGACGCTCTGATTCCTTGGTTTCAGGGCCTTTGATGTATACGCTGTAATTTTGGTCAACCCCCAAATCATGGTGCACTTCCATTCCAGTGATAGAAGGTGGCCCCTGGAGCATGCCGCCCCATTGGCCAAAGACATCTGCCGGGCTTTTCATGTTCGCCCAATGCCCATCGTTCCACTCCTTGCCGGTTACCTTGGCGCCGATGTGGTAGGCCATCATGGTGCCGTCATGGGTGAGGTCGCAGATGGGAAAGCCGTTGGGCTTGAAGCCCCCCGCACCCGTACAGAGGATAACGCTTTTTGCGGTGAAGAAATGGACTTTCGCAGCATCCAGGCTGAATCCAGCAGCCCCGGCTATTCTACCCTTTTCCTGTATCAGGTGCGTCAGCATAACGCGTTCGATGATCGGAATGTTCCGTTCGGTCATCGGCTTGCTGAACGCGTTGAAATAGAGCGGGCTCTCAAAAAAACCCCATGCTTTCAATTCATTGATCCGTGCCAGCGAGTGCTCCGCCATCTGTCGCGTGAACACCGGATTGTTCGTTCCTAAAGCAGAGTGCGAGACCATCTGGACATATGCGTCGAGGCCGAGCACGGCCTTTGCCGGATCATAGGCAAAAATGCCGCGGGCAAACGGTGTCTGTCCCGATGTCCCCAGCCGGCCCTTGCTGACCATCAGGACCTTGGCCCCTGCATCATGTGCTTTCACAGCGGCAAACAACCCCGCCATGCCGCTGCCCACAACCAGCACGTCCGTTGCGTTTTCTTCGTAGGTCATTGTGCCGATATCCATGTGCGGAAGAGCGGTACTGCTCTCGCCCTGTTCCGGGGATATCCCCATGGCAGCCATTGCCGCCAGCCCTGCGGTCCCTCCGGCAACGGCCAAAAAACGACGGCGAGAAAGATCGTGTGGGCTGTGCGACGGTTTCATCAGTGTGCTTCGATTTTTTTACATCTGTTCATCAAGGTGGACCGCACCAGGAGCAGCAAACCGCTGCCGGCCAGGATAATAATCAAGGCCGACATAGCAAGGCTTGCATGGCGGCCAAGATCGACGACGTGCCAGACGGCTGCAGCAATACACAACGATGCCAGCAACGCATGTATGGCTCGCCAGGTCCGGTAGCTCAGGGGCAGCATGGTGCGGATAAGGGCGGTTACCCCCAGGGTCAGCATCAAACACCAGGCAATGATACCAAGGATAACGCCGGTGCTGGCCACGGTGGTGATGATGGTGAAAAACGCCTCGACAGGGGCCGCTCCTATCTCGAAAAACCTCGGAACCACGAGAAGAAAGGGATGCACCAGCAAAATGCTGATGCAGATATAACCAATACCGGTATGGAGTTGTATCAATCGTTTCATCTGAAGAACGTTGATGGCGCTTCTGTTGAGCCGTGACCAGAAAGCCTGGCCGATCACCAGGCAAAAAGCGAGCATCGTGAGGAGGGACAGCGATTCCTTCAACAGTGATCGCCGCGGAAAATCGCCCAGTACCCAGACGAGCAGCGGCATCCCCGCAAAGGCCAGCACCCATGGCAGAAAAAGAGTCTTTTTTGTGTGCATTGGCAGTTGTCACCCCCAGGACACGATTACCGGAATCGATTTTTCCGGTGTAATGGTGATGGCATCGACAGGACAATACATCCTGCACAGGTGACATATCTGGCAATCGGCAGGATAGGCAATAACCGTCTTTTGGGTTGCGGGATCCTGACGGAGAACATCGGTCGGGCAGGTTTTGATGCATATTCCGCAACCGATGCAGCCCTTGATGGAGTGTATGGCCATGCTTGATCCGTTCTCTTTCTTAGGGGGAAAATAACCTCTGTTCCGAGCCCGACCTGTTACTGACGCTTGCCGTCCTCAGGAGGAGACATGCCCTCGGGGACCGCGGCCAATTGATTGTCGATTTCCTGGCAGATTGCTTTGACCGTTTCACCTCGGCGACCGCTGAATTCGACACTGTCGCCGGCCTGATGGCCTTCGCATGCCGTGATTGCCTCGGGAGGAGGGCCCTGGCGCCTGCCGCCAGAACGGCTCCCCGTTTCGGTACAGCCGATGATCGGTATCAGGACCAGCAATGCGATGAGTGATGCGGTTTTCAGTATGCTCTGTCTGTTCATGGGTGTTCTCCGTTTCGGTTGATGGACCGGTTTGTCAATGCAGCGTGGCATGCCGGTCACCTGACCGGTTCCCGCTGTGTTTGTGTTTGAGAAAAGACTAGTGCGAAAATGTGGAGCAAATAGGGAGGAAATGTGAAAGTTGCACGGTGGCTGCAAAAAAGGAATGAATAGTCAATGTCCTGCTGGCTGGCGCATGGAACGCAGTATCAGGCACGCCATTTCAGGCGTATTGTGCACCATAGAGGGGCTGCAGCAAAACAGGATGGGATAGACCGCCTGTGCCTTAACTTCGCTTCATCAAAAAATAATGTAGTAGGAGGGCAGAACGGCAGCTGCTTACGATGTGACGTCAACCGGAGTAAAAGTTCCCGCATCAGTTCCATTCTGCTGCTGTAACACTTCCAGCAATTGTGCCATCATATCCTCCCCGCTGTTCTGGGAATAGGCAGAGACCGCCTGTTCAAAAGGCGGTGGCGGCGGCATTGCACTGGATTCGCCCTGAGTGCTGCTGTTCATTTCAGGAGGGGAAAAACCGTTACTGGACAACATTTCCAGTAATTCTTCTCCGTTGAGTCCTCCATCCTGATCGGCATCAAAGCTGCTGAGCGCATCCTCCACATTGATACTGTTTCCGGTGACTTTTTCGATTCCCGCCGCCAGGGTCTCAAGCTCGGTTTGGGAAACCACGCCATTGCTGTCAGTATCGGATATTTGAAAGGCGTCTTTGCCTTGAGGGGGCGGCGGCTGTCGTTGCGTTGCGCTGCTGCGCATCATCGACATGGCATTACTGGAACTGCTTATACTGTTGATCATAATAGACCTCATTAACCAAAGTGGATGGTTCAATCCTTCATGTACCAAGACGGCTATCCCTTTTCTTCTATCGGTTGCTGCGGCAGGGATATTTATTGCGGTACCGTCTCTGTTTAGTAACAGTTTGTAGCAGGGGATCGGTTGCAGGCACGTTCCCGGGTATCCCTGCGCACCGCAGTATCGTTTTTTCGTGACCCGGAGAATCCGGATGAAAAAATTTCCGACGATCAAGCCGACCGCAATCTTCCGTCGTATCGGCTCCTGTTCAAGCGCAGCCGTCTCCCGGGAGACAATTCGCGTTGTCACCCGAACCCCATCGGTCATGGAATGAAAAAAAGAAGCAATCCAATGCGCTCGTTTTTCTGGTATGCTATTGCATATGGCATACGGCTGCGCTGTAGATAGCCTGGGCTGGAAAGAAAACTTGTGGCAAGGCGGTTACGTGCTATGGTTTTTGTAGGAACATTCATCAGATAGTCTCGGGTTGTTTGAGAACAAGGAGGAAGGAGAACGACAGATGGTGACGGAGAAAAGACGATTCAGTCGTGTCGGGTTCAACATGCCTGCTGAGTTGACAGTGAACAATCAGGTGTTTTCCTTGCCTCAGATTGACAACCTCAGTATTGGGGGATGCCTGCTGAAAATGGGCGAGCCGTGTGAGGTGGGGGTGGCCTGTCGGCTGTGGCTTCCGCTTGATCCGACCAATACAGAGCTGGCGGTGGAGGTTTTCGGAGAGATCGTTCGGTGTGATGCACGAGGCGTTGGCATACGATTTACCCGTATTTCTCCGGAAAGCCTGTTTCATCTGCGCAACCTTATCCGCTACAATGCACCAGACCCGGATCAAATAGAAATTGAAATCAACGAGCATCCCGGCCTGTTGTAGACCGCTGGCCCGCAATC
>JBFJXW010000243.1:0-5392 GCA_041622895.1 Desulfobulbus sp. | reverse complement strand
GATCGTACTCTCGCTGTGCGGGAGCAGCTCAGATTGAAAAATTTTATTCGATGAAAAACATGCCGTCAGAGGTGAGTAGTGTAGTTCAGTGGGTGAAAGTACGCTACCAAAGGGTCAAAAATCTGCAAAAGCAATCACGATCTTAACGAAGAAGACAGTGAAAGGTCAAAAGCGGACTTGACCCCTTTTCTTTCTAGCAATCCGAATACCTGATTACAGCAAATCCCCCAAGATAAAGAGAGATTATTGGGATTGGATTCTTGAAATGGCCTCTGGAGTAGAAAATAAAAATTATCTTTTCTGTGGCGATTTCAATACGTCACCTGAGTATGCAAAAGCAAAATGTGGAGATAGAATTCAAAAGCTTATCGATCTTGGTTGGGAAAAGGCATCCCCCAATGATGGCCATACATATTGGAACCCCAAAGGCTATGGTGTTCAAATCGATCACGCTTTTATCAAAGGTGCAGTTTCAAAAGTAAAGTCTGAATATGTTAAAGAAAAAAATGGCTTTTGCTTTGTCGGTAGAAAAGGCGAAGAATTATCAGACCATGCTATTCTTAGCATTGAAATTGAAATAAAAATGACAGGACAAATCCTTTGAGAAGGAAGCACAAAAGACGCGCGCCCCTCAACTCTCCGATAAGCGAACCGGGGGCTCCGCTTCGCTACGTACGCGGCCCCCTTATCGCCGACTGTATCATCCACAATAATGAGGAGCTAAATCTATGAGGATAAAGTCAGGATCATGCCTTTGTGGTGAAGTCACTTTCGAAATAGAAGGCGATTTTGATAATTTCTATCTTTGTCATTGTAGCCGGTGTCGAAAAGATACAGGCTCGGCTCATGGAGCCAATCTTTTTTCTTCTACTGCCAAGTTGAAATGGGTATCAGGAGAGGATAAAGTCACAAATTTTACTTTGCCTTCAACGCAACACAACAAATCCTTTTGCTCAATTTGTGGATCCGCACTTCCAAATATTCAAATGGGAGGTGAACTTTTGGTGGTCCCTGCTGGAAGCCTTGATTGTGATATATCAATCACTCCCACAGCTCACATTTTTATTTCCAGCAAAGCAAATTGGGATAAAGATCTTCACAAAGTCCCTATGATAGAGACGTTGCCGTCATAAGCACAAAACCACATAATCGGGTAGCCGAGGGAATCTCTCCCTCAGCCCCCAGGTGAGTAGCCCAGAGGAACTTCCCCTTCAGGCTCTCTCAAAACCGGACGTAAATATCTCGACTCATCCGGTCCCTATCGTTCAGCTGTTTTTAGACAAAACACGCTAATGAACAAAGGAAAGGGGTCAAGTCTGCTTTTGACTCTATTGGAAGATAAGACGGCTAATCTATCTTCGGGGGTGTCTCACATATATCCCGACACACCGTGAATGCCTGTTTAAAGAAGGCAGCCTGGCAGCTACCGCTGCAGCAATCCTTTGAGATAGTCAATCCAGGGATCAAAGCAGTCGCCGGTGGTGGCGGACAGGGGGATGATGTCCAGGCCGGGCTTGAGGATGCGGGCCTCATCCTTGGCTTCGTCCATGGAAAAATCGAAATAGGGCAACAGATCGGTCTTGGTGATCAGCAATAGGTCCGCGCCCTTGAAGGTCGTCGGATATTTCACCGGCTTATCTGATCCTTCCGGCACCGACAGCAGAATGACCCGCTGATGCTCGCCCAGATCAAAGGTGGCCGGACAGACCAGATTGCCGACGTTCTCGATAAAGATCAGGTCGTAGGGTTTCCCCTTGGCAAAATGTTCCAGGACGTGGAGACCGCCATGGACCATCGGCGCATCGAGATGGCAGGCCCCGCCGGTGGTCAGCTGCACCGCCGGCACCCCTTTGGCGCGGATGCGGTCGGCATCGCGCTCGGTCTCGATATCCCCTTCGATCACGCCTATGTGCACCGTATCCTTCAGCGCCTCGATGGTTCGCTCCAACAGGGTCGTCTTCCCGGAACCGGGGCTGGAAATCAGATTGATGGCCACGGCGCCCATCTGCTCGATGTGCCGACGGTTGGATTCCGCCTGCTTTTGATTGGCCTCCAGCAGGCTTCGGTTGACCTCGACCACTTTGCTATCGCTTTGATGATGCTCGTGCAGTTGACAGCCGCAGGTATCGCACATGACACTACTCCATTTCTAATTGGTTAAGAAGAAGCTCGGTTCCGCCTTGTGGAGAGAGTCGGTTCGACCCGCACCAGGGGCATTTTTTCGCAGCCTGATGGCACAGCGCCATCTCCAGCCGTTCATCCTGCTGAGGAAAGGGAATAATCGCCACTTTGGCGCAGTCCAGGCAATGGTATTCCGGATCCGGGGTTTCCAGGACGAGAACAGCCTGGTCTGTAGCCTGGTGGGATTGCTTGAGGATATTGAATCCGAACTCAAAGGAGTCACGGACAATCCCGGAAAACGGCCCCAGGATGACCACCACCCGGTTGACCCGCTCGGCCCGGTGTTCGCGGACCAGGTCCAGCAGTTGGTCAATCAGGCTCTGGGCCAGCGACAGTTCATGCATCAGCGTTCAAGCTCCTTGTGAATGAAAGGTTCGATCCTGTTCAGCAGATTCGCGGCAGCGGCTGGCCGGTGAGCGGTTCGAGCAATCGGGAACCGCCAATGCGCGTGGTCAGGCTGACCCGACCGCTGTTGTTCTCCTCGACACGGCCGATCAGGGCGGCATCCCTGCCCTCAGGCAGTCGCCGCAGCAGTTGCACCAGGGCATCGGCACACTCCTGCTCACAAATGATGATACATTTGCCTTCGTTGGCCAGATAGAGTGGATCGAGCCCGATCATTTCGCAGGCCGTATTGACCGCCGGACGGATGGGCAGCCGTTCCTCATCGATGATGATGCTCACTTCCGAGGCATGGGCAATTTCGCACAGGGTCGTGGCCAGGCCGCCCCTGGTGGGGTCGCGCAGCACATGGACAGCGCCCGCGTCTTCTTCGAGCAGGCAGGCGACCAGGCGGTGCAGGGGCTGGGTGTCGCTGTGGATATCGCCGGTAATGTCGATACCGGCCTGGCGGCTCATGATAGTGATGCCATGATCGGCCAAGGTGCCTGAGAGGATCACCGCATCACCGGGAAGCGCATTTTTTCCTGAAATATCATACCGGTGCGAGGCAATGCCGATACCGGTGGTATTGAGGAAAATACCGTCCGCCTTGCCCCGGGGCACGACCTTGGTGTCGCCGGTGACAACAGCCACACCGGCGCTCTCCGAGCAGCGGCCGACCGAAGCGATGATCCGTTCGAGATCCTGCAACGAGAAGCCCTCTTCGATGATCAGGGCCAGACTGAGGGCAATGGGCCGGGCACCGCGCATGGCCAGATCGTTGATGGTGCCGTGCACTGCCAGTTCGCCGATATCGCCACCCGGGAAAAAAAGCGGATCAACCACATAGCTGTCGGTGGACAGAGCAATACGACCGGCAAACTCGCCGAGCATCGCACAATCCTCGAGGTCCCGAAGCTGGGGAGAGGTCAGGTATTTGAGAAAAAGGTTGCTGATCAGTTTTTGGCTGGCCAGGCCGCCGCTGCCATGATCAAGACTGACAATTGCATCTGCTTTCATGGGTTCGTTATCGTTGATTCCAAGGGTTTGGGTACTGTTGCCGCCGTAGTTGTTGCACTTCGGCGATCTTCTGCAGTGCCGCTGTAGCGATAGTAGGCGGCACACGTGCCTTCATTCGATACCATGCACGGTCCCACCGGCTGCAGGGGCGTACAGGCCGTTCCGTAAAGCGGACAATCCGGTGGCAGCAGGCAACCTTTGAGGATAGCGCCGCATCGGCATCCTTTCGGTTCTTCCGTCGGCTGCACGGCAATCCCCAACTGCCTGAGGCCATCGAACTGTTGGTACTTTTCCCGCAATACCAGGCCGCTGGCCGGGATCGTGCCCAGCCCTCGCCACTCGCTGTCGGCCGGGACAAAGACCGCATCCAGCAACGCGCGGGCTTTGCTGTTCCCGGTGGCGGTTACTGCCCTTGTATAGCAGTTGGCTACCTCGGGTGTCTGGGCAGTGCACTGTTTGACCAGGCTCAACAGCCCGGCGAGAATATCGGCAGGCTCGAAACCGGCCACCGTACAGGCCAGACCGTAGGTATCGGTAAGCGGCCGGTAGGCATCGGCTCCGATGATGGCACTGACATGTCCTGGGCAGAGCAGGCCGTCCACCTGCAGCTGCGGGTCCGCCAGCAACGCTTCCAGGGCGCCAGGCATGGTTTTGCAGGCGGCGATTATGAGAAAATTGGTGAGTCCCATGCGCTCGGCCTGGAGAATGGTGGCGGCAATGGTTGGCGCCGTGGTTTCAAAACCGATGGCCGGAAAGAGTACCGTCCGCTTCGGTTCCTTCTGTGCCAGGAGCAGCGTATCCATGGGCGAATAGACAATTTCCACCCGGGCTCCGGCAGCCCGCGCCGCAGCCAGCGACCCGGTGCTGCCCGGTACGCGGATCAGGTCGCCAAAAGTGGCGATGGTTACCTGCGGCAACCGAGCTGCAGCGATAAAAGCATCGATGTGCCCTGCCGGTGTAACGCACACCGGGCAGCCCGGTCCGGAAAGCAGGGTGATGCCCTCGGGGAGCAGAGAACGGATGCCATGGCGGAAGATGGCCATGGTGTGCGTGCCGCACACTTCCATGATCCGTACCGGCCGGGTCAGGGTTGCGCGGATTTCCTCGACAAGGGGTGCGGTAATCTCGCGGCTGCGAAAGACATCGGCGACCTTCACTCCGGCACACCCGGCAGACGTCCCTCCCGCTCCAGCGCCTCGGCCATCTGCCGCATGAGGCGCAGATTATACTCGGCATCCTCTTCGGTCAGGGTACGGATGGCAAATCCCGCGTGGATAATGACATATTCGCCCACCGCCGGAATACGGTCGGCCATCTCCAGGCGGATCTCCTTGCGGATGCCGTCGCTCTCCACCAGCGCCACCGGGGGATCGAACAGCTCATCGCTGCCTCCTTTGAGTTCGACGACCTGCATGGGAATGGCTAAACACATGGGGGTGCACCTCCTATAAAAGCCTGGCCAAGGGCAATGCCGCCGTCGTTCATGGGCACCTGCTCACCGGCAAGGACGGTGAAGCGGTGACGCTCGAGGCGATCGACCAGTGTTTCAAAAAGCAGCTTATTCTGCATGCAGCCACCAGAGAGGACTACGGTGGACAATTGCGTCTGTTGCCGCAGGGTTTCCAGCACGGCATGAAAGCAATCGACCAGCCAGGTGTGAAAACGTCGGGCAATGATGGGTGTCGCAACCTGTGCCGCGAGGTCCGCGGCTATCAGCGCCCCCATCGGAGCGGAATCGATAAGATAGAGCCCCTGCTCTTCCCGGATACGCGCAGGATAGGGTGTTGCTTCCCTTTCGGCCGCGGCCAGG
>JBFJXW010000242.1:0-5430 GCA_041622895.1 Desulfobulbus sp. | reverse complement strand
TCATTGCCGAAACCGAGAACATCTTGCAGTGGCAGGATTGCCAATTTCGGTGCAGATGACAAGGCAAGGTAAATAAGGTCTTGATGGAAAGACCCGGCATTGTCATCCTCGCGATTGGCAAACCGTTTGGCTTGTATCTTACTTTCCCGAGCAACATCCGGACTAAGATACCAGCCAACCGCAGTATCATTGTCATGAGTTCCAGTATAAATAACACTATTCTGTTCGGTGTTGTAAGGGAGGTAACTGTTGTTAGCTGTGCCGTCGAAAGCGAAAAGCAGAATTTTCATGCCAGGATACCCGAGACGTAAGCGGAGCGTTTCAACTTCAGGGGTAATAAGGCCGAGATCTTCCGCTATGATACTCATGCCGCCAAGCCGTTTCTCCATTTCCAGGAAAAAGGGCAACTCTGGTCCGGGCTGCCACGAGCCGTTGATAGCGGTTTTTTCATCAGCCGGTACGGCCCAATAGGATTCGAAACCGCGAAAATGATCGATGCGCAGCGTGTCAACTAACGTGAAATTAAGCCTGAGGCGTTGCTCCCACCAGTCCCAGAGAAGATTTTTCACTTTAGTGTTCGTGGTGTTCCAGTTGTATAGTGGATTACCCCAGCGTTGTCCGGTTTTACTAAAATAATCTGGTGGAACACCTGCGACGTGGGTTGGTTCGGAACTTTCGGGATCCAATTGGAAAATTTGTTGGTGGGCCCAGACGTCGACACTGTCAAGGGCTACATAAATAGGTAGATCGCCTATTATGCGAACACCTTTTTTGTTGGCGTAGGTGCGCAGCTTTTGCCATTGTGAAAAGAAAAGATACTGTTCGAAGATGAAATAATCGATATGTTCTTTAAGTTTTCTGCTGGCCTGTTGCAAAGCATCCGGAAGCCGTTTTCGTAAAGGCAGGGGCCATTGATACCAAGGCAACTGTTGATACTGCTCCTTGAGTGCCAAAAAAAGACCGTAATCCCTGGCCCAGGGATGGGAAAGAGTAAATTCGGCAAGAATATCTTTTGCCTTTTTTTGGTCTCGGAACCGTTTCCAGGCTAAATTGAGAATACTTTTTTTGAAAGAAGTGAGTTGACGATAATCAACTGTGTATTCGGACCAAGAGGAAAGGGCAATGTCCGGTTTGTCGATCAAGCCACTGCTGATCAAAAGATCGGGACTGATGAATAGAGGATTGCCGGCAAAGGCCGAAAAACTCATGTACGGTGAGTCACCAAAAATCGGACAGGTCGGACCAAGAGGAAGAATCTGCCAACTACTTTGACCGCTTATATGTAGAAAATCAATAAACTGCCGTGCGGCTGCGCCCATGTCACCAATACCGTAGGCTCCTGGAAGAGAAAAAACTGGAAGTAAAATTCCGCTTGACCTTTGCTGGAGAATGTTTACCGATATTCCAGTGACTGTTGTGTTTCTAGTATTTTGAGAGGACATGAGACCCGATTGTTTTTTAGTCAAAATATTTCGAATGGTTACCTTTTTTATCAGGCTCTTTTTGCATGAAAAAACTCTTCGTTTGCTTTTTTCTACATGAAAGAGTAATTTATAATATTCTTTTTTGCTTCTAAAATCACTTTATGTGTGACTATATCGTTTTGAAGGAGAAGGCACGTGCTAGCTGGAATTAAAAATGACCTTCTTGAGGCCGGAAAGGATGAGGGCTGCATAACATTTCAGCATCTTAACGAATTGCTTCCCGAACAGGTGAAAGACCCGGGAGCAATAGAAGAATTATTCGATTTTCTTGGGGAAAACAATATAGAGATTGTCACCCAGGAAGAATCAGGAAAAAGAAAAACACTTTCCGGAGAAGAATGGACCGGAAAAAAAAGCGGCGAGGATGAAAATACCACCGATTCCTTACCGGACAGTGAAGAACACGAATCTGAAGAAACCACAACCACCTATCTCAGGGAAATGGGGCAGTTTGATCTGCTCACACCTGAGGAAGAGGCAAAATATTCGAAGACAATTCGTGAAGGATTTGATGCCATCATTGAAGCGATTCGGCAAGACACTTCCGGAGTTGCTGAGATCAAAATGCTGGTTGACCGGATTGATCTGTGGCATCGCCGTGATCCAACCCTCAAGCCAAAGAAACAACAGCTCAACTACATGAAGCATTGCGTCAGCATTGCTTACCGTAATTATTCCGATAAACGTGAACTGTTTGAGCTGAACACCAAAATTGAAGCGTACAACCGTTCTATCGAATTTGCTAAAGATTCGATGATTCGCGCAAACCTTCGTCTGGTGGTCTCTATAGCAAAACGCTATATGCACCAGGGGTTGACCTTGGCAGACTTGATTCAAGAGGGCAACCTTGGTCTGATGCGGGCAGTTTTTCGGTTCGATTACAAGAAAGGGAACAAATTTTCCACCTACGCTTCATGGTGGATCAGGCAGGCCATTACCAGGGCTATCCTCGACAAGACCCGTACCATCCGGCTACCGGTGCACTTTCTGGAACTGCGCAGCCAGTTTTTCAAGGCGTTTTATTCGCTTTTGAAAGAGTTGGGCCGTGAGCCCACCCCGGTGGAAATCTCCAAGATGACCGATCTGCCAATGGATAAAATCCTGGCGATCCTTGAGGCCTCCCGCGAGCCCATTTCGCTGGAGACCCCGGTCGGCGATGATGACTCGACTTTGGGCGATTTTCTTGAAAACCAGGAATCGGAATCACCCTATGATGCGGTCCAGAACCGTGAACTGGCTCATCGGGTTACGGAGGTCTTGTCAACCCTGACAGACCGCGAGGAAAAAATCATCCGTCTGCGTTTCGGTATCGGTGAGAAAGCAGAGTATACACTTGAGGAGATCGGTAAACGGTTTAATGTCTCTCGCGAGCGTATTCGACAGATTGAGAAAAAAGCCCTGAACCGTTTGCGGCACTCCAGTCGCAGGGAAAAATTACGTTTCTTCCTCGATTAATTCCCTCGTCGTTTCCATGCAACATAAGCCCCTTGAAGCAACAAGGGGCTTCTTTTTTTAGCCTGAGGAGAAGTTGTCATTTACAATGGATGCATACATTGAGCAAAGTGGACTGGGGTCCATCCTGACAAAAGTCCGTGGCGGAGAGCGTCTTACCCTGGATGATGGTCGACAGCTTTATGAGCACTCGAACATTTTGGCTCTTGGATACCTGGCCAATATCGCCAGGGAACAAAAAAACGGCAACCAAGCTTTTTTTATATATAATCAGCATATCAATTACTCCAATATCTGCACGAATCTCTGTAAATTCTGTGCCTTTGGTAAACCGAAAGGCCATGAACTCGCCTACGAGATGAGTGTAGAGGAGGTCAAGAATAAAGTACGGGAGCGTCTCGACGAGCCGATCAGTGAAATACACATGGTCGGTGGTATTCATCCCGATTTGCCGTTTTCGTATTATCTGGACCTGTTGCGCGGTATTAAAGAGGTGCGACCGGATGTGCATATCCAGGCTTTTACCTGTGTAGAAATTTATCATTTGGCGCAGCTTGCCGGAAAAACCGTCGAATTGACCTTGGAAGATTTAGTCGAAGCGGGTCTCGGGTCGATTCCCGGTGGCGGCGCCGAGGTGTTCAGTCCGCGAATCCGTCAACTAACCTGTGAAAAAAAATTACCTGGCGAAGGGTGGCTCGATATTGCCCGAACCTGCCATCGTCAGGGACTGCGTACCAACGCAACCATGCTTTATGGTCACATCGAAACCATAGAGGAGCGCCTGGAACATTTGGATGCGTTGCGCCGCACTCAGGATGAAACCGGTGGTTTCCTTGCTTTCATCCCCTTGGCCTTTCATCCCAAAAATACCGAAATGGCACAACATGCCAACACCACAGGTATCAACGATCTGAAAAATATTGCTGTCAGCCGCCTCATGCTGGATAACTTTCCCCACATCAAGGCTTATTGGGTTATGATCGGCCCCAAGCTGGCACAGGTGGCCCTAGCTTTTGGTGCCGATGATATGGACGGCACGGTCAAAGAAGAAGTCATCACCCACATGGCTGGAGCGGAAACAGAACAGGCCATGGGGCACAAAACATTGATCAGGTTGATCCATGAAGCTGGCCGCCAACCGGTACAACGGGACACGCTCTATAACATACTCGCAACTTTTTAAAGGCAATGCAACAGATCATTAGAAAAATAGAGCAGGGGGAACGAATCGACGGCAGGGACTTTCTTTTCCTTGCGCAGGAGGCTGACCTGCATCAGCTTGGTTTTTTAGCAAATGCCGTGCGGATGCGGATGCATCCTGAACCGTTGGTAACCTATATCATCGATCGGAATATCAATTATACGGACATTTGCACTTCAGCTTGTAAGTTCTGCGCCTTTTTCAAAGCACCTGAAGATCGGAACGGTCAGGTACTTTCCCAACAGGAACTGCTTGATAAAATTCAAGAAACTCAAGCTCTCGGGGGGACCCAGATTTTGTTGCAGGGTGGGTTGCATCCCGATAAACCGTTAGAGTTTTATGAAAATATGCTCCGGGTCATGAAAACAACGGGTATTCATATCCATGGGTTTTCACCACCAGAGATTTTTCATTTTTCCCAATTGTCCGGTCTCCCGGTCACGACGGTTTTGCAGCGATTAATTGCTGCAGGACTCGACTCCATTCCAGGCGGCGGTGCTGAAATCCTCAGCAATAGAGTGCGCAATGAACTGGCTCCGAAAAAATGCACTGCAGATCAATGGATCATGGTGATGGAAGAGGCCCACAACCTTGACCTGCGTACAACCGCCACGATGATGTTCGGCCATGTAGAAACCATGGATGAACGGCTCGAGCATCTGCAACGCGTTCGCGATTTGCAAGACCGGACAGGCGGCTTCACCGCTTTTATTCCCTGGCCCTTTCAACCTGATTATACGCCGCTGGCCGCTGCGCGCAAAATTGAGAAAACATCGGCCGTCAGCTATTTACGTATGCTTGCGCTCAGTCGGATATTTCTCGATAACATTCGAAACATTCAAGCATCATGGGTTACCCAAGGACCTAAAATAGCTCAACTTTCCTTGTTTTTTGGGGCTAACGACTTTGGCTCAACCATGATCGAAGAAAACGTTGTTGCCGCCGCAGGTGTCCATTTTCGCCTTTCCGAGGGAGAAATCAGAAGGCTCGTTCGTGATGCTGGTTTTCAACCGCAACAGCGCCTGATGGATTATACCCACGTCTGATGACCCTCGATTCCATTCGTCTCCATACCGCTCCCTGGGTTGTACCGGTTTGCCGTCCGATCATCCCCAACGGTGGCGTAGCGCTCCGTGGAGACAAGATTATCGCCGTTGGTGATCAGCAGGACTTACTGCGTCAGTACCCGCGGGCAGAAGTGTTCATTCATCACTCATCCGCCTTGACGCCGGCACTGATCAATGCACACCACCATTTGGAACTCTCTCATCTGGGTAAACTCAGCACCGTAAC
>JBFJXW010000241.1:0-5511 GCA_041622895.1 Desulfobulbus sp. | reverse complement strand
TGGAAAATAGATCCGCTCTTGATTTAACTAGATCTGAAAGTTTTTTATAACCAAATATTCTTGAATCAAAATCTGGTTGCAGTTTAGTCAAATAGCTTCCAAAAGTTCCGAGCTGTGCCCAACCTGTATCATCTGTAGACTGCTCCAGAGCAGTTAAAATGAATTCTTTTGGGAATTCATTCTTGGGAGATACTTTCTCTTGATGAGGTTGAGCGTTTTCGGTCTTTTTAATTGGTTCTATCTTCAGAGGTTGGTTGTTTGCCTCATCGTTTTCAGTTTTCCTTAAAACCTCTGTGAATATGAATTTATTGCATGCATTTCTAAATGACATTGGGGTTTTTTGTTCACCTAGTCCAAATACTGTTAAACCCTCTTCCCGTAAACGAATAGCAAGACCAGTGAAATCACTATCACTTGTTATCAAACAAAATCCATCGAATTTGCGAGTATATAGCAAATCCATCGCATCAATAATCATAGTACTATCTGTAGCATTTTTTCCTGTTGTATAAGCAAACTGTTGAACAGGTTTAATTGCATATTGCTGAAGTACTTTTTTCCATGAGGCACTTTGAGGAGATGTAAAATCACCATAAATTCGCTTCACTGTTGCCTCGCCATATCTAGCTATTTCTGCTAACAAACCTTCAATTACGGCAGCTTGTGCATTATCAGCGTCAATAAGTACAGCAAGTCTATGCGCTGGTTCTTCAGATTCTATTTTTGCAACAAATTTAGGTGCTACCATTTAATGTGCCTTTTTTGTGATTTCAAACAGTATTAACAGATCAAAGTTGAGAGAAAATTACGCGCCCTAACGGTTTGTTATTTTCCACCAAAACCACACCCTGTTCAGAGCCAGAGGCCAACGCCTCTCCCAACCTCTCCAAGATAACGCATTCTTTTCACATCATTTTTTCGTTCCCGAACGCAACATCCCTCTCGATCCTTGCCCCCATCCGCAGTCCCGCATAACGCACTATGCAAACGTCACAAGACCCACCCGGTTTGGGCCTTGACCGTGCAGGTGGATTTGTCAGCAAGGAATCGCACTAACGGTCAAACGACCATGCAGATTCCTGCTGGCAACAGGGTACAAGAGGCTGCTTTGCTCGATTGATCAGTTAAACCACTTTCGTGCTGAAAGGACAAACAGAAAACAGGCGGGAACCCTCCGGAATTGCATCAAAAACCCCGAAGGGCTTGCAATCCTTACCATGGCTGGTTGGTGAGTAGTTCCAATCGAAATTGCGGGATCCAAACACGGGATGCGCTCAAGGGAAAAACGCATCCCGTGGTACCAGGAATTGAGGAAATCACTTCACATCGACCGCCGATACTGCCCCCCTACCTCATACAACGCCTCGGTGATCTGCCCCAACGAACATACCCGTACCGCATCGAGCAGCACCGCAAAGATATTGCCGTCGTTGATCACCGTCTGCTTGAGCCTGTCCAGCATCGGCCCGGCGGCCTCGGCATTACGTTCCTGAAAGGCTCTGAGTCGCTTGATCTGCGATATTTTCTCCTCTTCGGTGGACCGGGCCAGTTCGCTTTCCACCGGCTGGTCGCCTTTGGGATTGCGGAAGGTATTGACGCCGATGATCGGATAGGAGCCGTCGTGCTTCTTTCGTTCGTAGAGCAGGGATTCCTCCTGGATGCGGCTGCGCTGATACCCGGTTTCCATGGCCCCGAGCACGCCGCCGCGGCTGGCAATGGCCTCGAACTCCTGCAGCACCGCCTCCTCGACCAGATCGGTCAGCTCGTCAATGATAAAGGCCCCCTGATTGGGATTCTCGTTCATGGACAGGCCCCATTCGCGGTTGATGATCAGCTGAATGGCCATGGCCCGCCGCAGCGATTCCTCGGTCGGGGTGGTGATGGCCTCGTCAAAGGCATTGGTGTGCAGGCTGTTGCAGTTGTCGTAGATGGCGATCAGGGCCTGCAGGGTGGTGCGGATATCGTTGAACCCCATTTCCTGGGCATGGAGCGTCCGGCCCGAGGTCTGGATGTGATATTTCAGCTTCTGCGAGCGCTCGTTGCCGTTGTACTTGTTTTTCATGGCCACGGCCCAGATGCGGCGGGCCACCCGGCCGATCACCGAATATTCCGGCTCCATGCCGTTGGAGAAGAAAAAGGAGAGATTGGGGGCAAAGTCGTCGATGTGCATGCCGCGGGCCAGGTAGGCCTCGACATAGGTGAAGCCGTTGGCCAGGGTAAAGGCCAGCTGGGAGATCGGGTTGGCCCCGGCCTCGGCGATGTGATAGCCGGAGATGGAGACCGAATAGAAGTTGCGCACCTGGTGATCGACGAAATACTGCTGGATGTCGCCCATCATTTTGAGGGCGAACTCGGTGGAGAAAATGCAGGTGTTC
This sequence comes from Desulfobulbus sp., assembly GCA_041622895.1. Taxonomy (GTDB): domain Bacteria; phylum Desulfobacterota; class Desulfobulbia; order Desulfobulbales; family Desulfobulbaceae; genus Desulfobulbus. The sequence goes on along the minus strand of JBFJXW010000241.1, from coordinate 3,136 downwards.
TGCCCCTGGTCCTCCTTGAGGATGTCGGCCTGCACCGTGCCGCGCACCGCGGAAAAGACATCGTTGCGCAGCGCTTCGGCCTCGTCGTCGGACGGTGGGCGGTTGTGTGTGGCGGTGAACCGCTCGATCTGCTGATCCAGGGCGGTATTGAAAAAACAGGCCAGGAGGATCGGGGCCGGGCCATTGATGGTCATGGATACCGAGGTGGTGGGCGCGCAGAGATCAAAGCCGCTGTACAGAACCTTCATATCGTCCAGGGTGGCGATCGAAACCCCGGAATTGCCAATCTTGCCGTAAATGTCCGGCCGTTCGTCCGGGTCGCAGCCGTACAGGGTCACCGAGTCAAAGGCGGTGGAGAGGCGATGGGTCGGCATGCCCTCGCTGATGGCCTTGAAGCGGCGATTGGTGCGGAAAGGATCGCCCTCGCCGGCAAACATGCGGGTAGGGTCCTCGTTCTCCCGTTTGAACGGGAACACGCCGGCGGTGAAGGGGAACGAGCCGGGCACATTCTCCTTCATCAGAAAGCGGAGGATTTCACCGTCATCCTCATAGCGCGGCAGGCAGACCTTGGGGATGCGCGAGCCGGAGAGCGAGGTGCGGCTCAACGGGCTGCGGATTTCCTGGCCGCGGATGCGCACCACCAGTTCCTCGCCAGCGTATTGGGTCACCAGGCTCGGCCAGATGGCGAGCAGTCGCTGCGAGTTGCCATCCAGTTCTTCTTCCTTTTTGTGGATCAGTGCATCAAAGGTGGCAACCGGTTTGCCGGATCGTGAAAACAGATCCCTGGCAATGTTCAGCGCCTGACGTTCACGGGCTTTGTTCACCTGGGATTTGGTGTGCGCATGATAGCCGCGCAGGCAATCAGCGATCTCGGCCAGATAGCGGACCCGTTCGGGGGGAACAATAGCGTGGTCGCGGTAGGATTTCGGCAGGGTGATGCGAGGCAGGCGGCTGGCCTTGAGCGTCAACCCCAGTTCCTGCAGTTTAGGCAGCATGGCCTGGAACAGGGCGGTGATCCCTTCATCATTGAAACGGGCGGCAATGGTGGGGAACACCGGCATGTCGTCCACGGGATTATCAAAGGCCTGGCGGTTGCGTTGATACTGTTTGCGTACATCGCGCAGGGCATCGGCAGCGCCGTTGCGGTCGAATTTGTTGATGGCCACGAAATCAGCGAAATCGAGCATGTCGATCTTTTCCAGCTGCGAGGCGGCGCCGAACTCCGGAGTCATCACATAGAGCGAGCAGTCGACATGCGGGACAATGGCGGCATTGCCCTGGCCGATACCCGAGGTCTCGACAATAATCAGGTCGAAGCCGGACAGCTTGCAGGCCGCGATCACCTCCGGCAGAGCGGCGGAAATCTCCGACCCCGTGTTTCGGGTGGCCAGCGAGCGCATGTAGATATGGGGATGATCGATGGCGTTCATGCGGATGCGGTCGCCGAGCAGCGCGCCGCCGGTACGTTTGCGCGACGGATCAATGCTGATGATGGCCAGCTTGAGCGCGTCCTCCTGATCCAGGCGGAAGCGGCGGACCAGCTCGTCGGTGAGCGAGGACTTACCCGCGCCGCCGGTGCCGGTTATGCCGAGAACGGGCGTTGCCGATATATCCTCTGCCTCGTTTATGATCCGTTGCCGCAGGGGTTCCGGGCAGGTGCGGTTTTCCAGGGCAGTGATGATTTTCGCCAGCTTGCGCCGATCACCGCCGGTCAGGTCGGCAATCACCGTTCCCGAATCGGCGGATTCCAGCAGGGACAGGTCGACATCGGCCCGTTCCACCACCTCGTTGATCATCCCCTGCAGTCCCATGGTCTGCCCATCTTCCGGCGTATATATATGGCTGACGCCATAGGTGTGCAGTTCGTGCAGTTCTTCAGGGGTAATGACGCCGCCGCCGCCGCCGAACACCTTGATGCTGGCGCCGCCGCCCGCCCGCAACAGGTCGAGCATATATTTGAAAAACTCGACATGGCCGCCCTGATAGGAGGTTATGGCGATGCCCTGCACGTCTTCCTGCAGGGCTGCCGTGACAATTTCCTGTACCGAACGATTGTGGCCCAGATGAATGACTTCCACGCCGGTGGCCTGCAGGATGCGGCGCATGATGTTGATGGTGGCGTCATGCCCGTCAAAAAGAGCGGCTGCCGTGATGAAACGAATATTGTTGTGCGGCTTGTACTGCGCATTCTGGCTGGGAGAGTGGGGGGCTATCACGTTTCCTCCTTGAGATGGGTGTGTTGAAGAGCACACGGCGCAGTGCCGGATGCGATCGTATACAAACGCAGGGGAGAAAGGGATCTGTTGCCAGGAGAATAAAGCACAGCGTCGAAATAAGCAAAATGAATACGTTTTTATGCCTGTTTGCAGGATAAAAAAGATACGGCGAGGGGCGGGTATCCCGGTCCGCTCCGCTTGGGGCAGCGCAGGCGGTCCGGGATACGCCGAGAGGGTGACGGTTTTACGGGGATCTGTGCCGGATGTTCCACCACCATTTGTGCAGCTCCATGACTACGAAGATGGAGAGCGAAAGCGCCAGCAAGGAAAAAAAGGTGGGTAGATTCACCGGTTCGATACGCAGAACCCGCTGCATGGAGGGGATGTGCATGGCCGCCATGTGGACCAGGAACGCCAGCACCGTACCGGTGAACAGAACGGGACTCTTGAAGGGGGAAAGCCGAAAGGCTGAAGTGCGCTCGGATCGGCAGTTGCCGATATGAATAATCTCGAACAGCACCATCAGGAGCAGCAGGCCGTTGCGCGCCTGCCCGTGCGACCATTGGCCCACTTCGATCATCCAGAAAAAAGCACCAAAGGCGACCACGGCCATGACGATGGCGGCAACAATCGTTCGCTCCACCATCAAACGGTTAAAGATATGTTCTTTCGGCGATCGCGGCGATCGCTGCAGAATGCCGGCTTCACCGGGTTCAAAGGCGAGAGCGACATCCTGAATGCCGTTGGTCACCAGATTCAGCCACAGCAGCTGCACGGGAAGCAGCGGCAGCAAGACCTGCCCTCCGCTGCTATGGGGCAGGCCGGTGCCGATCACCAGGCCGAGCAGCACCACTTCGGCGGCACCGGTGGAGATCAGCAGATAGATCACCTTGCGCACGTTGTCGTAGGCGATGCGGCCT
>JBFJXW010000240.1:0-5538 GCA_041622895.1 Desulfobulbus sp. | reverse complement strand
GGGCGACACGTTGCTGTCGCTCGAAAATGTGTCCGCCACCGACGACGGTGATACGCTGACAGGCTCGAATCAAAACAATACCCGTATCGGCTTCGGCAGCAGCGACCGGCTCGCCGGCCTGAAAGGCAACAACCGCTTCGTGTTCGATACCGCTCTAAGTGCAACCAAAAACAGGGACACGCTCCGTGACTTTATTACCGGCCGGGATACGAGACAGGGGGGTAGGACGATCTTCACTGCCCTGAGGAACGAGGGCACCCTCTTTTCTGACGCTATCAGGTCGGGCAGCACCGGTATCGACGCTGACAGCACTGATTACCTCCGCTACAATACCACCTCCGGCGGGCTGTTCTACGGCGCCGATGGAAACAGCCAAGGCACCCCCGTACAATTTGCCACGTTGACCACCAAAGCGAAGACCACAGCAAACGATTTTCTGGCTGCTGCCTGATTGAACATGCCGCTGCGTGTTGCCTTTTCGTTCCTTGTGCCATTTTCTGCTTCTGGCATATGCCTTCATTGAGCATTGCCGGAAGCAGAAGTTCCACGTACAAAAGTGGGTCAATTTTCAGTTACCGTTAACATCAACCAGCAGACCCTTTCTGTTTCAGCACGGTCGAATTCTCCTTTTTGATTGCATACACAAACGATCACCCAAGTCCCCTGCCCTCTTCTCCCTGGGAAGAATCCTCCTTATCCCCCTCCTCCCGCACTATTCTGACAGCAATGGGCTTGGCTGCATCGAGATGCACATCCAGCTGCGGAAAGGCGATGGAAATTTCAGCCTTGCGGAATTTATGGTCGATGGCTTTGTTCAGATCGCTTTTGGTGGTGAGGCGATTATCCACGTCTCCAATATAGCAGCGGAGCGTCAGCGCCAAGGCATTGTCGCCGAAGCTGTCGAAGGTGACGGAGGGCTTGGGGTCCCGCATAACCAGGGCATGTTCTTTTGCCGCCTCCATCATCAGCGTCATGGCCTTATGTACATCACTGCCATAGGCGACGCCGACAGGTATCAGGATCCGGGTGACCGGATCGGATAGCGACCAGTTGAGCAGTTGGCCGGAAATGAATTCCTTGTTGGGCACCAGCAGCTCTCTTCCGTTAAAGTCGCGAATAGTGGTGGCGCGGATGCGGATACGGGTGACAGTCCCGTCGGTGCTGCCGACGGTGATGGTGTCGCCCACCCGGATAGGACGCTCGAACAGGATAATGAGGCCACTGATGAAATTGGCGACAATTTCCTGCAAACCAAAACCGATACCAACACCCAAAGCGGCAACCAGCCATTGGATCTGGTTCCAGCTGAAACCAAAAATATCGGCAATGGACATCAGGCCTATACCGCCGATCAGATAACGGGACAACGTAGTCACGGTATAGCGGCCGCCCGAGGTCATATCCAGATGGCGGAGCAGCACCATCTCAAGGAGTGACGGAAAACGCCGGGTCGCCACCAGGGTTACGACACCGATAAAAACGGCAAGACCGATCTTGGTCAGCGTGACCGGTACCTGCTGCGTTTCGCCGGCGATAACGACAGAATAGTTCCAGAGCGAAAGCTGATCAAAGATAAGAAACGCCGGCAGCACGTCGGCCCAGATGATCCACAGGCCGAAGAGGCCGGCGATCCACACTACGGTATCGAGCAGTTTACTGCTCTCCGCGCTGAGCATGTTCAGATTCACTGCCGGTGCCGCATCCGCCTCCGCTGCTTCGTGCTCACCGTCCTCCGCGGCCGGCGACAGGGCTGCGGACTGTTCCAACTCTTCAACCGAAAGTTGGCGGGCAGACTGGATAAGCCACTGCTCAACCAGTTGCTGGCTGACGATAATCCCCAATGCCAGCCAAAGCGTATTCATGAGACGGGTCATCAGCATGCCCGCGGAATTAGTGGCTCCCATCAGAATGAGGCCGCTGAAAACAAGGGGGATGAGCATGATCAGAGCAAAGAAGACCGGATACAGGCGGGCAACAGGCCGGTATACCGTATTTTCACAGAAAACATGCCACACCCCGGTTTTGGGATGCAGAACACGGTAAAAAGATACCGCCAAGGCGGCCAATGCTGCAAGAAAGAGGAGTCGAGCGAAGACAAACCCGTCACCGGCCTGGTAGTTTGCGGAAAACGCCATCTGGGTGAAAAAGGCGGCCGGAATAAACGTTGAAAGCAACCAATTCGTTTCACGGCGAAGCAAGGTGAGCGTCGTTTCCGGCCAATGAAAGAGTCCCGCTGCCAGGCCTTCGGGGAGCAGCAGCATGCGAAGCGATCGCAACAGGTAGAAATGATACGACAATCGAAACAGCCCGGCCCCCACAGCCCGTGAATAATCGGTTGCATCGACCATGGTCTGTATCTGCCATCCAAGCGTCATGAGCAGCAGCGGCCACGGCAGGGCCAGCAGCAAGGTGAGCGCTACGATCTTCATGCTGAGGGTAAAACGGTAGGTTGCCGGATTGTCGGCCAGGGTCACCCATTCCGCAAGCATGGCTCTCAGGCGCTTTTTGTCCCGGAGCAGCACGGCGGTCAACAGGTAGACCGCAATGAGGATCGGCGATGAGCCCGCCTGCACAGCGAGCTGTTTCAACGAGACAAACCACGGCCCCGGGGCAAAAAAAGCAATGACTTCCCGTGGCAGGTCGTACAAATCTTTCAATCGCAGCGACGGTATACTGCGCATCCAGAGAAGATGTTTTGCCAGAAAGGCGTCAAAGGTAGAAACAACATCAAGCAGCTGACGGTAGGTATCGTCGAGTTCGGCAAGCTGGCTCAGGGTCGATTGATAGGCGGTAATTATCTTTCCCAGCAATTCCAACCGGCTGCCAAGAAGGCCGCGAAGTTCGTTGGTGATGGCCGCTGCTTCCTCGGGGGATAAACCCGCTGTGAGCTTTGCGACGTACGCGTCCGTATCATCGAGTTCTTTCTGCTCCTCATCGAGCTGGATCAGGCGCAGCGCTGTCTCGGCAATGAGTTCCTCGTTGGCGGCGACCTTTTTCTCCTGGAGCCGTACATCGGGAAGCGTCCGCTGCTGTTCACGCAGCATCAAGCCCAAGGCCTGACTCACGCCGGCGAGTTCGACCTTCTGCTGAGCGCTTCGCAGATTGGCTTCCAGTTTTTGCAACTCCTTGCCGAGCCGCTCCTTCTCCGCGGCAATACGTTCCAAACCAGCTGTCGACGACCGCAGTTCGTTGCCCAGGGCAGTGTTCTCCGCCGCGGTCTGCCGGATGACAGGCGGGCTATCCGCCACCTGGCGTTGCGCTTCTTCGGCCTGCTCCATGGTCTTTACGGCTTCCGCCTGCCTTCTCTGGTTCACCTTCGCTTCCAGGCGTTGCGCCAGGGAATTGGTGTACTCCAGCTGCTTTGCGGCTTTTTCTTTCTGGGCTTTGGCTAACTCCAGCAGCACAGGCATGCTCACCAGCTCCTGGTTGAGCATCTTCGTTTCACTTTGCAATGCCTGGAGTCCGGTCTGCTGATTCCATTTCCGGGCTTCCGTAATCAGTTGGGATTCATCCTCCGGCGGTGGCAATTTGACCTTGGCAAGCAGTTCTTCTTCACTTTTTTTCACTTCCCTGAGCCGTTGCACCGCCTTTTGCGGGCGTTCCATCTGGGCAGTGAGCTGGCTGGTGAGGGTTGCAACCTGTGCCTCGACCGTGGTCACATTCGTTTTGGCTTTCAGAAGCTGCTGCTCGATATCCTCCAAGGTTGTGGTATCCGGAATATCGATTGCCTCCTTGGCCAACAGAGCGACCAACTGTTCCACCTCCTTCTGCAGCTTTTTGATTTCCGCGGGAGCCGTCTCTATGGACTGAGCAAATTTCTCCGCCTGCTCGCTGTTGGATGCCGCCGTTTCCAGGTTGGCAAGACTTTTACGATAGAGTTCGAGCAGCCTGTTTTTCTCTTCTTCCTTCAGGTCGGCCGTTGCTTCAACGTCTTTGATCTTGGCCTTGATGCTCTGCGGGGTAACCGTCAACTGGGGTTTGGTCGCCGTATCGGGCACCTCGGCTGCCCGGCTTGCAGGAAGCCACACAACAAGGAGAAGCAGGATCGGAAAAAGGCTGCGACTGAGCATGGCAAAGCCTTTGCGGGAAGGTTTTGTTCCATCTATGCCGCGGCTGGTACACATAGGGTTTTTCAAGGGATCAGACCTCCCTTGGTGCAGCTGCACCGATATTGTCTCTTTTCATTGGCTTGTCTTGATTCCTGTTGTTCATGATCTTCAATTTTGTCGTGGGAATGGATGAATGTTCCAGATGCTCCGGAAAAATGCGAGGACCTTTTTACCTGGCAAAGGGGGTGTTTCGGCGGGCATGGCCGCTTGTTGGAAAACAATTCTGATACAAAACCATCTGTTGGGGAGGTAGCGTAGAGAACCACCTGTTTGCAAAAGATGCGCGGTTGCACGTTGGGCGCCCTGTACTGTTTCGGGTACGACCCCAAAAAAAACGCCACGAACTGTCAACACCTCCTGTCGCCGGCGCGACAGACAAGGGGCCGGGGAGCATGGCATACTTCAGAGCTGCCAGGGCTCCCCGGTCGACCGTTATCAGGCATCAAAGAAATGCATGGGGTATAGCGCCGCCTCATGCATCCGGCTTGTTCGCTTGGCTTATTTGGTCGGGATGAACTCGGTTATCTTACTGCCCTGAATACTAATTCCCGCCATCAGCCCTTTCTGGTTGAAGAAGAAGGCATACACCCCTGATTTGGCTGTAGTGGTGGAAAGCGAACGCGCTGCCCCTTCATCCACCACCACAATGGTGGGGCCGATGCCGAGTTCCCAGCCCTTGCTGTTCTTGAGATAGTTCAAGCTCTCGTCATCGATGAAAAACAAGGCATAACCGAAGGATTGGGCACCGGCCTGGAACCCGTAGGAGGCTGAAACAGCTTTATAATACCCGACGGTGTGCTCACCCTTGCGGAGCGCGCCTTCGCCATATTGGCCGCCAACAATAAAACCGCCTTTGATGATGTTGGGAAACACCAGAATCCCCTTGGCAATTTCAGACATTTTTTTTGCCGCCGGAGTGGTGCGGTAGAGTTTTTCCAGAGCGATCGTTACATCTCGGTTGATTTCCCAGGCCGCCGCTGCCTGCGACATCCGGGGAACGGTCACGACAAAGACCGCCGCCAGCAATGCCAGACCGGTTACAGCTGCCTGCACGATTCTTTGCATCCTTCCGTTTTCCTTCTGTGTTTTCATGTGGTTGCTCCTTGGTTATTGTGGATGATGGTACAAAAACCTCTTCCTCGATTCAGGGTAGAGCAAAAATGAACAGCTGCATTCTCAGCACAATATAATTCATAAAGCACAGGTGGGTATGAATATCATGGGGTGTATTCTCAGAATGTTCATCAATCAGGGGAGCCAGGCGTGCCGACTTCCGGAGCAGAAATCCGGCTGTCTGGGGAGGGGTGATGTCTGTGCGCAACCTATGTTTGCGGCAAGTGCTGTTGCAGCAGGTGTTCGAAGGTGTCCCGCATGACCGCTTTGACCGCAACCACCGAGACGGCATTCTCCTGCTCCAGGGCCATCGAGC
>JBFJXW010000239.1:0-5564 GCA_041622895.1 Desulfobulbus sp. | reverse complement strand
TTGAAGGATGCTTGAGTTTTGAGGAATACGCCAGGCGATGGTGAGCAAGGTACCAATTGGGCACCAGATAATAGCCGTACCAGAGCACTCGGTCCAGCGCGCGGCAGGCAGTCGTCAACTGCTCTTGAGTCGTAGCATAGATGATAGTATCAACCAGCGTATCCACTATCGGACTGCTGATACCGGCAAGATTTCTCGACCCTTCACGGTGAGCCGCCGGCGTCGTCCAATAGTCACGCTGTTCATTTCCCGGAGACTGCGATTGACCATAGCTGGTAACCACCATGTCGAAATCGAATTTTTTAATTCTTTCTGCATACAGCGCCGGATCGATAGTCCGATACGCTACCGCAATACCCAGTCGTTTCAGGTTCCCCACATAGGGTGCGATGACCCGTTCAAAGGAGGTATCAGCCAACAGAATGTCAAATCGAAACGGCTCCCCCTTTTCGTTAACGAGCACCCCGTCTTTAACAACCCACCCGGCCTGCTGTAACAGCTCTTTTGCTTCCCGCATGTTGGCGCGCAGACTCCCAGGCGGTGTGGTGGAAGGTGACTGAAGCGGCAGGGTGAAAACCTCTGAAGGCAACTGACTGCGGAAAGGTTCCAGAAGTTGCAGCTCGCCGGCATCAGGCAATCCGACTGCGGCAAAATCTGAATTCGAAAAAAATGAATTATTTCGATTGTATTGAGAGAAAAACAAAGTTTTGTTGGTCCATTCGAAATCAAAGGCCAGTCCCAAGGCCTTGCGCACCAGTCGGTCAGCAAAAAGTGCTCTTCTGGTGTTGAAGACAAACCCCTGCATGCCGGCGTTGTTATGATGTGGAAAGGCCTGCTTGATCAATTCTCCGGAGTCAAAGCGGCGGCCGGTTAAATCCCGCTGCCATTGCTTGGCAATATTCACCATCATAAAATCAAATTCACCAGCCTTAAAGGCCTCGATACTGACGACCGGGTCTTTGAAATACTTAACCACAATCGTTTCGAAATTGAACATACCTTTGCGAACAGGAAGATCCTTTGCCCAATAGTTGGGATTTTTTCGATATGTAATCGACTTACCGGGAAGTACATCGGCAACCAGATACGGACCGGACCCGATGGGAATATCCATGGCCGCACTGCCACCCGTGGGATTGAAGGGGTGCTGTTTGTAATAGTGCTTGCACAACACCGGCAACTGGGCCGCGATCATGTGCAGTTCTCGATTCGGTCGGGAAAAACGAAAGCGGACCCGGTGGGCATCGAGTATATCAGCACCGTCGATATCACGAAAATACATTTGATAAAAAGGATGCGCCTGATCGCTCTTCAGCGTATCCAGAGAAAATTGTATATCTTCGGGGGTTACCGGCGATCCATCCGAAAACTTTGCCTGCGGATTAAGCGTAAAAGTGACTGATTTTTTATCTGAGGCCAATGCAATATCATTGGCAATCAACCCGTATTCCGCAAAGGGTTCATCTAAACTCGGTACGGCCAGCGTTTCAAATACATACGGCGTCAACCCCCGAGGCGCAGCCCCCTTGAGCGTGAATGGATTCATTTTTTCAAAACTTCCCAGGTCATGCAAAACGAGAGTCCCCCCAACTTTGGCATCGGGTGAGGTGTACTCAAACCTATCAAAATCTTTGGAATACTTCAACTGCCCGTCGATACTGACCCCATGAGCGGCATGAGATTGTTCCGGGGTAAGACCTGCGAAGAGCAGCAATACAATGACACATGGGATCAGTAATAAGTATTTCATATATTTTCTCGCTGATTGAGATAGTAACGTTAATCGCGCACCACTCGCTCCCGACTGATGGTAACAAGAAAGCGGTACGCAGTATAAGCAATCAAGCCGGCAAAGTACAAGGGATATCCCCTGCTCCTGATCCGCCTCCCTTTCAGGAAAAAAATTGACGAACCCTGCTGCTGGGTGTAATTATTTCGCTTTCATCAATTCTAATGGTTTAATCGCTACCCGGTTCCCCGGTTGTATTTTTTCCGTTTTCATCTAGCTGGAGTTGCTCAATGGGACAGACTATCACAGAGAAAATTTTTGCCGCCCATCTGCGGGACACCCCGACACCGGGTAATATGGTACTTGATATTGACGTTATCATGTGTCACGAAATCACCACCCCTATTGCCATTATGGATCTGATGGAAAAAGGGATGGACAGGGTCTGCGATCCGTCCCGTATCAAGGCGGTCATTGATCACGTAACCCCGCCAAAGGATTCCAAGACAGCAACCCAAGCGAAGATTATGCGCGACTGGGCCCGACGCCATAATATCAAGGATTTTTTTGATATCGGCCGCAACGGCGTCTGCCATGCCCTGTTTCCGGAAAAAGGCTTCATCCGCCCTGGTAACACCGTAATCATGGGCGACTCCCACACCTGCACCCATGGTGCCTTTGGTGCCTTTGCCGCTGGTGTGGGCACCACCGATCTCGAAGTGGGAATATTGAAAGGTGTCTGTGCCTTCCGCGCCCCGCGTTCATTGAAAGTCGAAGTGACCGGAACCTTAGCCAAGGGTGTGGTAGCCAAGGATATCATCCTTGCCATCATCAAAAAACTCACGGTCAATGGCGGCACTGACATGGTTATCGAATTCACCGGCCCGGTGATCGATGCGATGAACATGGCCTCGCGAATGACACTGTGCAACATGGCGGTCGAGGCCGGTGCGACGTCCGGTGTCTGTCAGCCGGATAGGGTTACCGCCCAGTATCTGTGGCCCTTCATCAAGGATGAATTTGAGAGCGTGGAGCAGGCTGCGGAAAGCTATAGCCGCTGGCGTTCCGATGCCGACGCCAACTACGAGCAAGTTTTAACTCTTGATGTCAGCGAATTAGCACCGCAGGTCACCTTCGGCTTTAAACCGGATAACGTCAAAGACGTCGGTGAAATGGAAGGAACAAAGATCGACCAGGTGTATATCGGCTCTTGCACCAACGGCCGAATCGAGGATATCCGTGAAGCAGCCGCCATTATCAAAGGGAAAACCATCGCCAACTCGGTACGCGGCATTCTGGTGCCGGCCACTCCGGCCATTTATTCCCAAGCACTGGAAGAAGGTTTGCTCAAGATTTTCATGGACAGCGGTTTCTGTGTGCTCAATCCAACCTGCGGTGCCTGTCTCGGTATGAGCAGCGGTGTACTTGCCGATGGCGAAGTCTGCGCCTCCACCACCAATCGAAATTTCAATGGTCGCATGGGCAAGGGCGGCATGGTGCACCTGATGAGTCCGGCCAGCGCGGCAGCGGCGGCCATCACCGGCGCGATTACCGATCCTCGCCGTTTTCTTGACTGATTATTCTCCTGCACGATTATTAAGGAAAAGCATATGAAACAGTTTGGCGGCCCCGCGGCCTTTATCGACAGAAACGATATCAACACCGACGAAATCATCCCGGCCAAATACCTGACGGAAATCACTAAAAAAGCCCTGCAGCCGCACCTGCTTGAAGACCTGCGCCTCGAAGGAAGCAAATTCGATCCGCACTCGCAAGAACTGCAAGATGCCAAAGTGCTGATCACTCGTTCCAATTTCGGCTGCGGCTCTTCCCGCGAACACGCAGTGTGGGCCCTTGAAGTCAATGATATCAACGTGGTGCTTGGTGAAAGTTTTGCCCGCATCTTTCGTCAAAACATGTTTAACTGCGGCATTCTTGCCGCTGAACTGAGCAAGACAGACCTGGACCGGCTCTTTGCCCTCAAAGGTAAAGTAACCGTAGCGGTTGATCTTGAAGGAGAAAAGCTCACAGCCACCAGCGACAGCGGAGAGCCTGCGGTCGAATGCACCTTCAGCCTAAATCCCTTTGACAAAAAATTGATTGGAGCAGGCGGCTGGTTAGCTTTTGCCGATGCGAATTATTGAAATATGTAGAAATTTCAGTATTATACGAAAAATCAGGCCGATAGAGTATCGCCCTGTATATAATGCTGCCCTCTCCGGTTCAGGTATACGTATTATATTATAGTGTACATTTGGAACGGCCAAGTTTTCTTGAGGCGTCACGACCACAGGATATTCGCAAGGCGCTGCAGGTACGCTCGGAAAGAATCGGGAGGCAGTACCTGCTACTTTAACAAATGCAGCAACTGTTGATGACAACAACGGGCAGGAAAAACAACCGGGGAGCATGGCGATAGACAGCAGAAAATTCATTGCTTTAATAAAAAGCCCTCACCTCCACATTTAGTCAGAAACATTCCCTGCTTGCACATATCTCATTTTGAATTAATCCTCAAGCAGGGAATGCTCTCCGACCGATCCACGCCAACGCAAAATTAACCCTTCGATGACCCGCCCCATTCGGGCACGAGGTACCATCATGGAAAACGCATTTTCCGACCGCATCACCGACGTCCCCAAATCCTTCATCCGTGAAATTCTCAAGGTCACCATTGATTCTTCGATCATTTCTTTTGCCGGTGGCCTGCCGAACCGTCGTTTTTTTCCGGTTCGCGGCCTGCAAAAAGCTGCCAACGATGTCTTCGATCAGTCGGGAGATGATATCCTTCAGTACGCTAATTCCGAGGGCTATTTGGGCCTGCGTCAGTTCATTGCCGACCGCTATCAAAAACAGGAAGGACTCGACATTCCGGTGGAGGATATCCTCATCACCACCGGATCGCAGCAAGGGTTGGACCTTTTAGGCAAGACCTTCCTCAACGAGGGGGATGATCTTATCATCGAAGAGCCCGGATACCTCGGGGCCATTCAGGCTTTTTCCATGTACCGTCCCCGCTTTCATCCTGTATCGGTGAGCGAGGGTGGTATGAATACGACCGCACTTGGTCAGATACTCAACGAACGTAAACCAAAACTGCTTTATACAGTAACCAACTTTCAGAATCCCAGCGGCATCAGCTATAGCGACGAAAACCGTAAAATCGTGGCCGATCTTGTACGTCCTACCTCCTGCCTCATTATCCAGGACGATCCCTATGCGGACTTGCGTTTTTCTGGAACAAGAAAAATTTCCTTCAAACGAATTCTGCCAAGCAACACGGTCCTGCTGGGTTCGTTCTCGAAAACAGTAGCACCAGCCCTTCGCCTTGGGTGGCTGGTCGCGCCGCCACCGATCATGGATAAAGTGGTAATCGCCAAACAAGCCGCGGACCTCCACACTGACTACCTGGCACAACGGATTCTCTACCGTTATCTCTGCGACAACGATCTTGATGCCCATATCGCCACCATTATCCACCAGTACGGCAAGCAGAAAACGGCTATGATCAATGCCATCAAAGATTTTTTCCCGGCCGGGGTACAATACACCAATCCGGAAGGGGGGATGTTTCTCTGGGTGACGTTACCCGACGGAATGTCGTCGATGGCGCTCTTTGATGCTGCCATCAAACAAAAGGTGGCCTTTGTGCCGGGCACACCTTTTTATGTTGACCGTAAGGACAGCAACACCCTGCGGCTCAATTTTTCCTGTTCCGACGAGGCGACCATCGCCGAAGGGATCAAACGGCTGGGTGCCTCTATCAGGGAACTTTCTTAACTACGGGAGATTCGCACATGTTTACGACAAGAAAAATGACCTATGCATTCACGGT
>JBFJXW010000238.1:0-5605 GCA_041622895.1 Desulfobulbus sp. | reverse complement strand
TCCCAGGCGTTCCAAGAGTGAAAGCAATAAGTAATGTGCCAACCGATATCACTATCATATAGGCCGCGATCCGTCCTAGGTTTTTGGCCGCCAGGACGCCGCACACACCAATCACCACTGTCCCCAGAGCGATAGGCAAAATCCAGGGATCATAAAGATGTGAGAGGTTACCCGCATTTGGGCTGAACACAAGCATATTGACACGTAAAATGGCATAAACACCCATCTTCGTCATGATGGAAAAAAGCGCAGCCACCGGTGCAGACGTTTCTGAATACGCGGCGGGAAGCCACAAATGCAGCGGCAACAACCCCGCCTTGAGCCCGAATACCACCAGCAACAGCAAGCCGCCAACCTTTGCCAACACAATATTATCAGGTTCGATGGTGGCTGCCTTTATGGCCAGATCGGCAAGATTAAGGCTGCCGAAGCTGGAATATACCAGACCGGCAGCAAATAAAAATGCTGTCGATCCAAGCAGATTCATCACAACGTAATGCAAACCGGCTCGGGTGCGGGCCGCCCCCCCGCCATGAAGCAAAAGGCTGTAGGAGGCAATGAGCAGAATTTCAAAAAAAACAAAGAGGTTGAACAGATCGCCACTGAGAAAAGCACCGGACAAGCCAAAAATCTGCAATTGAAACAGCACGTGAAAATGCCGTCCCTTGCAATCGGTACCGTCAGATGCATGGATGAGAGCGAACAGGGCAAGGAGGACAGTGATCAGCACCATCCATGCGGCAAGTCTATCCGCCACCAGTACAATACCAAAAGGAGCCGGCCAGTTGCCGAGGCGATAAACAAGAATAGTGCCATCGGCTACAGCACCAAGAAGCATCAATGCCACAACAACCTGAGCCAATACAGCCACAAGCCCTATCCTGCGACGGATGGGCATGGATAGATCAGGCAGAACAAGCAGCAGTGTGCCAATAACAAAGGGCAGAAGAATTGGAGCTATTGCGAGATGTGCGCTCATCATCCCTCACGCCCGTCTACATGATCGTTGCCTAACTCTCCACGGGCACGCAAGCTGAGCATGATGACAAAGGCCGTCATCGCAAAGCCGATGACAATGGCAGTAAGCACCAAAGCTTGAGGCAGCGGGTCGGCATAGCTGCCACCCGTACGGATAACCGGCGGTTGACCGGTCGACAGGCGGCCGGAGGTAAAGAGAAACAGGTTTACCGCATAGGACAATAACGTCAACCCAAGCACTACAGGAAAGGTCCGGCCACGCAACACAAGATACGTGCCGCATCCTGTAACCACGCCTATGGCCAGAGCAATCAATGACTCCATGGCTCTTCCTCCACATCCGGAGTTGATATAAACAGCCCCAGGTTAATCAGAATCAGCAGCGTCGCACCAACAACCACCAGATAAACACCTAAATCAAAAACCATGGCCGAGGCCAGTTCGAATTCGCCGATCAGGGGCAGATGAAAGTGACCGAAGGTCGAGGTTAAGAAGGGGGAATCGTACAACCAGCTGGCCATTCCTGTGAGCAAGGCGATGATTAACCCGGCTGCAATCAACGGATGGATGTGCGTTACCGACAAACGACTGCGTGTCCAGACCACGCCGTTGGTCAGGTATTGCATAATCAGCGCAATTGCAGTAAGCAGGCCGGCAATGAAACCGCCACCCGGCAAATTGTGTCCGCGCAGGAAAATAAACATAGATACGAGTAAGGCTAAAGGCAGTAATAACCGAGCCAAGATCGCCATAATCAACGGGTGCTTATCCTGGTCAAATTCACGTCCCTGGGCGTCGTGCTGCAAACCTGGTAAACGCAGATCTTTCATAAGGGCAAAAATACCCAGTGCGGCAATAGCCAGTACACTGATTTCGCCAAAGGTGTCAAAGCCGCGGAAATCTACCAGTATAACATTAACTACATTACTGCCGCCTCCGCCGGGCACGCTGTTTTTCAGGAAAAAATCGGAGATTGAGGCGGTCGGCCTCGTCATCATCACCAAGGCCAGCCAGGCGACCCCGCAGCCCGCAGCCGAAGCGAGAAAAAAATCCCGATATCGTCTATAACAGCTGGATTCAACAGGAGATGTCTGCGGTAAAAAATACAAGGCGAGCAAAAGGAGCACTAAAGTGGCCACCTCCACCGATAATTGAGTGAGGGCCAGATCAGGCGCAGAAAATTTAGCAAAACCCAGAGCGACGATTAGCCCGACAGCCCCGGTAAAAATCAAAGCGGTCAGTCGCTCGCGATGTAGGATTGTTGCAGCAAGGACAGCTGCAATCAGAGCCAGGACGGCCAGCAGACTGACACCATCCACCGGCAGCATCGGCCGGGAGCCGATCAATGGGGAGGATGTCAGCAACAGTGCACTGCCACTGACAGTTAGAGAAGCAATCAATAAGAGCGTAATCTGCCGCTGTAACGAAACATTTTCCCAAAAAGCAGTTATTTGACGAGCATGACCAAAAATTGCTGACATCATATTCCTGAAGATCGCCCGCCCATCCGAAAATCCTTCAAGCCGCTCATGGAAAACGAAAAGGGGCTTTCGACCTAAATATATCAACAGACCGGCGAACAGGGCAATCATACTCATGGCTAATGCCGGACTCACCCCGTGCCAGATAGCCAGATCATATTCCGGCAGTGGTCCTTGCAGCACGGAACTCGCCGCGACAGCTAGAATCGGCTGGACGGTGTACTCGGGGAAAATTCCTATAAGCAGAATTAAAATGACCATAACCTCCACCGGCACCAACATCCAACGCGGCGGTTCATGTGGAGTTTTCGGTAAATCGGCGAGTGAACCATTAAAAAAGACATCATGGATAAATCGCACCGAATATGCCACGGCAAAAATACCTGCAAGGGTAACAACTGCCGGCAAAAACAATTTCAGGGGCATCCTGCTGCCAACAGTAACCGCTTCATTAAAAAACATTTCCTTGGAGAGGAATCCATTGGCCAGCGGAACGCCTGCCATAGCCGCCGCGGCCACCATGGCCAGGGTTGCAGTATATGGCATAACCTTCCATAAACCGTTGATGCGCCGCATGTCACGTGTACCGCATTCATGATCGATTATTCCGGCCGACATAAATAATCCGGCCTTAAAAATGGCGTGATTTATAATGTGAAAGACTCCGGCCACTGCGGCAAGCGGTGTGCCTAAGCCAAAGAGTGCTGCGATCAGACCAAGATGGCTGATGGTGGAATATGCCAACAGACCCTTGAGATCATGTTTGAACAAGGCGATCATGGCGGCAAATAGCAGCGTCACCAATCCGACACTGCTCACGCACCATGTCCAGGCCAGGGTTCCGGAGAGCACCGGAAACAGTCTTGCCAACAGAAACACTCCCGCCTTGACCATCGTTGCCGAATGCAGATATGCAGAGACAGGCGTCGGTGCCGCCATGGCATGGGGCAGCCAGAAATGAAAGGGAAACTGCGCCGACTTAGTGAAGGCCCCGAACAGGATGAGCAGCAGCATGGGCAAATAACGTGCATCCTCGCGAACTGCATCTCCACTGGCTAGAATCACCGACAACTCGTAGCTGCCGACAATTTGACCAAGCAGTAAAAACCCACCCAAAAGTCCGAGACCGCCTGCGCCGGTCACCAATAGTGCCAAAAGCGCACCGCGACGGGCCTCTTCAATACGGCGATGGTATGCGATAAGTAGAAAAGAAGCGAGGCTGGTCAATTCCCAGAAAATTAACAACAGAATGATATTTTCCGAGAGTACAACGCCGAGCATCGAACCCATAAACAGCAGCAGATATGCGTAAAATCGGCGCAGACAGTGCTTCGCGGCGAGATAGTAATGGGCATAAATAATTACCAGCAACCCGATACCGAGAATCATCTGCGCAAACAGGAAGCCCAACCCATCGAATCGAAATGTCATGTCGATTCCAGCGGCTGGAATCCAGCTATGGCCTTGAAAGACAGTTATGCCATGAAAGCCATCCGGAACCAAGGGCACCAGCCAGGATGCCGACAAAATCGTCACCACAATAGCGCCCCAAACTGAAAACCCCCGGCCCCATCGACCGGCAAATGCAACCAATGCCGCTCCGATAATGGGCGTAAGTATCGATAATAATATGTTCATTGGTAGACCTGTTTGTTTTCCAAAGGGCAGAACTGTAGTCTAAGACAGGACTATATCCCTATCAAATAGGGTTACCTTAAATGTCCAAATTTATAATTGCAAGTGCAGAGTTTTACCTGAAAGTGTGCGTTAATTCATGTAATTAGTTACTGCCATGAAGGCAAACCGGCATCTGGAGATATGCAAAAATTTTGCAGCAATGGCACAGATGAAGTTTTTTTACGACACCATCATCTACATCCGTATCGAAATTGGCATGCGCCGGACCGCGATAAACAGCCTGAACCTGGTGGATAGAGATTTTGCAAGGCGAATTATATCAACGGTGCAAAAGGGTGGAAGTGTCCAGCCATATCCGATCAGTTAACCCGGGTTGGCTGCGATCTGTGACCGCCTCAAACAGGAGAGGACTGGGGATCAGGAGAAATGACAGGCCCATAATCCACATAGCGACGGTCGACTAAAACCACAAGGGTGAGCAACACCGTGTGGAATCAGGTGTGGGATTTAACCGGTGTGGATAAAGATAAAACTCCCCCTCTGCCAGACAAGGCATGGGGGGGTAATTATGGAGAAAACCGGCAATGTGGCGGCAGAGCAAAGGCATCTGGGGCATAAGAACGCCTTGTTTTCTTTGCAGTATTCCCGAGTCACCAACGCCGCAGGCCAATTATTGAGCCTGGATTCCAATCGTCCAATGATGCTCCACCAGTTCACATTAGTCTCGAGTCGCCTCAGCAACGCCAGCCACGCGTCCCGCCAAAGTGGTAATTGTTCTTCGGCTAGTGTCCCGTTTGGTTAGTGTCGTCTTTTAATTTTGAAACCTTGCTGACCTTCTCAAGTATCACGGATGCGCTTTTTGTCCATGTAAAGGGCTTGGCACTTCTGTTGTTGTGTTGCCTGATAAAACGATGAATTTCTTCTCTAAGGTCTTTGACACTTGTGAACACCCCACGATAAATCGACCTGCGCTCGAGCTGGCCAAACCAACTTTCAACAGCATTGAGCCAGGATGCACTGGTTAGCGTAAAGTGAAAGGTAAAACGTGGATTGGCTTTGAGCCATTTGTTCACTTCTGCCGTTTTGTGTGTGCTGCTATTTGGGGTCGGTCGTCAATAGCGGACACCAAAATATTTAAGCAACAAGCTGCTCTTTGAAATATTGCTTCTCATAGTTTGCAGGTGAGAGATAACCTAACCTCTTCTGTCGCCGTTGCCGGTTGTAAAAAACTTCGATGTACCTCGTGATCTCCCGTATAGCTTCCCGTTTGGTTGGATAACGGCGATGATGAACGAGTTCATTTTTCAAGACACCCCAGAAACTCTCAATTGGCGCGTTATCGTAACAGTTCCCGCGGCGGCTCATCGATGCCCGCATTTTGAACTGTTCAAGGAGGTTTCGGTACTCCGTGGCACAGTACTGGCTGCCACGATCGGAATGATGAATCAATCCAGCTGCAGGTCTTTTAGATGCGACGGCATGAAACAACGATTGGGAGATCAGATTTT
>JBFJXW010000237.1:0-5617 GCA_041622895.1 Desulfobulbus sp. | reverse complement strand
CGATGATATTGATTTTGCAGCCATCAACATCGCTTCAAGGAAAACGGCTGATAACAGCGAAGCCACGGGAAGAGGATTTGCCGCGGCTTTGGAACTGATGACACGTGGCATCCAGGAGTGCGCCGTTCTGGTGATTGGTGCTGGACCGGTCGGGAGTGCGGCTGTCCGTTACCTGAACGATCATGGCGCACACGTGTTTCTATACGATCGTGATCCGCTACGTGCACAGAAGTTGGCCGAAACCATAGCGGGTGTCCATGTGGCGAGCGATCTTCCGGCGGCCTTGCAGCAATATCCCTTGGTGGTTGAGGCAACCCCGGCAGCCGATGTAATTGAAAAACAATGGGTCACGTCCCAAACGATGATTGCGGCTCCAGGCGTTCCTTTGGGCATTGATGCTCTGGCTCAAGAACATCTCGCAGATAGAATCATTCATGATGTGCTCGAAATCGGTGTTGCGACTATGCTGTCGACAGCGCTTGCCGAATGACAGTTGGAGAAAGGCCATGGCTGGAAAATCAAATGCGGTGCTGATTAAGGATCAACTTGCTGATCAGCAGGATGCCAAAAAAAAGTACTACCGGAAGAATGTCGGTTTTTTCAATCTGGTGGAAAAAATTAAATTGTGGCCGTCACGAAAAGGCACGTTGCACGGAGTCAAATCAGTCAAAGTGACCGGGAAAGTCGCGGTTATTACCACCCACTGCGGTGAGAGCTTTACGGTCTGGAATTCCCGGACTTCACGGGCGGCTCGTTGGTTGCGTAACAAATGGTGCGCAACCTCTTGCGGCCAATGCAAAATTCCCCAATGGAAAATTGAAAAATATTCCTCAACCATGATGACGCAGAAATGGGGATCAGGGTTGTAGGAATACCGGCCTGTCTGTAGGGAGCTATTCCCGCTAAGATTTGGGCTCGTTTTAGGCTGGTTGATGGTGATACCGGAAGCGTTATTAGTGCGTCAACGTGAACGAGTATTTGTAAGTACGGTAGTTCAGTGTGATGCGGTTGTTGCACGATGGTTGTCGAACGGGTGTTGACAATACATTCAATGAAGCGGCATCCCTCAAGGATGCAAGAAAAGAAACCATGTTGGAGAAAGCGAATATGAACGGAAAAGAACGAGTTTTAAAAACGTTAAATTTTGAACCGGTGGATCGCACCCCTTGGGTCCCCTATGCGGGTGTGCAGACAGCGAATCTCATAGGGGTCGATGCACAGACTTATCTGATGAGCGCCGATCATATCGTGAATGGTATTCTTAAAGCCTATGAAATGTATGAACCCGATGGGTTGCCTATTGTTTTTGATGTGCAGATGGAAGCCGAGGCCTTGGGGTGCACCTTGAAATGGTCCAAAAATAATCCCCCGGCGGTCGCCACCCATATACTGGAGAGCAAGACTGTTGCCGATTTGAAATTGCCGACCGAAAAGGATGGTCGTTATCCGATAGCACTGGACGCAGCGCGGAGAATTGTTGCTGAACTTGGCGATAAAATAGCATTGTATGCCCTCATCTGTGGACCTTTTACGCTGGCCTTGCATCTGAAAGGCACCGATTTGTTTGCGGATATGATGAAACGTCATGAGAAGGTTCATGAGCTGATGGCCTTCTGCAATCAGGTGTGCATGGATTTATCAAGAATGTATGCAAAAACAGGGGTTGATATTATTGCTGTAGTCGACCCGATGACTTCCCAGATTTCCCCCAAACATTTTGATCTTTTTGTCAAAGGACCAACCACGGAACTTAACCGGTATGTTCGATCTTTAGGACTCAAGGTCACGAGCTTCTGCTGCGGTAATGCAACCAAGAACATCGAATTAATGTGTCAAACGGAGACCGATGGTATCGCTTTTGACGAAAACGTCGATCTGGCTTATGCCAAAGGAATCGCCTCACAATATAAGGTTTCCTATGGTGGTAACCTGCCTCTGACCACGGTAATGATGTTTGGTTCGCCTCTGGAAAATGTCGAAGAGGCTCGGCGTGAACTGGAAATCGGTCAAGGGCCAGGTTTTGTCCTGTCTCCCGGTTGTGATATCCCCTATGACACCCCCATCAACAATCTGGTGGCCATATCGAACTTCATCAATGGGAAAGCCTCGTCTCTGGAATTGCTGGAATCAGAACAACAGCTCAGCGAAGATGAAGAGGTGGAATTTGAAGATGTAGCGATTAAACCAGGTCAGGTATTTGTTGAGATTGTTACCCTGGATTCAGAGGGATGTCCTCCCTGTCAGTATATGTGCGAAGCTGTTAAAAGGGTGCATCCGCAATATGATGGCCGAATGACCTGGCGTGAATCGTTGGTAAAGACCCGTGCGGGAATCAAACGTATGGCAACGCTCGGAGTCAAGAATCTTCCTGCGATCCTGATCAACAACGAGGTCGTTTTCGACAATATCATTCCTTCTGAGAGTGAATTGGTCGCAGCAATCGAAAAACGAATCGGATAAAAGAAGCCCCTCATCATGGATTGATCTCCATGGTGAGGGGTTCAGCGAACAACGAGGTGGAACAATGAGTGACCAACCGATACGGTTGTACCTGCTTACCGGCTTTCTCGGGGCAGGTAAAACCACCCTGCTTAAGCGGATAATCGATCATCTGCAGACCAGTAAAATCGGCATACTGATGAATGAGTTCGGCAGCATCAGCGTCGACGGTGTTCTGTTGCAGCAGCATGGTGTCGATATCGTAGAAATAAACAACGGATCGGTCTTTTGCAGTTGTCTGAAAGGCGCGTTTATTGGTGCCCTGACTGCCTATTCCGAGTTGCCCATCCAGTATTTGTTTGTAGAAACATCCGGAATGGCCGATCCTTCCAATATTGAGCCGATCCTGAATAACGTTATTGGCAAGGTCAAAGGCAAATCCTATGACTACCGCGGTTCCATCTGCCTGGTGGATGGAGCGAATTTCCTGGAACAGGTCGATGTTCTTGCCGCTCTTGAACGACAGGTGGCGGCAAGCAATCTGATCATAGTCAATAAAGCGGATTTGGTGAACGAAGCGGAGTTGGGTAAGGTACAGAATAAAGTCCGGCAGTTCAATCCCAATGCCGAATTGGTGACCGCTTGTCACGGCGCTGTTGCGCTCGATTTTCTCGAACGGCACTTGCAGCCGGTCCAATTTTCAGAAGCAAGGGAAAGTTGCAATACCCCATTTAATAGACCGACCGCGCATGTGATCACGGCCGAAGGTATCTATGAACGAGCCGCATTTTATGCATTCATCAAGGCTTTGGTTCCATGGGCTATGCGAATGAAGGGATTTTTTCTGCTTGATGATGGTTGGCAACAGGTCGACGTGGTCGGGGAGCATATCGATATCCGGCCCACATCCATTCCGCGCACCGTATCGGAATTGGTTGTTATCTCAGATAAAGGATTTCCAGCTCTAACGGCTATCTATGGTTGTTGGGATGAACGATTTGCTAACCAGAAGATGACCATCAGGTAAGTTGGTGATGGAGAATATTGGGTAGCGCTGCAACAGAGGAGTGCGCTGGTCGGGACAGAGGTGTTTAGGGTTTTGTATCACTCCGGTCGGATTGTTTGATGTAGAGTGTGTGTTTACTCGGAGGAAGGGCGGCTGTTTTCTGATCCGCTGTTTTAAGAATTTTCCTGACGGTTTCTATGGAGATAGAATGGCCAATCTTTTCAATGACGATTTCTGTCAGGTTTGCCAAGGTCCAGTTTTTAAGGATCGCCGGCTCGGTACATGCAAGTCTGATGATCTCCAGGCGTTCTTCTTCTGTAAAGGTTTCTGGCGCACCGCTTCGCTGTAGGTCCATGATTCCTTCCAGCCTTTTCTTTTCGAATCGGTGTCTCCATTTGCGACAGGTTTTTTCAGAAACGTTAAGCGCTTTGGCTATTTCGGTGCTTTCAATTCCTTCTGCTGCCATCAGAACGATCTGAGAGCGAAGATGCATCCGTTTTTCGACCTTCTGCCCCTTTGCATTTTTCTCGAGCTCCGCTCTTTCTTGATCAGAGAGATAAATGGGGGGGGATACCCTGGGCATGGTTTAACCTTTTTGTAGAGGGCTAGTTGTTCGAGTTTATTGCATCGCAGGACATAGGGAATGGAACAGTGGCTTTCGGGCAGGATGCATGGATGGTGCCTTCCAGCCGGACAGTGAAAACCAGCGCTGTTGTTCGGAGAGATTGCTGTATTTTCAACTTAAAATCAAATATATAACAGTTATTGTTTCAGGTGTCAAGTTAGGGGGCAGTCTTTCGCTTGCATGCTTGTATTTCGGCCATGAGTATCTTAGCTTGTTCGACAGCTTGCGAAGCTGTTTCAGCATATGCATCTCCTCCTATAGTCTTGACCCATTCTGCAGAAACGGGGGATCCGCCAAACATGCATTTAAAGCAGTGTCGAGTGCCTTCTTCCTCAAGAGCTTTAACGATGTCGCGCTGAGAAGCCATGGTGGTCCGCATAAGCGCAGCGGCTATGATAATGTCGACGTGATATTCTTTCGCTTTCTCAATAACTTCTTCAGTTGAGACATCTCTGCCCAAGTCGACGACCTCAAACCCGCTGGCAATGAGCATAGTTTTGACAATATTTTTACCGATATCGTGTATATCTCCCTGAACCGTACAAATTAAAACCCTTCCCTGAGTGAGCTGATCTCGTCCTTCCTGTGACATTGACTTGGTAAGGATTCCGGCTCCTGTTTCAAAAGCATCTGCAGCCACCAGTAATTGGGGAACAAAAGCCTCTCCTTCATCAAACAGATCGCTGACCGTTTTCATTCCTTTTGCCAGGCCGTCATTAATTGCGACAACGGGGTCCGTCCCGGCCGCAACGGCTTCATTGGCTGCAGTTTCGGCTAGAGATGATTCCATCTCTTCAACGGCTCTTTTTAGTTTCTGTAGAATTTTATCGGGTCGCATACGTGTAAATCTCCCATGATACCAGGTAGTGGAGGAGTGGGTCGTTTTCGGTTGCTTCGTACACGAAAAATACGCACCTGAAATTCAGTGACACCTGGTAGAAACCACTTGGTTTGTCCAGGCCTCTCAAGCGTAAGAGGCGATGGAACCATTGTTGCAATAATCATGAGAGATTAAAAAGTATTTATAAAAACCTGGTTCGACAACTGAAATGCGCGACGGATTGCTATCATTTGCAAACCTTCTCTTTGACCTGAAAGCAGATAATTGTCTGTGCTATCGGCATAATAAACGGAAAAGTGCTCAGTTTCGTCTCGGGAAATTTTAATATCCCACTTTTAGAATTTTTCAATAAATTTGTTACCTCTATTTTTATTTTAATCAGTGTGCTTCGCTATTATGTCATTTTTGTTAAAAAAATATCACATAATGACACAATTGTCATTTGTTATCGTTTAAGTTACTATTTTTATGTTAAATATAAAAATTAATTGCGGGTGAAAGCGGAAAGTGCTACAAGCCAGTCAAACGATTACGAGTAAATACCTACCGCTATAAAGGGGCGGATGACTACTGTAGCCGGGATTTTTCCTGGTTTTTTTTGGATTATATAACGGAATTTTTTTACTTGAAATAGATGCAGTGGCAATGGGCTGCTGTCTCCCTTGGGGATGGCGGGCCTTTTTCGCAGTTGTGTCGAGGCAGGCGT
>JBFJXW010000236.1:0-5638 GCA_041622895.1 Desulfobulbus sp. | reverse complement strand
CCGTCAGTTCCTGCTCGATACCGTTACTGTTATGCTCAAAAACCGTATATCCCGCCCCGTGCCGGGCCCGGTAGGCGGTCTTTTCCCGTATCGGCGCCGCGGTCGGCGACCAGAACACACCGCTCGCCTCGTCGCGGATGTACAACGCCTCCGAAGCCGGATCCAGGACCGGATCGTTCGACCAGCTGGTCAGACGGTTGCGTTGACTGTTGCCCTGCCAGGTAAAACCGGAGCCGGTTTCGCTGATCAGGGTACCGAAAGTCGGGTTGGCGATCACATTGACCCAGGGTGCCGGTGTATTGGTTCCAGGACCCAGATAAATGGCGTATTCCCGGCCATCGGGGGTAAAACCACCGAGACTGTTGAAGTAGTCCAGCTCCATGAAAGGCAGCGGGGTCGAGGGTTCAAGGGGTATACGCTTGCCTGCCAGTCTTTCCCCTTGCACCGGCGCCTCCACCGGTAAACTCAATTGCTGGGGCAGGGTGCCGCGTGCCGCCACCAGGACAACGCTGGCGGCGGCCTTGAGCAATTTCAGATCATCCGCAGGGATTTGCGCAGCGCTCTTCAAAAAAATCCCGCCTGCCCGATCTACCGCAGCTGCAAGGGAATGGTTTTGGATCAACTGCTCCAGCCGTTCCTGGAGCGGCCGCTCATAGCTTCCGGCTTCCTCGTTCAGGATGACCAGATCAGTCGACAAGCCATGCATCCGCCAATAGGTATGGGCCTGCAGCACCTGACGGATCAGACTGATCTCCCGCACCTCGCCGATGGTAATCAGGATTATGGGCACGTCACCGGAAATGGCGTAGGGCCACAATCCCGCCTGGCCCTTGCTGTTCTCTTCCAGGCGTTCTGCGGGCGCTCGCAGCAGTTGATTGGCAAACAGCAGATGACTGGCCAATTGCTGGAAACGTCGTGCTTCGTCAGGCTGGATGCGCAGCATCTGCAATTGCTGCTGCGCCGAATGCCAGGCGAAATCCATGGCCCGTTCGGTCGCATGGGGATCGCGGTATTTATCCATCAGCAACAACACCTGTTCACGGCTTGCCCCGGCAGCAAGCACCAGCGCTACCTGGACGCGCTGTCCCGGCTCCAGGGTAATCGCCTGCCGGGCACTGAGAACAGGGTCGAGAACAAACCCCTGACTGCTGCCGAGATCCTGCACCGCCCCCATGGGATGGGCAAGTGTTTGGCCGCGACCGATGAATCGCCCCCGATCGGTTTCAAACTGCCAGTTTTTCCCGGACGATTCCGCACCGTCACCCTCCTGCAGCACCAGGCAATGGGCGACAAACAACGGCTTTTCGCTTTCGCTGCGCGACCGCCTATAGGCAAGGAGCACCTGTTGCTCGGGGAGGGCTTCCGTCTGGATAAACAATTTGTTGAACGCCGGATGCTGACGATCGGCGTTGTGGGGCGCCATGGAGAGTTCAACATAGCTGGTGAGGTTGACACGGCGGGTCCGGGTGGAGCGGTTGACCAGGGTCATGCGCCGCACCTCCACATCATCTTCCGGTGAGACAATGACCTCTGTTTCCGTATGGATTTCCTCATCCGTGCGGCGAAACACCGCCCGATCGAGGGTGAACTCTACCGAATATTCGTTAACTTCGCCGCCCACCGGATGATGGGTGGCAGACCAGAGACGATCGGTCTCGGCCTCATGGATGTAGCAGAAAGTACCCATGGCATCGCAGGTCTGATCGGATCGCCAGCGGGTCAATTCCAGCTCGCCCCACTGACTGTAGCCGCCGCCGCTGTTAGTGACCATCAGCCCATAGTGCCCATTAGAAAGCAGGAGTGTCATGGGTGTGGCGGTGTGCGGCGTGGTGCAGGTGTTTGCTGCCGGCGCGACCGTATCGTCGCCGATGAAGGCAGGTTCGTTTGGTCGCGTGGAGATCAGGTGCAACGGCGGCAAAGTGGGGATGCGCTCCTGCAGCAGGGCCTCAAAAGCACGCACTCGCGGATCATTATGAAAGCGGCACTGGAACGGGTCGCCATGGAGGAAATTGACCAGTGCCAGGAAGGCCATGCCCTGGTGATGGGCCATATAAGCCTCAATAATCACCCCGCTTTTCTGCGTCGTTTCACCGATGGTACGCTGCGATTGCCGGCTGAAATCCATAGCCTCGAAATAGCCGTAATCGCCAAGCAAGCCGAGCCCTTTCAGTTGTTTCAGGTTCTGCACGGTCTCGCCGGGTACCAGGTTCAGCGCCAGCAGGGTCGCGTACGGGGCAATAACCAGCTGTTCCTCCAGACCACGTTTGAGACCGAGAGCCGGCACGCCGAAGGCCTTATACTGATACGTCTTATTGAGGTCCAGATCGGCATAGGCGGATTCGGAAATACCCCAGGGCACGCGGTTCTTCCGGCCGTAAGCGATCTGCACCGCAACGGCTTCCCGGGCCGACTTGTCCAGCAGCGAATTGCCGTAGGAGCGCTGAAACAGGAGCGGCATCAGGTATTCGAACATGGTCCCGGTCCAGCTGAGCAGCACCCGTTTGCGGCCGACGGCGCCATAGGGGCGGCTCAGGGAAAACCAATGTTCCAGGGGGATATCGCCCCGGGCAATAGCGACGAAACTGCCGAGCCGGGACTCGCTGGCCAGAAGATCATAACTGGAAAGGTCCAGGCGGGCGGCGGAAACATTATACCCAATCGTGAACAGCTTCCGCTTGAAGTCATACAGAAACTGCATGTTCATCCCGGCCGACAGCGCGCGGATATCGTTGAGCAGTTGCTCAACCATGCCCAGGGTCTCTCCGGCCAGCCATTGCGTCTTGGCAAAAGCGGCAAGGACACGGTCGACCCAGGCCGTCAGCGATGACTCGGCAAAGAGCGGTTGCTCGCGAATGGCCTGGAGCAGCAGGATCGAATCAACCCGGCCTTCTGCCAGTTGGTTGAGCGAAGGCGCCTGTGTGGTATCCCTGCGGATGGCCAACAGCGTCTCTGAACCCAGCTGTGCCAGCTGCTCCTCGCTTTTTTCTGCAAGGATTTCGATCCACACCAGATAGCGCTCGCTGTTTTCAAACCAGGCCGTTACCTGCTGATCAAGCTCAACGGCCCACGGCGCAACCGCAGCGGCAGCGACAAGAGCGTCGACATCCGTCTGCATCCGCCGCTGCAGATTGAGGAGAGCAGCAATCCCAGACGGCGGTTGCTGCAACTCCGCGATGAGTGTGTCAAAGAGGGGGTGATACACAGCAGCGATTTCATCCTGGGGCAGCTCCTGCTGCAGAATGGTTGCGGTGTCCGCCAAGCCGGCAAAGACCTTGGCGGACAGAATCGGTTCATGCGCCAGCTGTCCCAGCCCTTGCTCCAGCGCCCACAGGGCACCAAGCAGATTGCCGCTGTCAACGGTGGAGACGTAGCGAGGCTCAAGCGGAGCCAGGGTCTGGATGTCATACCAGTTGAGCAGATGCCCCTGATGACGCTCCAGGCGGCTGATGCTCGCCATGGTGCAGGTCAGTCGCTCAACGGTCTGATTGAGGGTCAGGTAACCGCAATCGTTGGCCCCCAGGGCGCTGGTCATCCACAGGCCGATGTTGGTCGGACTGGTCCGCATGGCCAGCTGGTTGTGATGGGAAACCTGATAGTTATCCGGTGGCAGCCACGAGGTCTCGGCGCTGACAAAGGCGGAAAAATAGCGCCAGGTCCTCCGTGCGACCTGGCGAAGGAAAAGACGATCCGATTCCGGCAACGGACATTCCCGCTGTTGCGGTGTTGTCTGCTGGTTCAGCAGCCAGCCGAGCAGCGGAGAAGCAAACCACAGGCCGAGCCAGGGGAGGGCCAACGGCAGGCTGGCCGGCCTGAGGTACCAGATCGCCCCGCAGACACCGAGGCTGAAAAGACTGCCGAGGGCCAGACTCGCCACGAAACGCGACGGATGCCGAGATCCCCGCCACTGGGTGGCCTGGGCGGTCCATTCCAGAAGCCCGCGCCGGGATATCATGCGCCGGTACCAGACCCTGCAGATGGCATCCAGGGTAACGGCCGCCTGGTGCGGCAGCAAAGCGGCATCGGCAGTCGCCCGTGACAAGTCATGCAGTATTTTCGACAGATCGAAATACTTCAACCCCTTGCGGGTGGTGGCCATGGTAAACGGTTGCGACAACGGATGGAAAAGAAGCTGTATACCAACAACCAACGAGGCCACCGCGCCGATCCGCGGGGCAATGAGCCAGGAAGCAATCAATACCGCCACGCTGGTGGCGGGCAAAAGGCTGCGGCGCAGGTTATCGAGGATCTTCCACCGGTTGAGCAGGGAGAGCGGGTTGGGGACACGATCGCCGGAACCATTGGGAACGCGGGGGAAAATCCATCCCGCAATCTGCCAGTCACCGCGTATCCAACGATGGGCACGTTTGCTGTAGCTCTGGTATCCCTGGGGAAACTCGTCAAAAAGCTCAATATCGCTGGCCAATCCGACCCGGACGTGGGCCCCTTCAATCAGATCGTGGCTCAGTATCCATTCTTCAGGAAACCGTTCCGACAGAACGCGGCTGAAAGCGCGCACGTCGTAAATACCCTTGCCATGGTAGGCGCCTTCATCGCTGAGATCCTGATAGACATCGGAAACGGCCTGGGAATAGGGATCGATGCCGACGGCATCGGCAAAGAGCCGGCTGAACATCGAGATGCTGGTACTGGCCAGGGTCGGACTCACCCGTGGCTGGATGATGGTGTAGCCTGCCGTGACACGATCCATCGCATCGAAGCGGGGCTGATTCAGGGGATGCGCCAGGGTTTCAACCATCCTGCGGGCCGAGGCATGCGGCAACTGGGTGTCACTGTCCAGAGTGATGATAAACCGAATGTCCACCAACTGCTTCGGGTCGCCCACATACACCAGCGGCGGAGCAGCCTCCGGCCGTGTACCGTCAATAAGGCGATTCAGCTCTTCCAGTTTCCCGCGTTTCCGTTCCCAGCCGATAAAATGCTGCTCGGATTCGCTCCAGGTGCGTTCCCGATGAAACAGGAAAAACCGCTTACCGCCATGACGTTGATTGAGCGCTTCCAGGCATGCAACGGCAGTCTGAAGCAGTCGACTGTCCTCCTGGTCTGTCGGCGTGGAAGCATCGGTGTAGTCTGAAAACAGGCTGAACAGCAGGTTCGCTTCCTTGTTGGCCAGATAGCGTATCTCTAACTTTTCCACCTCGGTACGGATCGTGTCGTCGTCCACCAGCATCATCGGCACGACCACCAGGGTGCGAAAGGCATCGGGAATTCCCGATGCTTCGAAATCCATTTTGGCCAACGATCTGGCCGGCAGCAGTCGGGTGATCAGGTAATTGACCATCTCGATCGCCAGCTGACTGACCGGGATCAGCAGCAGCAGCCCCAGTCCCAGTCGGGCAGCGGGCGACAGCGCTCCCCAGGAGAAGGCGACGATCAAACCAACAAGCAGGGCGGCGAATCCGCCGATACCAGAGAAGTAGACTGCCGTGTGGTGACCAGCAATCCATTCCAGGAGACGGTAACGGATGGTTTCCCGGCATGGGAGCAGCCGAGCCAGTTCCGCCCTCCCCTCTCCAATCAGCCAGGCGCCGACGTGACTGCGCCGCTCATCGGTTGGCGAACCGTTTTTAGCCTCCGTTGCCAGTTGAATGACCTGTTCCGCAACCTGTTCCTCGGGCTT
>JBFJXW010000235.1:0-5700 GCA_041622895.1 Desulfobulbus sp. | reverse complement strand
GGCAAATCCTTTGAGGAATGCTACGATGTGGTCAAACTGGTCCCCACCCAGGAGTACCTTGATGTGTACGACCAGGCCGTAGAAATCCTTACCGGACTCGGACTGGATTATTGGAAAAAGATGTAACTGCTGTGACCTCCCTCTGACAGGGGTTGCGGCGACACTGCCTCATCCCCCTGTCAGAGGGAAACTGGATACGGAGAGTGGATCGAAGGGATCACGTGGACTCTAAATCCGTGTAGCCGGGTGCGACTCCCGGACTCTCCGCCATTATTGTGAGCGAACCATGCAGCATACTGTTATTTTTCAACCCGATGGTTGTCGTAGTATCTGTCCCGATAAAACTAATTTACTAACAGTTGCCAGACAACTTGGCGTCGATCTTGAATCGCCATGCGGCGGTTCCCAGGTTTGCGGTAAATGTGCGGTAAAAATCGAACATGCCTCAGCACAGGAAGTATCAAAAACATCCTTGCTTACCCAAGTGGGTGAACAGGAAAGCAAACTGTTATCCTCAACAGATCTGGCACAAGGGTACCGGCTCGCCTGCTGCACGGAGGTGACATCGGACCTTATCGCCTATATTCCCGAACAAAGCCGAAGAACCCAGCAGGTTATTTTGGAAAACGGCAGATTAGCCAAGATGTCGTTGCACCCGGCTGTTCAACTCTTTTTTCTGGAGCTGGAAAAACCGACGATTGAAGACCATAGAGACGATCTGACGAGGATTTGCGATGGTCTGCAACAAGCAGGGGTCGTAGCTGATATTGTAATCGATTCGAAGGTGTTGCAGCATCTCCCTTTGAGCGTTCGTGCCGACACCTGGAAAATCACAGTAGGGCTGTGGCATCAAAAAGAGATTGTTTTCGTTGCACCGGGCAAGGTGGAGCGTGTGTATGGCGTTGCAGTGGATATCGGAACCACAACCATTGCCGGTTTTCTCGGCGATTTGAGTACAGGAGTCGTTGTCACCCAAAGTTCTCTGACCAATAGTCAGGTTCAGTATGGGGATGATGTCATCTCTCGTATCAGCTGTTGTATGATGGAAGAGGATGGCCTGGAAAAACTCAATAAGGCGATCATAGGCGACATCAATCTGCTTATCGAACGGATGGCCGCAACTGCCGGTATCAAACGTGAAGCAATCCTTGATCTCTCCTTGGTATTCAATACCGTGATGCACCATATTGTCTTGGGCATTACTCCGGACCACATCGGTCATTCTCCTTTTATTTCCGCAAGCCGCCGTGCGCTAGACATCAAAGCCCGGGATCTGGGTATCGCTATCAATACCTCTGGATATGTGCATTGCCTGCCGATTGAAGCTGGCTTTGTCGGTGCTGATAATGTAGCGGTCCTTTTAGCAGAAGATGCCTGTAATGCGGAACAAATACAGTTGTTAATCGATATCGGCACCAACGGCGAAGTTAACCTCGGCAACCGGAAACGTATGCTTTCAGTCTCCTGTGCTACCGGCCCTGCCTTTGAAGGAGCTCAAATCAAACATGGCATGCGAGCTGCCAGAGGTGCGATTGAAAAGGTGACCATCGACCCCATCAGCAAGGAAGCGATTGTTCAGGTTATTGGCGGCAACAATAACGAGAATGAATCATCATCTATTCGTGCTAAAGGTATCTGCGGTTCAGGAATTATCGATGTGGCCGCGGAACTGTTCAAAGCAGGACTTCTTCTGCCTGACGGTAGATTTGACAAAAACGTTAACTGCGCGCGCTTGCGGCCCGATGCTGCCGGTCGATACGAATATGTGCTGGTTTGGGCATCGGAGACCATGACCGGTCAGGACATTGTTGTCACCCAAAAAGATATTCGCGCTATTCAACTGGCGAAATCGGCTTTGTATGCCGGTATCAAGCTGTTGATGCGGCAATTGGGTATCGATAAGATTGAGGCCGTGATTCTTGCGGGAGCGTTCGGTAGTTACATTAATGTGGAAAGTGCGTTGGTCATTGGAATGTTTCCCGACTGTTCTCCTGAAAATGTCGTCGTGGTGGGGAACGCTGCCGGGGAAGGAGCGAAACGCGCCCTTTTTGACACTCGACAGCGAGCAGAGGCTGAACGAATAGCCTCTATTGTTGAATTCATCGAAACCGCTGTTGAACCAGATTTTTTGAATCACTTTACCGATGCAATGTTCTTTCCGCATCGCACTGATTCTTTTCCCCATATTCAGCATTTGCTGGATGCAATCCCCTCGTCCCCAAAACACAAAAATATAGGGGCTACGGCATGAAGGCAATGCACTGTTATTCCTGCACTCGCGATGATTCCGAGGGGATTCCGTTCGCTTTTCTCGAAGCGTTGGGAATCGATCGTCAAACCGCGCATAGCGAAGCACGTGCTATCGCTCGAATATCGGCCATGCGCATGGAGCAGTCGGCTGATGTGGTTTGTCGGGTACCTTTTTGCGTGACCGTAGAAGCCGAGGCCTTCGGCGCGGCCATGAAAATTCCGGTGGATGAGGGGGGGCCTCGGTGCTTCGGCTACCGGTTTTCGTGTATGGAGCAACTCAATCAGTTGCAGCCGATGGACCTATCCTCTGGCAGGATTGCCGAAGTGCTTAAAAGCATCACCATACTTCGGGATGAAGGCAAAGTTGTGGTACTCAATGTCGAGGGGCCGTTCACCATTCTGGGCTTTCTTGTCGATTCAGGCACCATTTTTAGAGGTATCATCAAGCAACGGAGTATTCTTGAACATGCCCTGTCCGTATTGGAAGCCAGCCTGGTTACCTATATTCGATCGGGTATACGTCACGGAGCCAGTATCATTTCTTATGCAGACCCCACCGGCACCATAGAGATTTTCGGCCCGGACCTCTATCGAGAAGTCATTGGTTTGAGCACCTATCGTATTTTAAAACAATTGGAAGATCCTTGTGCAGGTGCGCTGACGCATCTCTGCGGCCAAACCTCACGCAGTCTTGAAAGAGTGGGATTTTGCACGGCGCATCCGGTGGAAGTAGCCCGGGGGGTAACCTACGGCACCAGCTTGTGTCAGTTTGTTCAAGCTAAGACACCGGCGTTTATCGGACATAACTGCATGAAAAGTTCGACGCTGGTCCTCAGCCGGCCGACGGTATGGCAGATCAAACTGACATGACAACACGCAATATACAGACGAGGATGTCGATGAGCATTGCCTGGACGGAATTACAAAAAAAGCGGCTGCAGGAACTGAATGGCTCAGATGTGCAGGAACAGATGACATTTCCCTCGGAACAGGAACGCGACCGCGAGTTTAAGCAGCAGGAATCCTTACTCAAGGGAAAGGCTCGGGAGCGACTCGACCATCTTTTTGAAGGCACCAGGCGTCCGGCATTGTGCCGGCTTGAAAGTATACTGGCGGAAACTTTGACCGGTGCAGGCTTTGTCCAGGTGACTACGCCGATTATTCTGGCAAAAAATATGCTGGCCAAAATGACCATCGACGACAGTCACGCACTCAATTCGCAAGTGTTCTGGTTGGATAACAAGCGTTGCCTGCGGCCGATGCTGGCTCCGAACCTGTATTATATACTTAAGGATCTGTTACGGTTACGTAAAAAAACAGTACGCATCTTTGAGATTGGTTCATGCTTTCGTAAGGAATCCCAGAGCAGCAACCACCTCAACGAATTTACCATGCTCAATCTGGTTGAATGGGGACTGCCCGAGGCAGATCGACATCAACGGCTGAAAGATCTTGCGCAGTTGGTGATGCAGGCCGTGAAAATTGAAAATTATCAGTTTGAACAGACCTCCTCGGTGGTGTACGGCGACACCCTTGATGTGGTCCTCGGCGACCTGGAACTGGCATCCGGAGCTATGGGGCCGCATGTGCTGGACGGCAACTGGGGAATGACCGGCCCCTGGGTGGGTCTTGGTTTTGGCTTGGAACGGCTGGCTATGGTCAGGGAAGGGGGTCGGAATGTCCGCAGTGTCGGCAAGGGTTTGTCGTATCTCAACGGCGTACGACTCAATATTTGACATTCGCCGTTATTGCGAACCCTCTACGGGAACCAGGAAAAGCATCATGGCTCTACTGAATACGCTATTGAAAAAAGCAACAAATGAAGAACTGCTGTCGCTGGATGATATGCTGTTTCTGTTGCAACTGGAATCGGAGGCAGACCGTCAAGCCTTATTTGCTGCCGCCCGGAAAATACGGTTGCAGCATTTCGGTGACCGCGTGGCACTCTACGGTTTTGTCTATTTTTCCACCTATTGTCGCAATGATTGTTCGTTTTGCCTGTATCGAAAATCCAATGCGGCCTGCGAGCGCTACCGCAAAACCACGGATGAAATTGTAGCAGCCTCGGTGGCTTTGGCTGAATCGGGCGTGCACCTTATTGATCTCACCATGGGCGAGGATCCTTTCTATTTGGACGGGCAGGATAATGGTGTTGAGCACTTGGTGGAAGTTGTTCGTGCTGTCCGCGAACACACCGAGCTGCCGATCATGATCTCTCCGGGAGTCGTGTCTGAGGAGATGCTGGTAGAACTGCAGCATGCGGGTGCCAACTGGTATGCCTGTTATCAAGAAACCCATAACAGGCAATTGTTTGCCGATCTGCGACTGCATCAGAGTTATGACCAACGCTGGTCAAGCAAGCTGTTTGCCAAATCCATCGGTATGCTGGTTGAAGAGGGGCTGCTGGTCGGTATTGGTGATCAAGTACAGGATGCGGCTCAATCACTACTGACTATGCGGGAATTGGAAGCAGCACAGGTCCGATCGATGACGTTTGTGCCGCAGGCAGGTACACCGTTTGCTGCATTGCCACGGAGTGGCAGCGAATATGAGTTGAACCTGATAGCGGTGATGCGTCTGCTGTTTCCTGCCTGCTGCATCCCCGCATCATTGGATGTTGAAGGCATTCAAGGACTCAAAGATCGTCTTAATGCCGGTGCCAATGTGGTCACCTCCCTTATTCCTCCGGCCAGTGGTCTGCAGGGAGTGTCGCAAAGCACTCTTGATATAGACGAAGGGTACCGGACGGTCGCCGGTGTGCTGCCGATTCTGGCAAGCTGCGGTCTGACCCCTGCAACATCAACGGAATATAGAGAGTGGATGGATCGGCTGCAGCATCGCTTCGTCCTGGAGGAAGTGCAATGAAACTTGCTGTTTTAGGTGGACGCCTGCAGGGGGTGGAAATCGCGTATTTGGCTGCTAAGGCAGGGTGGCAGGTAGTGGGAGTTGATCGTGATGCGACCGCCCCTGCAGCCGGACTCTGTGATGTATTTCACACCTTTGATCTCATGGACAGTGAGCGCCTCATGGCCGTGTTACGGCAGGTTGATTTTGTTGTGCCCGCGCTTGAAAATAAAGAAGTACTCGATCATATCGCGTGCTGCGCAGAACGGGCTGGGGTGCGTATGGCGTATGATCGGGAGGCGTATCTATTGTCATCATCCAAAATACGATCGGATGAATTTTTTGCACACCTCGGTGTTCCCGCGCCAAAACCGTGGCCGTTTTGCCGGTTTCCGTTAACGGTCAAGCCATCGAGCGAGAGTGGAAGTAAAGATGTGCGCTATATCCAAAATGCCCACCAATACGAGCAATGGCTGACAGATGTTGCTCAGCCTGAACAATGGGTTAAGCAGGAATACCTGTCCGGACCTTCGTATTCCATCGAGGTGATCGGTGCAGCCGGACAGTATCAGACGTTTCAAATCACTGAACTGGAAATGGACGCAG
>JBFJXW010000234.1:0-5716 GCA_041622895.1 Desulfobulbus sp. | reverse complement strand
CACCCTCGCATTCGGGTTGTTCAGGAACAGATCCAGAAATCTGAACATCTGCTGCTGCCAACCCTTGCGGTACATGTTGATCTCCCTGGTTCCGTCTAACTGATCCAGGCAGATAAACCGTGTTGAGTATCGATAGGTTAAAGACAAACCGTCGAGCGCAGAAAGCATTGAAGGCCATGATTCATGCGGCAAGCCGTCAATGGCCAATATCGCCAGATAGTGATCGCCGACACGCGGTTGCAGACCGCCGACCAAATCAACTCCACCAAGGACAGCATCCAGGTACATGGGGACGCTTGGCACTCGGACAGGAAAATGTTCTCCGGTCAAACACCGCTGCAGATGGGACAAGAGGGAGGAAAAGATTGCGCCATTTTCATCCTCATATTCCGATAACCGCTCCATTTGGAGAACGGAAGACAACGAATCTTCCAATTCAGTGAGTGTGGCAACAAAATCCTTGATGCTGCGATCCATACTGCAGCCGGCGGCTCCGGTGCGAATCGATTGCTGCATCCTGGTTGCTTTCAAATCCGGCTTGTAGGTGACGGTCAACACGGTTTCGGTCTTGAAACAGCGTCCACTTCCGAAAAATGCTCGTCGCTCTTCATCGATCAAGCGAGTAACCGGATCAGGGAAATAGCCGCTTTCAACTGGAGGATAGGCCTGGTGTGGACAGCGAATAGCATCCACATGCAGCATCCAACCGGTCCCCAGCCGTTTAATGCTGTTGTTTACCTGGCGAGAGACCCAGGCCAGTTCGTCAGGAGTGGATCCAGCCGTATCTTGCCCGGTAAAGGACCAGGCAGCCAGAAAAGAGCCATCCTTGTTGAGCACCACACCGGGAGCAACCAGGGCGGCGTAGGGCAGCAGATCAGGCAGTCCCTTGGCGGTTGAACGATAATCGGCGAGCTTCAGCATTTGGAACCTCCCACGAGTTTCCAACGAGAAGTCCTGGCTGGATAATATTCCTGTTGTCCGACGTGTCGTACCCACACCTTCGACATCAAAGGATCATGTTTCGCCATGAGCCGCAAAATACCAATCGAGCACAACCAGAATCCTAACGCCGACAATCCGGCAATGATGGTCATGCCTCCGACACCAACCAAAAACGCAATCAGAATACTGAACATCACCAGTTCACGTTCCGCACCGAACACCTGATTATGGCGGTGCAGGCTTTGTCTGATCGGCACGGTGCGCATCAGATCACCGCTCCGGAGAAGGAAAACACACTGTTGACGATGGAAGTGGCAAAGGCGATAAAGCTGATGCCGAACACCACCTGCAGCAGCAGTTTGAAACCGCCGGAGAGATCATCCTTGTTCAAGATGAAAATCACTCCGCATAAAGCCATGGCCACGATGGAAATCCACTTCCCTGCTGGGCCGGTTACGGTATTGACCACCTTTTCCAGAGGACTGGCAAATTCGGTGATCCCGCCGGAGGCAGTTGCCACTTCAGGAACAACGACGATGGCCAACAGTAAAAAAGAAAGGGCAAGTTTGTTACGCATGATACACGACCTCAGTTTGATAGGTATGGGTTCTGGTATCGTAGCCATGGATACGCAGGACTTCTGAAATTTTACGGCCAGCAGGAACCCGCTCGATAAATATGACCAACCCAACGCTTTTACCGATGAGCTTCTGTTTTGGTGCCGGGGTGGCCTCTGCGATTAATTCCTCGAGTCGATCCAGCCCTTCGGCCGCACTGTTGGCATGAACCGTGGCAATTCCACCAGGGTGCCCGGTGTTCCATGCCTTGAGAAGATCGAGGGCGGCACCATCTCTGACTTCACCGATGATGATTCTGGTTGGGCGGTACCGCATCGTCACTTTCACCAAGCGGCGCATGTCCACATGATCCGAGGTTCTGAAGAAAACCGTATTCTCGCTTTTTGACTGCAGCTCCATGGTATCTTCCAATATCAACAACCGATCCAAAGGGCAGATACCGGCGAGGGCGAGAATCAGTGCGTTCACCAGGGTAGTTTTGCCCGAACCGGTTCCGCCGACCACAAGGATGTTGACCCTGCGTTTCAGTGCATCATGAAGAGTAGGCAGTAAGTCGGGATCGAGAATCCCGGCCTGGACATACTCATCGAGGCCGAAGACACGGCTGGCCTTCTTGCGGATGGTAAAGCTTGGCGAAGAAACCACCGGCGGCATCAACCCTTCGAACCGTGAACCATCAAGAGGCAACTCACCCTCGATGATGGGTTGCTCAACGGTAACGGTGCTCCCGAGCCCAGAGGCCACCAAAGAGAGCACCAGTCGAGCCTGTTCCGGTGCCATAACCGACTCAGGTTCCATTTCACGGCCTAACTTTTCGATCCAGATCTTCCCATCAGGATTGAGCATGACCTCCACCACGTCCGGATCCCGCAGGGCCGACATGATCACGGGACCAAGATTATGCTCCAAAGAGGCCAGTAAACGATTGTCGGCAATCATCTGTCCCCTCCTCACCGCAAGACAAACACCATCACGTTGACCAAAGCCGAGATGGTGACAATGGCGGCCAACCAAGATAGGCTCGTATTAAATCGCTCCATTTTCCTGCTATTCTCGGAAAACAACCGGGACATCTCCATTGCCGAGGCACTGGAGAGGCTTTTCCCGAAATGGGCAGCGGTTTGCTCCACCGCCTTAACGTAGCCATCGGTTCGTTCTGCAAGAATAGCGGTGAGCGCTTTACGATGGCGATCGAGCAGCTTTTCTTCTTCCGTTAGAAAGGCGTTGAGAACGGTGACGATCATCAAGATCGGGTCATCGGGAGACACAGAGGCCGAATTCTTTACGGCCAGGAGGGTGCGGACCTCTTCTAAACTGAGGCCGATCCCATCAGGCAACTCCGATATTGCTTGTGGTGATTGCAAGGAGTCTTGAGTTTCCATCGCCCTACCCTCTCAAACCACATCGATCAACTGGGCCTTGTCGACTTCCCGCGAAACTTCGGCCCAAAATGTTTTCAAGCGTTGTCGCACCATGACCGGCAGGTTGGAATGAATGGCGGTTTCAAAGGTTTCCCGACGGGAAAGCAAGGCTTCCAGATCCTTGCCAAAAGTCGACTGTTTGCGAGAGGGCACTGCAATGATCGAACGAAATTGATCGCGATGTTCCTGGTAAACCTTGAAATCCCCAAAGGCTTTGCCATTAATGGCAATCTCACCAAAATATCGATTCAACCAGATAACAATTGACGCGGAAGGAAAGGACATTGCCAGTGTTTTGAGACCAGAGGCCGTGTCGACAACGGCCTGGCCTCCAGTCATCACGGTATGCAAAAGGACCGCATGCCCTTCCTGGTCCAGGAGATCGAGCGCTGCATTATCCTTGAGATAGGAGCAAAGCGGCAGGAAAGTGGAGGCACCGTTATCGATGATAATGTGGCTCTCTTCGGATTGCTGAAGAATGATCTCCATAAGGGAATCAAACCGGCGTTGATCGATATCATCTCCCTCCATGATGTCGAGCGCCTGCACCGACAACTCTTTATAGCCTGAAAACGTCGCGTTGACGGGATCGGTATCGACGCCGTTCACAGCGAGTCCTTGTTGGTGCAAATACTGGTAGAGCAGAGAAGCGATCAAAGATTTCCCTACCCCGCCTTTTCCCTGCAAAACAAAATGAACGGTGCTCATATAGCCCCAACTCCCTTTGGATTTTTCTTTCTGGATCGTCTTTCTTTTTTTAAGAATATTTTAAATACTTTTATCAACGCGTACCCGAGCTGATATCTCACCGATTTATTGCCATTTATAGTGATCGCCAAACCCCATTTCGCTACCTGCTATGCCACGCTTTGCTACCCGCTACGCCACGAATTACCTACCTGCTACGCCACACCACCTACCCGATACGCCACGCCAATCTACCTGCTATGCCACGCTTCCCTACCCGCTACGCCA
The DNA here is from genome assembly GCA_041622895.1 of Desulfobulbus sp. Classification (GTDB taxonomy): domain Bacteria; phylum Desulfobacterota; class Desulfobulbia; order Desulfobulbales; family Desulfobulbaceae; genus Desulfobulbus. Next base: position 1,800 of record JBFJXW010000234.1, on the reverse strand, counting down.
CGGGTTTCTACCTTTTATGCCACGCCTTCCTACCTGCTATGCCACGGGTTACGGTCCAACCTCCTACCTGCTATGCCACGCTCTTCCCGGTTCTAGGAAAAACATGCACCTTATCCTCATCATCGATTATCCAGGATCCTATTGCCCCTATTTCGACCAATTCATTGAGAGCTTTCTTGAGTTGTTGACGAAACTTAAACAGCTCTTTGCAGGTGGATCGACTCAGTTGGCAGATCGTTGCAGTTTTAAGGGGGTACAGGTCGGCGCTGCTGTACAGGCCATGCAGCCACTTGGCGAGACTGTTCTTGAGGCACAGTCTTTTACGCCACTCCAATGAGGTCCAACCAAGATCCAATAGTGAGCCTAAATCCGCATTTACTCGGAGGAAAAATTTGTTCTTGATCGAATCATGGTAGAAATCGTAAATAAGCGGTCCGCCATAAATGCCCATTTTACTGAGAACTGGTTGCCGTACGTTTTCTCCGTATCGAACTTCGACCAGACAAGCACATAACCGCCGGATGGAATTGAACAGCCAATCTTGGCCTGATTTTCCCGGCTTCTTATTCAACGCCTTCAAAAAGCCCCGAACCGAAAATTCCACCAACCCATTTGCCTTCTTTGCCGCTGACTGTTGTGCTGCAAGATGGACGGCATGGAGGATTACATCCAAATCTCCCTGATCGAGAGCACCTCCCGTGAAGTAAATGGTCACATTTCGAAAAGAAATTATTTTTCGTTTTTCCAGATATTTCCTATGACCACGCTGCACCATGCCAAACATGGCGGATTGCAAAAAGGTGTTGGGAGCAATATGTTTTTTTTGCGCGGCTTCCGGCAGCCGTGGAATTTCATACGGCTCAACAATGCTCGGCAGTTCAGGAATTTGCTCTCTTTGTCTTTCCATCTTTTACGCAAATAACTGCCACCATTTGTTGAATGAAATCTCTACAGAGCAGGATCTGTATCTCACGCCTATAGAATTTTCCGATTATTCGGATAATTCTTTCAAATCGAACAATATCCCCTATCCTCAATTCCCATGCCTTGATCATTTATGTAGCCCTATGATATGTTGCTTTACATATCGCAAAAATCGTGGATAATGAATGCGAGACTCAACTTTAAATATGTTGGCTACTATTTGATTTGCGTAAAATGGCAAACTCCTGCTAAAATACGGGCATTCAAATCGGTAGACTTTGACGGTCTATAAAAAATTATTATTTACTCCTCGTTGGTTACGACTTCGAAGGAGCTCCTGTTTTTTAGTTTCAACTTACTATTTTTGTAGTTTTTGAATTGCGACACTCTTCCTTTTTTATTTGTCGCTTGATTTCAGTCCAGGTACGGATTGCTTCCGTCGTTTCCTGGGCAGTCCGCCGTTTTGTTTTATTCCTTCTAATATTGTTTTAATTTGCTTTATTTTTAATTCAAAAAGTAAAGCAAATCAAGCAAAAACATGGTGCTTTAAATGGAATCTCTCAGCTTTGAAGATTTGTTCAAAAAAATTAAGAAGATATCGAGAGGGAAAAATCAAAAGGGCGTGGCTCAAGCGCTTGGGATTTCTCCACAAGCAATCACGGACGCCAAAAGGAAGAATAGAATCCCAGAAACCTGGTTCGACATCATTGAGGAAAAATTCGGGCTTTCGAAAGACGAGCTGATCCGCTATGAGGATCATTCAACAACGAGGGGTGGAGCTTTTTTTAACCCCACTGCTTCAAAACAATATCCAGAAAAGGACAGTTACGATCAAATAATGGACGAGTTTTTCGAACTCGTCAAAGAATGGCAGGT
>JBFJXW010000233.1:0-5779 GCA_041622895.1 Desulfobulbus sp. | reverse complement strand
CGGTTATGGCGCTTTGTTCACTCTGTCTCCTAGGATGCTCGGAAGAGCAGGAGAAAAATCCGGTGAAAACTGAGACTGTGCAAGAACAAGTGGGCAAAGAGGCCGCGCAACAATTGCAGAAACCTCTAGAGGAAGCGCATCAAGCTGCCGAAGCCTTAAAAGATGCGGCAGAGGAGACGAAACAACGCGCTCAGGAACCAGACGCTGCAAAGACTCAGGCGAGTGGTAAGGAAAAATACAAACTGGAAGGATGCTGATCGCTGCGGAGGACCATGGTTGAGAAGCGCTTGACAACGTTTCTCAACCAGACGGTATCGCGAATGCAATAATGGCTTGCACCTGATGGCTTAGTAGCGTTCCCTTCACAGGGAAACAGCCGCCAATGACTTGACCGCTTCTTCCTGCTCCGGCGTGAGCTTCTTAGGAATCTGAATCGCGATCTTCACAAGAATATCGCCACGGTGCCCGATGGGACCCGAGGGCAGGCCATGCCCCTTGATGCGCAGTTTGGCTTCCTGCTGTACCCCAGCCGGTACCTTGACATTGAATTTTTTACCATCCAGGGTCGGCACTTCCACGTGCGTTCCCAGACAGGCCTCGCTAAAGGGAATCTTCCGTTCGATCATGAGATCGTCATCCACCCGTTGGAACAACGGGTGGTCCGATACATGTATCTTTAAATAGAGATCGCCTGCTGGCCCGCCTGATGTCGAGGCCCCCCCTTTACCGGATAATCGTAACCGTTTGCCGTTCTCAATTCCTTTGGGCACCTTGACCGAGACACTTTGCGTGTGACCGTTCTGCCGCAGATTGATAGTTTTTTCCGCTCCGTGCAACACCTCTTCCAGAGTTACGGACAGTTCATAGGTCAGGTCGTTGCCCTTGACTGGTTGTGGACCGCAGCCAGCCCCGCAACCGCCACCCCGCATTCCTCCCTGATTGAATATGGTATCAAACGGCGATCCGCCACCGGTGGAACGAAAACCACCCGTTGATCGAAAGCCGCCGCTGAATCCAAACTGGCGAAGGATATCGTTGAGATCAAAATTTCGGAAAATATCTTCCTGGGAATAACGCTGACGAAAACCAGTGGAGCCATATGTGTCGTACTGCTTTCGCTTTTCCGGATCTGACAGAACAGCGTAGGCTTCGCTGATTTCCTTAAACTTCTCCTCAGCCTCTTTGTTGCCCTGATTTTTGTCCGGATGGTATTTGATAGCTAGTTTACGGTAGGCCTTTTTGATCTCGCTGGCAGAGGCTGTTTTAGCAACGCCGAGAATTTGATAATACTCCATATCGCTCTTATTCGAAAAAAGATGAGTTGTAAAACTGTTTCCCTGTGCAGGGCACTATAAGACCAAAGTGCAGATTGTCTATTTATCCGTCGCCGCTCTCTTCGACTTTTTTTTCTCCCTTCAACCGCCCTGCCCCCGCTGCTTCATAACAGTCTTCTGCTGCGGTGCCGGCGCATACTGTTGTTTGAGTCGCGCCAGGACAGCTGCCCTGGCATTGACCTGCTGGTTGAGGAGAATGACAAAGGGTTTACCGTCCGACAAATAGCCTGCATAATTATAGACACCGGTAAGTGTTCCTGTTTTGATTGAGGCGCCACGCTCTTTTTTCAGCAATGCTGCATAGGGACGAAACCGGGTCAGCACCCGCAACATAGAACGAACCGTCACCCGGTTCTGTCGCGATAGTCCCGCGCCTTCCACCTGCGCAATCGAGGCGGCGGACTGACTGCCGATCTGGCGAACCATTTCTTTATGCACTGCCAACTGCGCTTTTTCCCAGGTGACCGGGTAACCAAACTGTTGCGCACCACAAGCGAGAAAAACAAGGTTGGCCATGAAATTCGAGGAGTAGTGCAACATGGAACGGCTGATCTCCCACAAAGTCTGGGAGCTGCGATGGGCATAGAGCAGCCGACTCCCGCGTACTGGTAGAGATCGCACACCACCGATGGCCGCAACCGGAATGGCTGCCTGTTGCAGCAGAGTGGCAAAAAGTTCGGCGGCATACTGCGCCATCCGGGTATCCGGGTCACAGCCACGGGCACAAATGTTTACCCGATACTGTCCTGGGGATCGATGCCGTCCCAATTCCAGCATGATCGGCAGGGTCGGCGTATATGGTTCACCGGACAGTATCCGCCCAGCCCTATCCTTGTGCAATGCCACACTGTTAAAGTTAACAGACAGGGGACCGACCGGTGCGTCGTAGGGGTTGTCACTGTTTTCCCGTCCCGGCACCTGCATGGAAAGGGCAAAGGCGGTGGTGTCGACAAACAAGGTCTGTACTCGGCGCAGGCCTGCACGGTGCAACTGTGCAACAATAGCACTCACCTCTTCGCTCATCAGGGTCGGATCACCATATCCCTTGATGTAAAGATTGCTCTGTTTATCAATATAAAATTCGGTAAGAAACCGATATTCAGGACCGAGAATATGAAAAGCGGCCAGTACTGTCGTAATTTTCAATATGCTGGCAGGAACTAGAGATTGATCCATATTGCAGGAATCAAGAGCTTGACCATCGACAGTAGCCACCCCGTAGGCACCATGAGCAGTCATGTCGGCAATGGAACGGCAGGTTGCATGCACAACCTGCCCTTCGAAAAATAGGACCAACGCAGCAACAAACAGCAAACGGACGACAGATCGATGGAAGTGGACCATCCGGCAGATATTCAGGAACAACAGTTCAACCAATTTTCAACAGACGAGCCAGAGAGGTATCGATCTGCTCCCGAAGATAGGTGTAATTGTGCGGTTTGCCCCCCAGATAGTTTCTCATGGATCTTGTCGATGTTGATGCACGCTCTGGGTATCTCGATAAATCGCTCCTGGCTCATCTCCGGTTTCAGCGAAGCCATGGAAAAAACAGCCGACGGTTTTTCCGGCCCCATAGGCTCATGCATTTCAGGAACCAATGGAAGCTGCAATCCTTTGGGAATATCAAGAATGCCATTGTACCAACGTGTGAGCATACCATTTTCTGCGGAACATTTTTTTATGATATTTCCTTGTTGAGCAACGGGAGAAAGGTAAGATCGCCTCGTGATACAACAAACGGTAAATTTTCCCAAGAGGAACGTTGTCCAGATTCGATACGCCATCAGGCGGACATATTTCCGTCGGTAATATCTACAGTAAACCTGTACAATTCTCAAGATGAGGAACGCATTTCCCGAAAGCTCGTTTTCATAATCCTTGCCGCCAGAGCCTCCTGCGGTGGAAATCCCAGTACCTTTTCCAGCACTTCCCTGGGGTTCGCTCCAGGTTGCCCCTGATGGCTTAACAGCTCGAGAAAAAGGACATCCTCATCCAATTCGATTCGGGTGACCAACGGTCGCAGATCCAGCGCTTTATGCCGATTTTTGCGAAACCGATCGATAATAAAGGTTTCCTGGCTGAAAAATTGACGTATTTTATCCTTCACCGCCTCCGGGGCCATAGCGCGACTGCGGATTTCATACGTTGCCAGGCTGCTCGTGGCCGTGTTTCGGGATGCAACCACCACAGCAGCGACCCTGATAGTTTCCGGCAACTGTTTGTTGAGCTGATCCACGGTATCCTCCAGGGACGACAGTGGCTGCGATAAATCCATATCAAATGACTCTACCCTGCTCTCAACTCCTACTGGTAGAGCCTGACTGAAAGAAACGCGCGGACTTGGATTAAATCCCCCGGAAAACAGCAGCGGCAATTCTGCCCGGTGCAGGACACGGAATATCAGCTGCAACAATTCAAGATGCCCGTAAAAACGACTATCGCCGAGTCGTGAATAATGCACCCGGTAGGTAAAACTTTGGTCCAATTGTTTTTTTCGTGACGTGTTCGGTAGCGTGGGTTGTTGAGCCCTTGCTTCCGTGGGACCATGAACAACAGGACGCACTGTCTTGAAATCGCACAGACCGCATCCCTGGCAGCCATGGTTCCGACAATCCGGAGTATACTGCTGTGTGAGCGCCCGTGCATACTCCTCCTCGAGAAAAGAGCGGTCCACTCCGCTATGCAGATGATCCCAAGGCAACACTTCATCCACACTTCGCCGTCGTAGGTACCCCTCCAGATCAATATCGCATATGGCCGCTGCCTGTCGCCATTGTTCAAGACTGAAATGTTCCGACCAACTGTCTAGGCGGGCACCGCTTTTCCAAGCAGTTTCCAGCAGCTTGCCCAGCCTGCGATCACCACGGGAAAATACGCCTTCCAGAAAAGATTGCTCCGGATCATGCCATTTAATTTTAAATCCCTGACGGGGCAGCATCTGCTTCAGCCGGTTGATACGCCGTCTCGATTCTTCCATGCTGAGCTGCGGCTCCCATTGAAAAGGGGTGTGCGGTTTGGGTACAAAGGTGGCGACCCCCAAATTGACTTGCGCCTGCCGCCCCTTTCCCTGCCCGGCACGCTGACGGGTCTTTTTGGCCAGCTCGATAATTGCTTCGATATCCTCTTCGGTTTCCGTGGGTAATCCGACCATGAAATACAGTTTGATCAGCTTCCAGCCGAGGGAAAAGGCATCACGGCAGGTAGCAAGGAGATCCTCTTCGGTAATACCCTTGTTAATGACTTCCCGCAGCCTGTCGGTCCCAGCCTCAGGAGCAACGGTAAAACCAGTTTTTCTGACACGTTTGATCTGTTCCATGATCTCAGGTGTCAAAGTTCCGACTCGCATAGACGGCATTGATACCGAAACATAGTCTCGGGCAAAGCGATCCATCAATTCGGTCATCAGTTCGCCCAAACAGGAAAAATCGCCTGTAGACAGAGAGAGCAAGGCCAGTTCGTCAAAACCACTGCTTTTGATTCCCTGTTTTGCCAGTTCTACTATTTCTTCCAGGGTTCTCTCTCGGACCGGCCGGTAGGTTATACCGGCCTGGCAAAAACGGCAGCCCCGCGTGCAGCCTCGGGCGATTTCCACTCCAAGCCGGTCATGCACCGGTTTAACCACCGGGACCAAGGGATGATGCAGATAGGGGGCAGCGCTCAGTTCCGGTAAAACTCTCTTGGCAACCCAGGGATAACCGGGCCGCAGTGCCTTAATTTCAGCAAGCCGTCCTTCCTGATAACAGGGCTTGAAAAAAGCTGGCACATAGATGCCGGGGACGGCGGCCATCCGCTCGACTATTTCTTTTCTACTGCACTGTTCATCTCTTGCCTGCAGCAGGAGATCGGCAAGATCAGCAATAATCTCTTCACCGTCACCCAAGACGATGGCATCAAAAAAATCGGCCACCGGTTCAGGATTAAGCGCACAGGAACCACCGCCCAGTATCAACGGATCGCCGTCACCACGATCCTGGGAATAAAAAGGAATTCCCGCCAGATCCAACACTGTCAGAATATTAGTATAACAGAGTTCATACGGCAGCGTGATGCCAAGGACATCGTAAGTTGAAAGCCCCACCTTTGCTTCCAGAGAAAAAAGCGGCAATCCTTGGCTACGCAGCTCATTTTCCATGTCAACATCAGGGACGTAGCTTCTATGAGCGATAACCCTATCCCGATTATTGAGAATATGATAGAGGATCTGCAACCCCTGATGAGACATTCCTATTTCATAGAGATCAGGAAATATCAGACAAAATTTCAGGCTGTCATCGTCGAGGCTGCTGCTTACCGAATGCAACTCGCCGCCGACATATTGACCCGGCTTGCGTACAAGGGGGAGGATTCGGTCAAGATCAATCTGTTTGTGTGAAGACATAATCATTTAGATGGGCTGAACTCAAAATAAAAATGCACCTAAATTAGTGCAACTCGTTGTATAACGT
>JBFJXW010000232.1:0-5786 GCA_041622895.1 Desulfobulbus sp. | reverse complement strand
CTGCAGCGGATCGCTTATACTTTTCAGGGAGCGACCTATGGGGTTTCGGTGCCGGGCATTCTTTTCCTCTGCTTCATCGTCGGCATTATCGGCGGGGTCTACGGTATCGGTGGCGGAGCGATCATCGCCCCTTTTCTCGTGACCTTCTTCGGCCTGCCGGTCTACACCGTGGCCGGGGCAGCCTTGATGGGAACCCTGGTCACCTCGGTGGCAGGGGTAAGCTTCTATTCGGCGATTGCTCCCTTCTACCCGCAGGTCTCGGTGGCCCCGGATTGGCTCCTGGGCGTCCTCTTCGGAGTGGGCGGCATGGCCGGGATGTACCTGGGGGCCCGATGTCAGAAATTCGTACCTGCCAAAGTCATTCAATGGATGCTGGTCTGCATCATGGTTTCCACGGCCATTAAATACATTGTTGAGTTTTTAAAATAAAAAAGGCGTCTCCGGAGGCGATTCTCCGGGGACGCCTGTACAGACGCTGTGCCCTTTTCCGTTCAAGGCTGGGAAAACAGATCCTGCACCGTCGCTGGTATCGCTCCCTTGGGCACAAGGGTATTGTCGGCGCCCACCTCATAAATGCCGAACCATTGTTCAGGATCATCGGCATCATGACGGGTTGCCTCCTCAGGCCCCTTGGCGCTTTTCCACCATTCATCATGCAGCTCGAAAAAAACCAGCCCGCAATAACTTTCCCGGCCGCGTGCGGTGCGGATATCTTTCCATACCGAGCGGAAGGTCTTGGGCACATCCTCGATCTTATGGCCGCCAAACCCGGGAACCCATGGTTTCGGAGCAATCGGCGAGGTCGACAGCCCCACCTGGGTAACCAGAATCGGTTGGCTTGATTCTGCGGCCAGTTGTTCGAGATATCCCTGATAGGAAGTACCGGTCACCGATCCCGGAGGCGAGGTGCGCACGCCGTTGGCGTAAGTGTAAACGTTGAGACAGATCAGATCGCCCATGTCCGGGACCAGGACGCTTTCACGACTTACTTCCAGATCAGGGCGATCGGCAATCGGACCGATATGGGTCCAACTGGTGTGGCAATAGAGATGACGCCGCCCGTAACGGGTCAGTTCATACTCCATGGCCTCGTCCACCAGCTTGGCCATGGCCACCTCAGTCGGTGTGCGGCCGGTAAGCAGCAGATGCTTTCCCCTGTATTCATGCACATCCGGGTGGCGAGCATCGGTGGAGGTAACGCATTTTGCCTGCAGCTCGTCGCCAATGGAGAAAAGCACCAGACGATCCGGCCGACCAACCTTGTAGGTATGATCAATGACTTCCTTGATATTCGCCAGGGTCTTGGCCTGAAATTCCGGAGCCAGAAAATCTTCCTCATAGCCCCAGACCCAGACATCCTGGCCGTAGACCAGGTCGGTCTTATCGAGTTCCGTGAAAAAGCCCGGAGGCATAAGCCGGGGAAAGATATGGAGATAGTTGACACCCAGTTCCTTGATCAGGCTGAGATGCTTGCCATACCGATCGTCATCACCAGGAAGTGCTCCCAAGACAGGGGTTTCACCGGGGAGATAGGGTGAGTACCCCATGCCGCGAAAAAAAACCGGTTTTTCCGGCGCGGTCAGATCGATCAGCGACTTGCCGCGGACAACAAAACGCGTTGGCTCCGGGGTATGCAACGGTGAAATCAGCATGGTCTTGATGGCTGCTGCCGGTTGTGCGGTAAACAGCAGCGACAGCACAAGCAGAAGAGAACAAAGAGTGCGCTCAGGTAGTGTTCTCACATTCATACCCTCAGATAATTCGTTGAATTATTTTTTCCGTGCGGTGTGGACGCATGCAAATGCACCCGCGCCAGCATTCCATTGTTGATCATCGTATAGCCCTACCACAAAAAAAAAGAACCACCAACAGAAAGGGACAGCAACTGCTCGTTACCCTGGTGCAGGTGTGCCGGGCTTTACGAACGCCGCACTATAAGCCTGCTCCCAAGCAGGACAAGCCCTCTCTCTCCCCCGAAGCACTGTACAGCAGCATGAAAAATCATGGTGCACTATTTCAAGAAAAGAGTGATCGCCTCATGGCCGGGTTTCTCACCGGAACCGATAAATGCACCGCCGATCCGTTCTCCGCTGGCGTCAAGGTGCCGTACCAGCACTGCGGTATCAATAGCATCACGTTCCCGCCCATCCACACTGAATCTGACGACCAACTCGTCTTCTACCTGAACCGTCGGGTCGTTTTTTATCTGAAAGGCAAGCCCGCCTAACGATATATCGGTAATCATGCAGGGTTTCACGCTCTCCCCTGATTCAGATTTTTTCCTGTATCCGCCCTCAATAGCGACCTTCTTCCTGTAGGCTTTTCTAAATTCAACAGCAACTACAAAGGTGTTCGCGCAGGAGCAGCGTACCTTGAGGATATTATTTTTAAGCTTGAGGCTTTCAACGGCGATAGTTTGCGATTTTTTACACCCAAGACATTGGATGGTTATCGAGCCATTGTTGGTAACATAGTACTTTTGCGTCGGTGCCATAATCTCCCAATAATAAAATGAATGCTCTTGAACACGTCCATCCCCCAATCAGTGCGTAACGCGCACTTCATACTATGCCTGCACATTTTTGCCAGTCTCTTTCACTCTTTTTGCGCCGCTAATTACACTATAATGAAACGAGTTGTATCGAATCGAAATAACGGCAGCCAGACCACAGCAACGCCGGCACCCCGGTAGGCCATCGCCTGAGCCAGAGCAGCGCCAGAGGTGTTCGGCACGGCCGCATCCCTCCTGACAAACCGGGCCCAGATCGCCCTGCGCTCCGTTGATGAGCCCGCTCTTTCCGTTTGCGATTGCTTCAATGCGCGGTCACCGGCCCCTTGCCCTGTTGCGGTTTCTTCAACAGGACCAGGAACGGCGCGACCGCGACAAAAGCCAACCCCAGGATCCAGTACACATGGTCATAGGCAAGGATACCGCTCTGCTGCCCCACCAGGGCATACACACTGGCCAGAGCCATCTTCGACGCAGTTACCGCTTCAATGCCACTGGCGATAAAGCCCTGGGTCAACAGGCTGATTTTTTGCTGATAGGCGGTATTATACGGCGTTGCCTGATCAATGAGCGTGTTCTGGTACACCTGTCCATACCGGGCAAGAAAGGTGGTGGCAGCCGCAATGCCGACGCTGCCGCCGATATTGCGCAACAGATTGAACAGGCCGGAAGCATCGCCCATCTTTTCTTTGGCAATATTGCCCAGGGTAATAGTGGTCAACGGCACAAAAATAAACGCCAAACCCAGGCCATTGGCCACCCGCGGCCAGATAAAATCCATAAAAGCAACATTGAGGGTATAGGAATGCAGCAGGTACATGGAATAGGCACCGAAACCCAGACCGCAAAGCACCAGTTTACGACCGTCAATCTTGTGCATCAGGAATGCGGCCACGGGCATGGCCATCAAGGTGGCGACCCCGCCGGGGGCAAGGACAAGGCCTGACTGCGTGGCGGTATAGCCCATCAGATGCTGCAGATGGAGCGGGATGATGCTCAGGGCCCCGTAGAGACCGAAGCCGACCATGAACATCACCAGATTACCGGCAGAGAAGGAGAGGTCCTTGAACAGACGCAGATCGACGATGGGGTGGGGCTGCCTGCGCTCGACCACAATCAGCAGCGCCAGTGAGCCGGCGGAGAGGATCGTACAAAGGACGATGAACGGGGAACTGAACCAGTCGTCCCGCTGCCCCTTATCCAGCACAATCTGCAGCGCGCCGATACCAACGGTGAGCAAGAGCAACCCCCAATAGTCGATCCGTTCACGGGGTCGCTTGAGATAGGGTGGATCGAAAACACAGGCGTTGACCATGAGAACGGCTACCAACCCAACGGGAATATTAATATAAAAAATCCACCGCCAGCTCAGGGTGTCGGTAAGCCAGCCGCCCATGATCGGCCCGATGATAGGGCCAAACATGACGCCGACACCGAAAATGGCATTGGCCAGCCCCTGCTGTTCATGGGGAAAACTTTCCAGCAAAATGGCCTGACTCATGGGGATCAGGGCGCCGCCCGCCGCCCCCTGGACAATGCGAAAAAAGACAAGCGCAGCCAGGTTGGGTGCGGCGCCACAGAGAAAGGACGCAAAGGTAAAAAGGATCACACAGCCTATGAGAAAACGTTTGCGTCCGAAAAACCGAGCCAGCCAGCCGGTCAGAGGCAGGACCACAGCGTTGGACACCAGATAGGAGGTCAGCACCCAGCTGATTTCATCGGCGCCGGCATTCAGGCTGCCCTGTATGTTCGGCAGGGCCACGTTGGCGACCGAGGTATCGATCACCTCAAGCAAAGCGGGCAGCATCACCGCAAACGCTATGAGCCATTTATTATCGGGCTGCGGTGACATCATCCCCTCGAACGACCTGAGCCCATAGCTTGTTCGGGCCCGGCGACATCCCGATACAATCCCCCAGCGTTTTAGGTACCAGAACTACCGGCACCACACTCATCCCCACCCGCAGGGGATGGAGTACGCTCCCCTCTCGATCCATGGCAATTTTAACCGGAATACGCTGGGTCACCTTGACATAATTGCCTGTGGCGTTTTCCGGCGGCAGCAGGGAAAAAGCAGCGCCGGTACCGGCCATAATACTGTCGACCGTGCCGGTAAAACGGGTGCCTGGATAGGTATCGACGGTGAATTCCACCCGCATACCCGGCCGCACATCGGTGAGCTGGCTTTCTTTGTAATTCGCAATAATCCAGCTGTCGTGGAGCGCAACCACGGCCATGAGCGCCTGTCCAGGCTGCACCCAATTGCCCCGCTCAACCGACTTATGGGTCACATAGCCGTCCACCGGGGCATGAATCCGGGTATAGGAAAGCCTGAGGCGGGCCACAGCAAGTTCGGCCTGACGTTTGGCAACCAGAGCACCAGGCGCATCACCCACCGGTTCTCCCAGGGTGGCGATGGCCTTGTGCAGTCGTTCCTCCGATTCTTGTGCCTGAGCTGCCACCACCACCTGATTGGTCAGCAACCGATCCAATTGCTCCTTGGGGATAACCTTCTGCCGATACAGAATTTCAGCGCGTTTCAAATCGAGGCCCGCCTGGGCCACCTGAGCCTTGTTTTTAGCCAATTCCGCCCTGGCACTTGCAACCTGAGCCCGATAACTGTCGGTCTCGTTGCGAGCCAGAGCCAGTTCGGCCACGGCCTTGTCGACCTCAACCTGGGCATCACGATCATCGAGCACCAGCAGCAGATCGCCCTTATGGACCAGCTGGTTATCCGAGACCAGAATGTCCACTACCGCACCGCTGATCCGCGGGGCAATGGTATGGATGGGCGACTGGATAAATGCGTTATCGGTCGCTATGTGCGTCTTGCCATGCAGCCAGAAAAACCCACCAACACTGCCGACGGCAATGATAACCAGCAAAACACTGACCCGTTTTTTCCATGTGCCTGCAGGCGTACCCTCTGCACCACCTGCTGTTGACTGCTGTTGCGTATCCATCTCGCTCGTGCTCCTCTCTCCCTTACCGCCTGCATATGACGGCAACGAAGGTATTCAATATGGCAGCTTAATATATTTTTACATTCTGTTTTCAAGACATTACCCGGTTCGTCACCAGCAACACTGCCTACAAAACAGAGGAAAAATTTAGCGAAAATCGTGCCAAAACAAAGAGAACCATTTTTCAACAAGATACAAAAAATCCGCAGCGCGAGTTCCCATATACTGAAATTACTATTCCAACATATGGGAAAAAGCGGTATTTTTTACCGTATATCGAAATAACGGCCGTATGGACAAGGCAACACAAGGGG
>JBFJXW010000231.1:0-5793 GCA_041622895.1 Desulfobulbus sp. | reverse complement strand
GTTTTGCAGGCGACGGGTGAGGATGCCCTCGGTCAGTACCTCGATGCGCGTAGCCTGGGTTATGCGGCGGTCAAAACGAATCTGGTAGCCAACGGTCTGGCTGACCGGTTCGCCCAGCAGCGAGGCCATGCGGGCAGCGGCGGCCCTGGCCGCCAGACGCCGGGGCTCGAGAATGAGAATTTTTTTATGCGCCAGCCAGGGCTCATCGAGCAGGGCCAGCGGCACCACCGTGGTCTTGCCCGATCCGGGGGGCGCGCTCAACACCGCGGAACTTCGGGCGAGTACCTGTTTCAGCTCGGGTATGACGGAATCGATGGGGAGTTGCGGTAAATGCACGGTTATAACGACGAAAGAATAGGGGATGCTTCAGGTGGTCCGGATTAAACGTTCCTGCCGGTAATAGAATACCTGCGGCCCCGATGCAATGATTTCATGGTTTCCGTGGGCAGAAACCACGGGTTGTCTCAATGTTTTTTTTCCCGTATCACCCAAAGCGGGGTATGGTGGCGCCATTGCCGGCAGCGGGCTGTTGTGCTGGCTCCGGTGGTACGTTTTGTTATTCTCCTCAACCCAGGTCCTACATCCCATGCCCAATGCTCCGGAGTCTCTTTGTGCCGCGGATCTGCACCGTTCCTTCACCGAGGCCTGCTGTGCGCACACAGAAGGGCGTCTTGAGGAAGCACGGGAGCGCTATCTGCTTGTACTGAGTTATCTGCCTGAATCGCCGCTGCTGCACTATAACATCGGCCTTGTCTCCTATGATCTCCGGGATTTCGATCAGGCCGTGCAGGCCTTTACCCGCGCACTGGCCTACAGCCCGGGAGATACCGATACCCTCTTCAATCTCGCCCTCAGCCAGAAGCAAACCGGAGATTGCCAGGCCGCTCTGGCCACCTATTTGCAGGTGCTGGAGGCCTCCCCGGACCATGCCGACTGCTGGTACAATCTTGCCGGCTGCTATCGGGATATTCATGCCGACGAGCAGGCCATAACCTGCTATCACCGGGTACTGGCAATCGATGCCGCGTACCTGCCGGCCGCCAACAATCTGGCCTATCTGTATCATCGCACCGGCAAAGACGAACAGGCTGCCCTGTACTACCGGAAAGTTTTGGATCTGCGACCGGAGGACGATTCGGCCCGGTACATGCTCGCCTCGCTCGATGGGATGCCCCTTGACCATGCCCCGGATACCTATATCCGCGATTTTTTCGATACCTATGCCGAAGGGTTTGAACACAGCCTGGTCACGGATCTGGGGTATGATACGCCCCGCAAACTGGCTGCGTGTTTGGGCCGGTGTCCGGGTACTCAAGCGCGTTTTGACCATGGCCTTGATCTTGGCTGCGGCACCGGACTTAGCGGGATTTCCTTTGCCGAGGTGGTCGCAACCCTCGATGGCGTGGATCTCTCCCGAAACATGCTGGCCAAGGCCGCCCAGAAAGGCTGCTACAGCAGCCTGCATGCAGACAGCATCAGCCATTACCTGCTGACAACCGACCAAACCTATGATCTGTTCCTCGCCACCGATGTGTTTATCTATGTCGGCGACCTGGAACAGCTCTTCATCGCTGCCCACAGCATTGCACGACCGTGCGCGCTTTTTTGTTTTTCCACGGAAAATATGGATGCAGGCAGCTACCAATTGCGCACGACCGGGAGATTCGCTTATTCCCGCGCTTATATTCATGCCATCGCTGCCGCTACCGGATGGACAGTGCTGGCGGTAGAGGCAACCAGGCTGCGCAAGGAACGGGAAACCATGCTTGCCGGCGATCTATGGATTCTTCGGTGTGACGGCCCTCAGCAAACGGCCTGAAACAACGAGTAGCCGCACCCGGCAGAGCAGCATGCATCAACCGGGTGCGGCAACAACGTTTTCTTGCAGGAAAACGGGGAAGGGCACAAGGAGCAACCAGGCGCTCCCATTATTTTTTTGACGGAGTGACAACCGTGGCGATGCGCTCGATCGCTGCCGTGGACTTGTTGGGGTAGTGCTCGGAAATCCAGTTCTTAATATCCGTTTTCTTCAACTTGTTTGCCGCCTCTCCGCCTTTCTCAAAAAGCGACTGCCAGCAGTGAACCGCAATAAACAGTTCTTCTGCGTGGCAGGGATGATTAGTGGCATTCACAGCTGGTATCGGTGCGGTATCGGATACCTGGGTTCCGGCAGTCGCTGTCTTTTTTTTGCCGCCACGGGCGGGTGTGCCGCTGTTGCGCCACGCTTCAACAGCATCTGTTTTTGCAAAGAGTTGCGAGGTGTTGATGCCGATGATACTGGTCTCGCCATAGCACTCATCAGGGACATTATATAAAATCATCGACTCGTCCTTCTCGTTCGAGCAGGACAGTTCGGAAACGATGAACATGGGACCATTCACCGCCTTCATTTTGATGAGAGCCTCTTTGTCCGGTTTGATTTCCACATAGGAGAAAAAAAACTCTGAC
Organism: Desulfobulbus sp.; assembly: GCA_041622895.1. GTDB lineage: Bacteria > Desulfobacterota > Desulfobulbia > Desulfobulbales > Desulfobulbaceae > Desulfobulbus. Next base: position 3,345 of record JBFJXW010000231.1, on the reverse strand, counting down.
GGATATACGATCCGGTCATTCTCATATTGCAGCTGATACCCTTTGGGGATGAGATAGACATCGTACAGGCCAATCCAGAGCGGTAGTGTATTGTCCAAGGCTAAATCGAAAATGTACTCTTTGGGTTTTGCCAAGATTTCGCATAATTCATTCATAAAAAGCTGATGTTTCGTTGGTACGACCATGTTCTTCCTCCCCCGAAGCATTCCTTTGGCTTCATAGTGTTCGACAGGCTGTGGCACTGGATGACATACTGCCTATACTATAATTTTTATTTGAGTTTTTGTTAGGGTATAATTGTCGACCGATTATCCGGCAGATGTAGCGTTTTATGTGATTTTAAGTGCACAAAAACGGGTAATTATACTGCATAGTGCAGGTTTTTTGTTGGGTTTGAAGAGGTTGCGAAAGGGCAAGTATTGGCCGGTATCTCTTTCTAGAAACAATTTTCTCATCTGAAAAGTGCTCCCAATATCCCGCCAAGGTGTATCCGTGCACCGTCTCTCTTGAGTGCATTCGTCAAAAGTGCCTGAGCCATACTCTGCTGAAACGCGGTCAGCCATCTCTGCCATGGCCCCGGTTTCCATATCCACCCAACAGGGAAAAGCCATATATACCCTGAACTGCTGCTATGAGGCTGCTGCTATGTAACGGCACATGGTGTGCAGCAGGATTGGGCAGCAGCCGTGCAATAGTTCGCCCGAACCGGTGACAATGGGCCATGCCGATGCTGCCTTTAATGCGGATGTGTTGTACATTACAATGTATAGGGCATCGCTGCTGATATAGACAAGGCCCGAGCCTGCTGTCAAATCGCGGCTCGTTTTGGCACCACGGAAGCCACACGGTGCATCTGGGTTCCAGCACTGCCGGCAACTGCAAGCGAGACGTCGGGTCAGGCCGACACCAGCAAGCGACAATCGCATGCATAACCAAAATACGGGCACATCCGTGTTTGCCCGGTCACTCATCGAAAGGGAGGCGTACCATTCATGAATGAAAGCAGGAAAAACACCAGGAACTTTTCGGGAATGCTGTCTGTCGTGCTCGCCTTTAGCCTGCTTGTCGGCTTTGCAGGAGGAGCGCTGGCCAGTGAAAGCGCTTTGGTGGTGCTGGACAACGGGGTCGTGCAGGAGCGTAAAACCGGCCGGATGTGGCAGGTGGAGCGCAGTCCAAAGTTCCGATCCCAGGCGGAGGTGCAGCAGTATCTCGGCAAGCTCAATCAGGGCCAGTTCAAAGACTGGCGGTTACCGAACAAATGGGAACTGTATGATCTGTATAAAATCTTCGATCTCAAAAAGAACGGTCAGGTGCAACTGGAACTGAACGGCAGTTACTGGCTTGGTGATAACCGTGGCACCATGCAGCCCGGAATATGGGAAATCGGCGATCAATGCGGCCCGGAACGCCTGTTCTACAGCACCAAATCCGGGTATGTTCGAGCGATACGTCCCTGACAAAAACCACCTGAAATCAGGTGTAACGCTTCTGTTCTTAAAGGGAGCGGTACGAGAACGTGCCGTTCCCCTCAAGCATCACACCCCGCATACATCCCGGCCATCAACCGGGCCGTCTTTTGCACCTCGTCGACCAGAGCGGGCGGTTCCAGCACCCGCGCCATGGCCCCCCACGACAATATCCACCGTTTCAGCTCCAGCAGATGGTTGACGGTGAGCGATAACACCAGCGAACCATCCGCCTTCTCCGCAATCCGCTGCGAGGGGTGCCAGATTCGTTCCCGGACATAGGCTGCCGCCTCCCTGCTGAACAGAATCTGCACCTCGATGTCATCCGTTCCCCAGTGCACGCCAAAGTGGCTGCCGGAGAGCTTCCTGAAATCAAAATCCCTGGGTACTGCAAATCGCTGTCCCTGCTTGGTTGCCGTTTCCATGCGGGCCAGGCTGAAGGTTCGAATGGCCTGCCGCAGATGACAATAGCCCACCACGTACCAGTCTCCCTCAAACCGCACTCCATGATAGGGATCGATCTGCCGCCATTCCGCTGTGCTGCCCGGGCTTCGGTAGGCGATCTCCAACCTGGTCGAAGTCCGCAGGCAATCGAGCACGGTTTCAAAGACCTCGGGCAGGATAACCGTTGTAAAGGGCGGGAAAACTGTGAACAGCGACTGATCGTTGCCGGGCCGGGCCGCAGTTTTATCCGGCAGGGAATCCTCGATCTTGCGGAACACCGAACAGAGGCTGTCGTAGATGGGAGTGCCCTGGTACTGAACCAGCAGCTTGTCGGCCAGATAGATGGCAAACAGATCGCTTTCCCGGATGTTGATGGCCGGCAGCTGATACTGCTCCTCGGTATAGAAGTAGCCGCGATGCTTGGCCGAATACTCCAGCGGCGCATCAAGTTCGTACCGCATGTAGTCGAGATCGCGTTGAATAGTCTTGGAGCTGGTTTCCCATTCCTCGGCGAGCGAAGTGCGATTGGGAAAGCGCTTTTCTCGTATTTTTCGGTCGATGAACAGCAGACGCGTGTGCTGGGGCTTGTATTTGGCCATGAGAATCGAAGAAATGAAAAAAGATGCAGAAAAAAATTGGTGGGACGCTATTTGTCCCACCACCTAGAGTAACGTGACGGCAAGAGAACACCAAACCCTTTTTCATCAGGAGGAAACAAACATGGAATGCATCCTTGCCTATCTGTTACTCGCGGTGGTTGTCGACCTGCTCTTCTGGATCATCAATTACGGTGGAACCAAGCACGAGCAACCCACCATACACCGGCGCTTGTGGAGCGACAGCCTCTTTGACTGCACCTCAAAGGCCTTCGCAAAGGTTCCATCCGGCCCACGACAACCTTTTCAGGCAAAGCCGAACCGGTACCGAACATGAGCAACGATTCTGCCTCTCCGCCTTCAGCAGGGGCGGCGAGGCTTATTGTCTGTAGCAATATTTTTTTCTATCGGTGAATGATGATTGCCAGCACGCTCCAGAAAACCCTGAACAGGTTCCGATGCTTACAACCATCAGCGTATCAGCGGCGTTGGGTTGGCGGAAATCAGGCCGACATTGTGGGATAGAGAGGATGAGAAGCAAAATATTTTCGAGAATTTTCAATGAATTAAAGGTAGATTTATTTGTTTTCTTGTTTGATATTTTGACCTCCATTTTTTTGTCGTTCGTGCTCGAGAAAGGTTGCCGTATAGGTTTCATTTTAAATTAAATGCAACTCTTGGATCTTGGTATCGTTATGCGTCCTTATTATGCCCATTCTACAGAGACTAAAGATAAATCCGACTGGCAACCCCTTCATGAACCTCTTCTCAATGTCGCCGAATTGGCAGATCAATTTGCGGCTGTTTTTGGAGCAGGAAAATGGGGGCGATATGCTGGG